>JAGWIC010000061.1 GCA_028866435.1 Lysobacteraceae bacterium | reverse complement strand
TCCCGCGGCCGCCACCGCGGCACCCGCCGCACCCGCAGCCAAGGGCGGCATGATGGGACACATGGCCATGCCGGCAACCAACGCCGCCGCCGGCGGCGGTCCGGGCATGGTCTGGGTCAACACCAGCAGCAAGGTGTACCACTGCCCCGGCGACAAGTACTACGGCAAGACCAAGAAGGGCGAGTACATGAGCGAGGCCGCGGCCAAGGCCAAGGGCGACCACGCCGACCACGGCAAGAGCTGCACGCCCTGAACGAAGCTGGGTGAAACCGTAACACCACAGAAGGCCGGCGCCATGCCGGCCTTCTGTCATCGGCGGACGGCGCAGCCAGCGGCTCGCACGCTTCGACGGAAAGCGGGCAACCGACGCCCCGGTGCCGGCCGCATGAAGCTGGCAGCGGGCACGCCGACGGAAAGCTGTCATCTGCCGATGCGATGATGGCGGGATCGATCGACGGTCTGCCGGCTGCGACGCGCCGGCAGCGTGGAGAACCGACCCTGGTGGATATCCGATGAAATCTCGCATGTTGGCGCCGGCCGGCCTGGCCGTGCTGTTGTCCCTGAGCGGTTGCGGCGGCATGGCAAGCCCTGCAAGCTATCGCGTGACCGGCGTGGCCGGCAGCGACGTGCCCGTGGTCGGCGTGGCGGTCACCGCCACCGACCGCGCGGGCCAGCACACCGTGTCGGGCGTGACCGACGCGCACGGCCGATACACGATGGTGCTGAACGGCCGTGGCCCGTTCGTGCTGACCGCACCGTTCAACGACAGCGACGGCACGGCGGCCACGTTGTCGGCCGTGCTCGCGCCCGCAGGCGATGGCGGCGGCGCGCACCAGGTGGCCAACTTGAACCCGCTCACCTCGCTGCTGACCCGGCGCACGCTGGGCACGGTGCTGCACGGCGCGCCGGACGCGGCGCAACTGGCGAAGTCCGACATCTCCGCCGAACGCCTGGCCCAGGCGGACAAGGATGTGGCCGGCGTGCTGCAGCCGTTGCTCAGCGCATTCCACGTGCCGGCGCAGGCCGTTGCCGATCCGGTCGGCGATGCGAGCTTCCAGGCCAGCGCCAGCGACCCGCTCGGCAAGCTGTTCGCGATCGTGCGCTTCCATGTCGGCGACGGCAGCATCGGCGTGGGCAGCGGCACCGACCACCGCGTGGTCCGGCTGCCCGCGCGCGGTCCGCTGCCGGGCCCGCTGCCGGCCAGTGCGGTGGCGTCGGCGGTGGCGCTGGCCGCGGGCCCGACGACCACGCCGATCCGGCACCTGATCGTCATCATCGGCGAGAACCAGACCTTCGACGGCCTGTTCGGCGCCTACGTGCCGCCGCCGGGGCAGACGGTCAACAACCTGCTGTCCGAAGGCATCATCCGGGCCGATGGCACGCCGGGCCCCCGTTTCAGCCTGGCGGCGCAGAGCAGGGGGGCGTTGCAGGGCAAGTACGGCATCGAGCCCGCGCGCACCGGCGCCTACCGCCACTTGCCGCAGCCGGAGACGATCGGCGAGCTCGATCCGGTGACGTTCCAGACCGCCGGCGGGCTCCCCGACAAGCGCTTTCCCGCGGACCTGCCCAATGGCCCGTTCCAGATCACCCGCTACGTGCCCTACAGCACGACGGCGGCGGCGGTGGTCACCGGCGATCCGGCACACCGCTTCTTCCAGATGTGGCAGCAGACCGGCGGCGACAACCGGCGGCACGACATGTTCACCTGGGTGGCCACCACCGCCGGCACCGGCGGCGATAGCAAGGGCGTCACGCCGGCCAACCCGGCGCAGGGCGGCGAGCTGATGGGTTTCATGAACATGGCGGCGGGCGACGCGCCGCTGTTCCAGGCGCTGGCCCGGCGCTTCGCCCTGAGCGACAACTACCATCAGTCGGTGATGGGCGGCACCGGCGCCAATTTCTTCGCGATCGCCACTGCCGACCTGCCCTATTTCAACAAGGACGGTCGCATCGCCACGCCTCCGGCCAACCAGATCGAGAATCCGGACCCGATGCCGGGCACGGAAAACTTCTATACCCGCGATGGCTATGCGGGCGGCTCCTACGTCAATTGTTCCGACCCCGGCCAGCCGGGCGTGGCCAGCATCCTGGCCTTCCTGCGCAGCCGGCATGTCCCGAGCAAGTGTGCGCCCGGCGCGTACTACCTGGTCAACAACTACGACCCGGGCTACGACATGGAGGGCCGGCCGCAACCGCTCGGGCCGAACAACTACAACTACCCGCCGCAGACCGTGCCGACGATCGCCGAGGCGCTGGCGCGCAAGGGCGTCAGCTGGAAGTGGTACACCGGCGGACGCGATCCGGCCGACGTCGCCGCCGACGCCACGGCCATGCATGTGTCGGTGGCGAAGGCGCAGATGGCGCAATACAACAACATCGGCGATCCGCTGGCGGCATCGGCCCGGGTGCAGGCGGATCCGGCGCTGAAGGCCGGGCTGGCCGGGCTGAGCACGTTCTTCGACGACATCGCCCGGCACACCCTGCCCGCGGTTTCCTTCGTCGTGCCGAAGAACCTCGACAGCGGCCACCCGGGCTATTCGGCGCCGGCGAGCTACGAGGCTTTCCTGCGCACGGTGCTGGCCAGGGTGCAGGCGGACCCGGCGCTGTGGGCGCATACGGCGATCGTGGTGACCACCGACGAGGGCGGCGGCCACTTCGACACCGGCTACATCCAGAGCCTGGATTTCTTCGGCGACGGCCCGCGCATTCCGATGCTGGTGCTGTCGCCCTATGCCCGCCAGGGGCTGGTCGACCACACCTACTACGATCACGCCTCGGTGCTCAAATTCATCGAGCGCAACTGGCGCCTGCCGCCGCTGTCGGCGCGCAGCCGCGACGGCTTGCCGGACCCGGTGACGCTGGCCGCCAACCCCTATCAACCGATCAACGGTCCGGCGGTGGGCGACCTGATGCCGATGTTCGACTTCTGAGGGGATCGACGCTCCGGCCATGCCACGCCGCATCGATGCCATGACTTGCCGCGCGACATGACGCGCCGGCACTGGCCCACCGGGCACGGTTTGCGGGTCGCGGCGCAGGCCGTGCTGGTGCCGGCGGCATGGCTGTGCCTGTGCGCCGCGCCAGCGGCCCCGGCGCGACCGCCGCCGCATGGCGGTAGCGATGCGATGACGCCATCGCTGCGCACCTGGGTGCGCTATCCGCCCGTGCCGGCGCAGCTGGGCGCACGCGCCGCGCTGGGCAAGCGGATCTTCTTCGACGCCTCGCTGTCGGCCTCGGGGCGGCTGTCCTGCGCCAGCTGCCACAGCCCACGACATGCCTACGGGCCGCCGAACGGCCTGGCCGTGCAGCGCGGCGGCGCCGACATGCGTCTGGCCGGCACACGGGCGGTGCCGTCGCTGCGTTACCTCACCTTTACCCCGCTGTTCACCCGCCACTTCTACACCCCCGCATCCGCGGACAGCGAGGATGAAGGCCCCACCGGCGGCTTCACCCGCGACGGCGGCGCCGCCTCGCTGCAGCAGCAGGCGGCCATACCCCTGCTCGGCAGCAACGAGATGGCCAACCCGGACGCCGCGGCGGTGGTCGGCCGGCTGCGCCGGGCTGCCTACGCGGCGGCGTTCCAGCGCGTCTTCGGGGCCGGGGTGTTCGACCATCCGCGGCAGGCCCTGCAGGACATCGGCCTGGCGCTGGCGGCGTTCCAGACCGAGGACGCCAGCTTTCACCCCTACACCAGCAAGTTCGATGCGGTGATGTCCGGCCACGCCCGGCTCACGCCGCAGGAACTGCGCGGCTATGCGCTGTTCAACAACCCGCGCAAGGGCAATTGCGCCAGGTGCCATGTCGACACGCCGGGCCCGGGCGGGCGCCCGGCAGCGTTCACCGACTACGGCTTTGCCGCACTCGGCGTGCCGCGCAACCCGGCGATACCGGCCAATCGCGACCCGGCCTATTTCGACCTCGGCCTGTGCGGCCCGTACCGGCGCGACCTGCGCCGCGAGACCCGCTATTGCGGCATGTTCAAGACGCCGACCCTGCGCAACGTGGCGACACGCACGGTGTTCTTCCACAACGGCCGCTTCCATCGTCTGGAAGACGTGCTGCATTTCTACGTCGAACGCGACACCCGGCCGTGGCAGTGGTATCCCACCGTGGCCGGCAGGGTCGCGGCATACGACGACCTGCCGCCCGCCTACCGCCGCAACGTCGACCACGACGACGCCCCGCTGGATCGCACCCGCGGCGACAAGCCCGCGCTGGACGACGCCGAGATCCGCGACCTGATCGCCTTCCTCAAGACCTTGAACGACGGCTATGCCACCGTCGCCGGCGGCGCCGGCACGGCGCGGCCAGCCCACCGGCCACCGCCCTCGCAGCACCAGCGCTGACCGGCCAGCCCGGACTACGCCCGCCGCGCGCGGCCATCCGCGCTGCGGAACGGATCAGGGCATGCCGCCCAGCGCCTGCCGCATCAGCATGGGGTGGGAGCGGGACTGACCCGCAGGGTCGACCGCAGGGGACAAAAGTGACGCGGAGCGTTCACCCGCGCGGCGGCCGCTGGCACTGGCGGCCGCCGCGCCGGCGGCCGGGGCGAGCGCCAGCCGGACCGGCGCATGGGCGCGAATCGAAAGGGCCTGCCGGCAGGCCTCGTAGCGCTGGGTGAACCGGCGACCGCCGTCGGACCAGGGGAACTCGCGGGCGACGCAGAGGTTTTGATGGGTCATGGCAGCGGCCGAGTCAGGCGGGAAGGCGTCCCGTGGATGCCATGGCTTAGCAGTATTTGTGCCAAGCCCCGCCCGTGGAAAGCCCCGGGTCGCCGCGGCGGCCCGGCGGCATGCTGCGCCCGGCGCGGCCGCTTCCGCGAAACCGCCGGCACCCCCGGGCGGATGGTGGCGGCTCCGGCGGCCAGGCCACACAATGCACGGGCGCGCGGACACCGGCAACGTCCCCCGGGACCATGGCAGACGTCCGCGCCGACCCTCACCCTGTCAGGAGTCCGCCATGCCCGCCGATACGACGCAGCCACTGGAACAAGCCACCGCGCTGCCGGCGCGCTACTACGCCGGCGAGGCGATGCTGGCGATGGAGCAGCGCGCGGTGTTCGCGCGCAGCTGGCAGCTGGCGGCGCATCAGGGCCAGCTGACCGGGCCGGGCGACCATGTGGTCGGGGAGATCGCCGGCGTGCCGCTGCTGCTGGTGCGCGGGCAGGACGGCGTGCTGCGCGCCTTTCCCAACGTCTGCCGTCACCGCGCCGGGCCGCTGGCACTGTGCGACGGCAAGGGCGCACGGGCGCTGCACTGCAAGTACCACGGCTGGACCTACACCCTGGAAGGCCAGCTGCGCAGCGCGCCGGAGATGCAGGGTGCCGCCGGCTTCCGGGTCGAGGACATCCGCCTGCCGCCGCTGCGCGTGCACGAATGGCAGGGCCTGGTGTTCGTCGCACTGGACGAGCATGTGGCGCCGTTCGAGGAGGTGTACGCGGGCATCGTCGAGCGGATCGCGCCGATCGACCTCTCCGCGATGCACTACCTGCGGCGCGACAGCTACGACATCGACTGCAATTGGAAGGTCTACGTCGACAACTTCCTCGAGGGCTACCACCTGCCCCACGTGCACCCGGGCCTGTCGAAGGTGCTCGACTACCGCGCCTACGACACCGAGCTGTTCCACTGGTACTCGCTGCAGTCCTCGCCGCTGCGCAACAGCACCGCGATCTATGGCGACGGCCAGGCGTTCTATTACTTCATCTATCCGAACGTGATGCTCAACATCATGCCGGGACGGCTGCAGACCAACCGCATCCTGCCGCTGGGGCCGGGCCGCTGCCGGGTCGAGTTCGACTACTACTACGCACAGGACGAACAGGCGCAGGCGCGCATCGCCGCCGACCAGACCTTCAGCGACGAAGTGCAGCAGGAAGACATCACCATCTGCGAGCGCGTGCAGAAGGGCCTGGCCTCCGGCAGCTACGACGCCGGACGGCTGTGCCCCCGGCGCGAGAGCGGGGTGTGGCATTTCCACAACCTGCTGCGCGCGGCATACCTCGGCCGCGCGGATGCATCCGCATGACGGCGTGCCCGGCGCACCGCCGGCCGGCATCACCGGCGCAGCGCCGATGAGCGACGCCGGCGGCGACAACCGCAAGATCGGTGGCTGGATCTGCACCGCGCTGGTGGTCGGCAACGTGATCGGCATGGGCATCTTCCTGCTGCCTTCGTCGCTGGCGCCGTTCGGCTTCAATGCGCTGATCGGCTGGGGCATCACCCTGTTCGGCTGCCTCACCCTGGCGCAGGTATTCGCCCGCCTGGCCCACGCCCTGCCGGAGGCGGACGGGCCCTACGGCTACATCCGCCACAGTCTCGGCGAGCTGCCGGCGTACATGGCGATGTGGGCGTACTGGCTGTCGGTGTGGCTGACCAATGCCGCGCTGGCCACCGGCGTGGTCGGCTACATCGCGGTGGTGGTCCCGTCGCTGGCGGCGCTGCAGCCGACCATGTTCGCGCTGCTGCTGTTGTGGTCGCTGGTGGTGGTCAACCTGTTCGGCGTGCGCACCGGCGGCGGCGTGCAGATCGTCACCACCGCGCTGAAACTGCTGCCGATGCTGGCGATCGCCGTACTCGGCGGCTGGCTGCTGCTGACCGCGCCGGCGAGCTTCGTGGCGCACCCGCCGGCCACGCCGATCCGGCCGGGCACGGTGCTGACGGCCTCGACGATCGCGCTGTTCGCGATGATCGGCTTCGAGTCGGCCAGCCTGCCCGCGGCACGGGTCAGCAACCCCGGCCGCACGATTCCGCGCGCGACGATGATCGGCACCACGCTGGTCGCGCTGATCTACCTCGTCGTGTCCGCGGTGCCGCTGCTGCTGATTCCGCAGCAGGAACTGGCCCACTCGAACGCACCGCTGTCGCTGCTGATGGAGCGCTTCGGCCATGCCGGCGCCGGGCGCTGGCTCGCCCTGTTCGTGGTGGTGAGCGGGCTGGGCGCGCTCAACGGCTGGACCCTGCTGGTCGGCGAGATCACCCGCACGATGGCGGTCAACGGCGTATTGCCGGCGGTGCTGGCGCGCAACAACCGCCAGGGCACGCCGGTGATCGCGCTGCTGGTCACCGGGCTGTTCGCGTCGCTGATGGTCTGGATGAGCTACAGCGCCTCGCTGGTCGCGGCATTCACCTTCATCACCCTGGTCTCGACGGCGGCCTGCCTGCCGCTGTACCTCGGCTGCGCCGTCGCGCTGCTGGTGCTGTGGCGGCGCGGCGTGGCCGGGTGCAACGGCGGCAAGGTGCTGCTGGTGGCCGGCGTCGGCCTGCTCTACGTGGTGTTCGCCATCGTCGGCATCGGCGGCAGGCCGTTCCTGTACGCGCTGGGCCTGTGCGCGGCGGGGCTGCCGCTGTATGGCCTGATGCGCTGGCGCCGCAAGACCCCCCTGCCGGTCGAGGTTTGATACCCATGCGCGATCCCCGCTACGACATCCTGTTCACGCCGGTGAAGATCGGCCCGGTGACGGCGAAGAACCGCTTTTTCCAGGTACCGCACTGCAACGGCATGGGCCACGCGATGCCGCTGGCGCACGCGGCGATGCGCGAGACCAAGGCCGAGGGCGGCTGGGCGGTGGTCTCCACCGAGGAGTGCGAGATCCACCCCAGCGGCGACCTGACGCCCTACGTCGAGGCGCGGCTATGGGACGACCGCGACATCCCCGCGCTGGCGCTGATGTGCGACAAGGTGCACGCGCACGGTGCGCTGGCCGCGCTGGAGCTGTCGCACAACGGCCCCACCGCCTCGAACCTGTATTCGCGGGAGGTGCTGATCGCGCCGTCGCACCAGCCGTCCAAATACGGCTACCCGTCGCAGGCGCGGGCGATGACGAAACGCGACATCCGCGAATACCGCCGCTGGCACCGCGAGGCGGCGATCCGCGGCCAGCGCGCCGGCATGGACATCATCTACGTCTACGCCGCGCACGACCTGTCGCTGGCGATGCACTTCCTGCAGCGCCGCCGCAACCAGCGCAGCGACGAATACGGCGGCCCGCTGGAGAACCGCGTGCGCCTGCTGCGCGAGGTGCTGCAGGATACGAAGGACGCGGTCGGCGACCGCTGCGCCGTGGCGCTGCGCTTCGCCACCGAGGAACTGCTCGGCCCCGGCGGCGTCGAGCTGGCCGAGGCGAAGGAGATCGTCGGCATGCTGGCCGAGCTGCCCGACCTGTGGGACGTGAACCTCGCCGCCTGGTACAACGACTCGGTGCCCTCGCGCTTCGCCGGCGAAGGCGCGCAGGAGCCGTTCGTCGATTTCGTCAAGCAAACCACCAGCAAGCCGGTGGTGGGGGTGGGCCGCTTCACCTCGCCCGACACCATGGTGTCGCAGCTCAGGCGCGGCGTGCTGGACCTGATCGGCTGCGCGCGGCCGTCGATCGCCGACCCGTTCCTGCCGCAGAAGATCGAGCAGGGCCGCGCCGACGACATCCGCGAATGCATCGGCTGCAACATCTGCGTCTCCGGCGACATGACCATCTCGCCGATCCGCTGCACGCAAAACCCGACCATGGGCGAGGAGTGGCGCAAGGGCTGGCACCCGGAACGCATCGCGCCGAAGCGCTCGGCCAGCCGCGTGCTGGTGGTCGGCGGCGGCCCCGCCGGGCTGGAAGCGGCCCGCGCGCTCGGCCAGCGCGGCCATGAGGTAAGCCTCGCCGAGGCGCACCGCGAACTCGGCGGCCGCGTCAGCCGCGAGGCGCGCCTGCCCGGCCTGGCCGCGTGGGCGCGCGTGCGCGACTGGCGCGTGGGGCAGATCGGCAAGATGGCCAACGTCGCCATCTATCGCGACTCGCCCCTGAGTGCGCAGGACGTGCTCGAGTTCGGCGCCGAACACGTGGTGATCGCCACCGGCTGCCAATGGCGCCGCGACGGTTACGGCCGCAGCAACGGCGCCGCGATCGGAGGATTCATCGACAACCCGCGCGTGCTCACCCTCGACGACCTGATGCAAGGCCTGCCGCCCGAGCACCGCCTGTCCGGCGGCCGCGTGGTGGTATTCGACGACGACGGCTTCTACTACGCCAGCGTCGCCGCCGAGCTGCTGCGCCAGCACGGCGCCGCGGTGGTCTACCTGACGCCGGAAGACAGCATCGCGCCCTGGAGCCAGCACACCCTCGACTACCGCCATATCCGCAAGCGCATGGCCGAGCTCGGCATCGAGCCGCTGGTATCGCACAACATCACCGGCTACCACGGCACCACCCTGCAGCTGGAAAACGTCTGGGACCACACGGCACGGCAACTCCCCTGCGACGCCCTCGTCACCGTCACCGCGCGCCTGCCCGACGACGCGCTGTACCACGACCTGCAACGGCGCGAGGCCGAGTGGGCCGACGCCGGCATCCGCTCGGTGCGCTGCATCGGCGACGCCGAAGCCCCCGGCCTGATCGCCCACGCGGTGTACGCAGGGCATCGCTACGCGCGGGAACTGGAAGAACCGACGGCGGGCGAGGTGGCGTTCAAGCGGCATTTCCATACTGCGGACGCGGGGGATCTGTTGCGGGGGAGGTAGCGTCCGGGCCGGGCGGCACCGCCCTCGTGGAACTGACGTCGCCGCACGAAGGCCGGCCGGCGGCACAGCTCAAGCCGACGGCCGCTCAATGCAGCGTCTGAGCCGCCGTCACGCAGCACTTCTTGAACTTCCTCCCGCTGCCGCAGGGGCAGGGATCGTTGCGGCCCACTTTCGGCGCCGCCCGCAGGTGTGGCATGGGCGCATCGGTTCCAAACCGGAAATCGTCCTCCACCTGGCCCTCTGGCGCTCTGGCCCGCTGCTCCAGCCAGTACGCACGAATCCTCTGCAGAGACGGCACGATCTGCTCGATCCAGGTCTCGGCATCGCCGTCCTTCTGCGTAAATGCCAGGCCGTCAGCCGTGCCCAGTCGGGTGAACGGTGCCAGCCACGTGGGCTCACTGACCAGCAGCGGAGTCCAGTCTTCCTTTCCAAGGGTCACGCCAAGCATGAAGCCCTCGCACCACGCCGAAGCGCCCCAGCGTGGGTCCTGGTCGTAGAGCGGGCGGAATGCCGCCGGTGCCTCGATAAAGTCACGAACCACGCCATTGTAGTGACGAACGACCAGCTGCATCAGCGCATTGGCCTCCTCGGCATCGACGAACGCCGGCTGCGCCTCGCCTTCGTCCATGTCCCAGATCCACGGCATCCATTGCGAAGGCATCATCGTGCGCGGGCCGATCGCCAGCGCGGCAAAGTAGCCTTCCATCGTGACCACGTCCATCGAGGTCTCTTCCAATTCGGGGGAATCGAGAAAGGCCTGCAGGCTCAACAGTTCGTCGTCGGTCAGTTTGTCGTGCATGGGAGAACCCTGTAATGAATGGCTCTGATGCCAAAGCGCAGAGAGAAAGTCAGCCCACGCTGACCGGCACCAGCGTCATGGTGTCGTTGCCGAAGATGTCGACGACCTTCACCGCGACGATGTAGCGGCCGGGGCGTTCGTAGGTATGCTCGACGGTGGTCAGCTCCAGCTCGCGCTGCTTGCGGGTGCGGAAGCTTTGCCACTCGTTCTCGAAGATATAGCCGCCGGTCCAGCGCTCCTCGAACTGCAGCGGCGCCTCGGCGGGATGTGACGCCAGTGACGCCACGGCGGCATCCGTGTCCGCCCCCAGTGGCAGCTTGATCATCTCGCGGCGCGACTGGTAGTCGAAATCCACCGCCCAGTAGTCGACCCAGTCGGTCCAGGTCCTGGTGAGCACCTCGCGGGTGATCACGCCGTCCTTGTTCTTGCCGATCTTGAGCAGCTGGCCTTGGTCGCAGATCACCTCGCTCTTGCCGTCCTTGAGCGCGGCGATGGCAGCCTCGGCGGCGCCCTGGCTGTAGTAGACCGAGAAGTCGGTCAGCTCGATGGTTACCGTGAGCTTGTCGCGGGCGGTCCTGCCCCTGGCGTAGCGCGGGGTGGCCTCGACGAAGCTGATGTCGTGGAACACCACCTGGCCGCGATCCACCGCGCGCTTGTCGAACACGTCGGCGGGGATGTACTTGGGCGTGAGGTCGATGCCCTTGGCTTTCGCCTCTTCCAGCACGGCCGGGAACAGGCCCATCTCGAACTCGAACGCCAGCACGTCGACGCGGGTGGCGCCGCGCTTGCGCGTCTCCATGATCACTTCTTCGACGAACAGCCGGCCCACCGGCAGGTTGATCGGCCCCACCACCACCAGCCGCCCGCCCTGCCTGCCGTCGAAGAACGCATCGCTGTCGAACGCCTCGGCCTTGTACGCGCGCAGGATCAGCTCGCGGAACTCACGCTCCTTCTCGGCGAGCGCCTGCGCTTTCTGCGCACCGCTAAGACGGCCACCGACATTGAGATAGGCCTGCCGCTCGTAGCGACCCAGGTTCAGCACCTCGAACGCGCGGAAATCCTTGTCCGCCGCCTTCAGCTCGCGCTGCACGCCGATCAGGCGCTTGCGCGTGGTGTGGATGGCGAACTTGCCGAGGTCGGTGGCGATCCACTTGCGGCCGAGCTTCTCGGCGACGGCGGCGGTGGTGCCGGAGCCCACAAAGAAGTCGGCCACCAGATCACCCTCTACGCTGCTGGCTCGCATGATGCGTTCCACGAGAGCGGCAGGCTTTTGCGTTCGATATGCCAAATACTCAGTCTTATCCGCCGGCTGAAGCATCGACATCCGCCAGACGTCATCAAGACGCTTCTTGTCGAGCTCAATATATTGAATATTCCCATCTTCATCGCGTGCGTTAATTGCCTTCCCGCCGATAAATTGCCTCTTCAGCCTCTTAACTGGTTGATCCAATTTTTCGTATTGCTGCTCAAAGAAGTACTGCCCGTGGGTTTTGCTATACGACATGATCCGATCAGAAGCTCGCGGGAAACAGGCGCTAACCGGAGCCATCTTGTTGTAGTAATGCCAAACAATCTCGTTGATGAAGTTTTCAGAACCGAAGATCTCATTCATCACACTTCGAAGCGCAAAGCCAACGTGCCAATCGCAATGAAGATAGATCACACCATCAGGTGCCATAAGGTCACGCATCAAAATCAACCGCTCGTAGATCATGCTGATAAACGAGTCCGCCCCGCGCCCCCACGTATCGCGGTAGGCGATCTGCTCCAGCAGATTCGGCTCCTTGTGGAAGGTCTCGCCGCCGATCTCGATATCCATCGAGAAGTCGGCACCCACGTCGAACGGCGGGTCGATGTAGATCAGCTTGAGCCCGCCGGCGTCCTCGATCTGCCGGCGCAGCGCACCGGCCTTGAGCGATGACAGGATCAGCTTGTTGTCGCCCCAGATCAGCTTGTTGGTCCAGCCCCTGGACTGGCGGCCGCGCGCGTCGAACAGTTTCTCCTGCACGCGGGTCTCGGCACGCGGCTCGTCGATATGCTCCAGCGTCTGGAACGGCAGCACGGTGGTGCAGACGTCGCGCGTCTTGCCATTCCACACCAGCTCCACCTCGCGCTTGTCCTCGAACAGCACGAAGCGGTACTTCTCCGGCAGCGGGCGGCCGGCCTGGATCAGTTGCACGAGGTCGCGCTTCTCGGCGTCGGTGAGGTCGTAGGCGGGGGGCTTGGCCATGGCTCAGCTCTTCTTTTTTGGGGTGCGCGGCGACTTGGCCGGCAGGCGTTTGATGGCGGCGTCGAAGGCCGCTTCGTCTGCGGCGGCTTCAGCCTGCAGGCGACGGGCTTCGAACTGCTCGAACTGCTCCAGCGCGAGCTGGTCGGCCACGGCGCGGGAGACGCGGCCGGCGTCGGTGAGAATGTCGCGCTCGTTAAAGGCGAGAAAGGCGTCCAGCTTTTCGCGCCAGTCGCGCATGTACAACATGTGTCGGCGGCGCGCCTGATCCTCGGCATAGTCCAGATACATGACTACGATGCGGTCCAGCTCGGCGATTTCGTCCGCCTGAAGATAGTTTTTTGCGATGGTGACGTCGCTGCGCCGCACCTTGACACCCTTCCAGTTGGTGAGCCCCATATTGGGTTGGGCGTGATCGGCGCGCGCGGCGATCAGCTCGGCGGCAGTCTTGCCCGTGGCGGCCCAGTGCAGCTTGTTCTGGATGATCTGGAAGAACTGCTGGGTCTGCGCGGCATCCGGCTGGTAGTCCGCCGCCAGCGCGAAGATGTCGCGCAGCTTGAGGTAGATGCGCTTTTCGCTGGCGCGGATGCCGCGGATGCGCTCCAGCAGCTCGTCGAAGTAATCGGGCACGCCGGGGCCGGGTGGGTTCTTCAGGCGCTCGTCGTCCATGACGAAACCCTTGAGCAGGTACTCCTGCAGCCGCGCCGTGGCCCACTGGCGGAACTGGGTGCCGCGCTCGGAGCGCACCCGGTAACCCACGGCCAGGATGGCCTCCAGCTGGTAGTGGTCGATGTTGCGCGCGACCTGTCGACTGCCCTCGCGGCGAACTATTCGGAAACTCCGAAGGGTTCGTTCAGGCAACAGCTCCCCTTCGGCATAGATGCCTTTCAGATGCTCGTTGATGGTGGGCACGCTGACCTGGAACAGCTCGGCCAGTTGGGCCTGGCTGAGCCACAGCGTGCGCTCCCCGAAACGGCATTCGATGCGGGTGCGGCCATCCTCGCTCTGGTAGAGCAGGAACTCGCCGGTGGGCGGTGGCAGGTTCTCGTCCATGAGGGTCAACCCGGTTGGTAGTCGCGGAAACTGGCCGGCAGCGCGGCGAACGTGGTGGGCCGATGCTTCTCGAAACCGGCCTGCTCGACGTAGACAAACCGATACACCGCACCGCCCTCGCCCGCGCAGGCCTCGGTGGCGTCGATGCACCACTGCGCCAGGCGCTGCATCTTCTGGGGCAGATCGAGTTCGGCGCGGCCCTTGGTCTCGACGATCCACACGGTTCCGTCGGTGGTGCGGACGATGAAGTCGGGGATGTAATTCGACAGCTCGCCGCTGGCCTTGACGTAATCCAGTTTGAAGCCCACCGCAAGGTAGTTCTTGGCAAATGCAGCAACGTCGTCCGCACCATCGAGAAAGGCGGCAAAGGCCAACTCGAAACCGCCGGCGTTGGGCTCGCCCACGATCTTGTTGAAGAGCGAGCGCCGGGGCGCCAGGTAGGGCCGGTTCTCGGTGCGGAACGGGCGCATGTCGGACAGGCGCATGTAGCCGTCGACGGCCGCGGCACCCGTATCGCGGATGGTCAGCGCGTTGATGCCCTTGGTGAAGTTGTCGACGATCAGCTTGGCCGCCGCCGGCTCGGCGAGATTGCGCAGCACCTGCGCATCCTGCAGATCTACGGGGCCTCCCTCGAAGAGATGGTCGCGCATGAAGTCGCGCACCCTCGGATAAAGCTCCTCATAGCCGCCGACCAGCTTCAGATCCTTGATCAACTGGCGGGCGAAAAAGGCCACCACCGAGCGGTGATCCGCCACGCCGCCAGCATCGAGCTCGATGGTGTGGTGGGCGCTGTCGTCCAGCATGGTCTTGAAGACGATCTCGCGCGTGTCCTCGAGCGGGAACGCCTTGAGCGCCAGCGGCTGGTGGTAGAACGCGCCGGGATCGAGCGTGGACAGCGCGCCGTATTCGCGGTGGTAGCGACGGGTGAGCCGCGGCCAGGCGATATCCAGCGCGGCGATGTCCTTGTCGGGGTTGCCTGTGTCCACTTCGACCACGAGCGAATCCTGGCGTTCGGCGCCCTTGCCCATGGGTACGTGCTCCAGCTCGACGCCTTCGCTCTTGATGGTCTCGACAAAATCCATGAAGGCCTGGGTGCCCATAACCGACACGTATTCCGGCGCAGCACTGCCGAAGTACATGCGGCGCAGGCCTCGACCGAGGGTCTGCTCGGGCAGGATATTGCTCTTGGAAGTGTAGGCGCGCAGGCCGACGACGGTGGTGACGTTGCGCACGTCCCAGCCCTCCTTGAGCATCAGCACGGAGACGATCGCCTTGTAGGGGCTATCCCAGCCGTCGATGTCGTTGGACGCCTTGCGCAGGGCTTCCAGTTCCTCTCGTTTCTTGCCGGAAGCCGCCTCGGAGATCTCGCCATTGGCCTTGGTGTGGATGACCAGCACGGCGCCCTGCAGCTCGGGACAGAGCTTTTCCAGATAGCTGCCGACCTCGTCGCAATTGCGGGTGTCATCCACCATCACGAACAGCACCGCTTTCTTGCCGAGCTTTTCGTGTTCGGCATACGCCGTGCGCCACTCCTCGATGCCCAGCTGCAGGTAATCGGCATAGCGCTCGGTGAACAGCGCACTCTGCTGCTCGTGCAGCCGCTCGACGCTGGCGCGATCGGGCAGCACCGGATGCTTGACCACGTTCTGGTGAATCGCCTCGACCAGCGGGTAGTCGGACACGGTCTGCACGAAGATCGCGCCGTTGTTGTGCCTGGGCGTGGCCGTCACGTCGATCTGCAGCGAGAGGCGCCCATCCTTCTGCAGCATCCGGTGGTGGATGTCCTGGATGGACTTGAACCAGGCCATCCGCTCGTCGTGGACGTGGTGGGCCTCGTCATTGAAGACAGCCAGCTCGTCGATCTCGCGGATGATCTCGCCCAGATCGGTGTTGCTGTCCGTGGTCTTGCCTGCTGGCCTGGGACCGAACGGGCTGAGGAAATAATCCCGCAGGTCGTCATCGTCAGGCGACGGCTCGGTCACATCACCCCGATAGACGCGATGGATGTTGGTCAGGAACAGATTGCCGGTCGGTCGCACGATATGGACATCGTCCTGGACATGCAGGCTGAGCTGGAAATCGTCGCGCCAGTTGCGGCCGTCGTGACCGTTGTCGGGCAACACCGGGTCGTTGAAGAAGATCTTCAGGCCGTCGAAGTCGGCGCGCAGACGATCCAGCACGATGATGTTCGGCGCGATCAGCAGCATGTTGCGCGCCAGCGTGGAGCCGGCTTCGTACAGTTTGTGGAAATAGCACCAGGCGATCAGCAGCGACAACACCTTGGTCTTGCCCGAGCCGGTGGCCATCTTGCTGACGTAGCGCGGCCAGTCTTCGGGAAACATGTTGGCGGAAATGGACCCGGAGGCATCGAAGCGCATCAGGTCGTACTTGTCGCGCGCGCGCTTGACGTCGTACAGCCAGATGACGGTTTCCACCGCTTCGCGCTGCGCGAAGTAGTACTCGAAGACCAGCAGGGTGCCGTCCGCCTGCTCGACCTGATGCGCCGTTTGAAACCACCAGCGGAGCAAGGCCCTTGATGTATCCGACACGCCTGGATAGCCCTGATCACGCCAGCTGCTCACCTGCTCCCGAATTTTTGCGACCAGTGGTGGCAGGAGGTTTTCATAGGCCGTGCTGCGAAGGTCTTCCGAAGCCGGAAACCAGCGCTGGTCGGGCGCTGGAATCGCGTAAGGCGACGCCGGAAATTCTGGATGGAGTGCCATGTGGTTCGCGTCCCTGTCATTGCTCCCCTGCGTCCGGGGCCGAGCGATCCACGGAGTTTATCGCGTCTTGTCTCATCAGCCGCGACAAGACGGGCAGATTGGAGGAGTGGAGCAAGCCGATTTCGAATCACCCCCGCCGCCGCCTTCTTCGGCCCGTCTGTAACGGTTGCGACCGCTCCTGGCCTGCCCATGCCTGCAACGGCAGTATTTGAAAATGAGTTTGTGGGACAAGTTCCGCACACTGGGGCCACCGCTCCACGCACCCGTGTCGCGCCACTGTCGTGGCGCAATCGTGCCGCCATTGCGCTATTGGGCAAACTTGGCCCGTCGTGTCGTTCCGGCTGCCTGTCGGGCTTTGCCGGTCGAGGCGAGCAATCGGCGGCGGGGCGGCGAAACGGGCTGGACCGGCGACCGGTCAGCGCTGCGCCCGGCTGGCCGACGTCGCCGGCGCCGGCCTGGCGGATGCCGCGCTGGCCGGGGCGCGCTGCTGGCTGGCCTGGTCCGGGTTCCAGACGAAAGTCGCCACGCTCTGCGGCGGCAGCGTGTAGCGGAAGTGGGTGACGTCCTGCGCGACGGAAACGACGCGCGCCGCGGTGTTGCTGTTCACCACCACCAGCACGACCGATCCGCCGCCGGCATTCTGGAAGGCCACATTCTCGATGCCCTTGTCGGTGGCGGTGGATCGCACGCGCAAGGCACCGGGCAGGACGAATCGGCTGAAGTGGGCGAACGCGTAGTACTCGTCGTTGCGCTTCACCGCCCCCGTGCGCGAGTCGATCGTCACCAGTCCCTTGCAGTTGCCGCAGCCACCGAGGTGCGGGCCATGGGACTCGTCCAGCGCCAGGTTCCAGTACACCACGCCACGCGCCCAGTTGCGGAGCCCTTCCAGCAGCAGGTTGCGCGCGAACCAGAGCAGCTCGTCGTCTTGCTTGTAGTCCCAGTCGCCGCCGGAACATTCGGTGATGTAGTTGTCCTTCCGGGGAAACTGATGGTGGACCGGGCCCTGCGCGTAGGCACTGCCCCGGTAGCAGTGCCACGCCACGCCGTCGACGTAGCGCGCCGCCGCGGGGTCGGACAGCACGCTCAACGGCTGCGCCGGCTCGTCCCAGTTGTGGTCCCACTCGAGGATGGCGGTTTTCGGCTTGCGGCTTGCCAGCGCCGGGCCGAGGTACTGGGCGATGATGCGCGCGCGCGTGGCCGCCGGCAGCCGCATGCCCGGATAGGTGACGGGCACGAAACCCGGCTCGTTCTGCAGGGTCAGGGCGAAGATGGGGATGCCGTAGCGGCGGAAGGTGTCGACGTACTTGACCAGGTAGTCGGCGTAGGTGCTTTCGAACTGCGGCAGCAGCTCGCCGCCGATCAGGTTGGCGCTGGTCTTCATCCATGCCGGCGCACTCCACGGCGACGCGATGACGTGCAGCCGCGGACTGAAGGCCATCGCCTCGCGCACGGTCGGTATCACGCCACCCAGGTCGGCGGCGACGTTGAAATGCTCCAGCGCGGGATCGGCCTGGCCCGGCGGAAGGTCGTCCAGCGTGTAGCGCTGCAGCGAAAAGTCCGAGGCGCCGATGGTCAGCCGCGTCATGTTGAGGTTGAGGTTGGGGGGCGGGCCGAACAGCTCCTGCAGCAGCGCGGCGCGCTGGCGCTCGTCCAGCTCGTTCTGGATCAGCCATGCCGACGAGTCGGTCAACGCCGCGCCGAAGCCGACGATCGACTGATAGGTCTTGCCGGTGTCGATCACCACATCGACCGCCGCGGCCGGCGGCGCGCTCATCTCGATATCGGGTTGTCGCACCAGTTGCAGCCGGCGATCGGCGGTACTGAGCCACAGTTCGACCGTGGCCCGCGCCGGCGGCGGCGGCGGAACGAACACCGGCGCCGCGGTGTGCAGCCCCAGCCTCGACACGTACAGGGCGAGCGTGGTCACCGCGGCGAGGCAGGAAAACAGCCACGGCACGATCCGGCGCCCGCTGCCCCCCTGCTCACTCATCGCGCGCGCAACGCCGCTGCAACCGCCTCACCGTCATCGGACCCCCGCAGCGGTGCAGCTCGGCGAGGCCTGGCCGGCCGCCAGCGGGCCGATCCTCACGTCGGCGAAGGCGGCGGAAAACGGCGCCGCGGCCTGCACGCCGAACGGCACGTCGACGTGCGACAGGTCGTTGGCCTTGCCGGCGAAGCAGCGCAGCGGGACCGCCACGGTGTGGCGCGCGCCGCCGGCGTAGCCGGCCAGGACAGGGCCGATGTCGACGCTGCTGCGGCAGTGCGCGCCGCAACCCAGGTACAGCGTCACCGGCCCCTGCGCGGGCGTGTGCACCACCACATCGAACTGCAGCACGGCGCCGGCGGCGGCCAGCGGCTGCAGGTTGCGCGGTTGCGGGCTCCGCGCGAAGAAGCGGCCGGCACCGAGCCAGGTGACGGATTTCGCGTCCTGCTGGGTGTTTACCTGCACCGTGCGCAGGCGCAGCAGCGGGTGGCCGGCGGGCCACGCGATCACCGCGTTCAGGTCGGGACCGACGTCGTGCGCCGGCTGCCGCGGGTCGTCGCCGGCCAGGTAGAGCGCGAAGGGCGGCACCGCCTGCGTGTGGAACACGGCCAGCCCCGAGGCCTCGGCGCAGGCGTGGACGGCGGGATAGCTGGGCAGCGCGCCGAGGGCGCGGTGGTCGCCATAGCGCAGCCCGTAGCCCGGGGTGAACAGCCAGCGGCGCGCCGGCGCGGCGGCCGCGCCCGCGTACGGACAGGGCACCGCCGGCCACGGCCGGGCCAGGGTGCCGCTGAAGCCGTCGCGGCCCGCGGCGGAACGGGCCGCGAACAGCACGTCGGCCACGCCGCCGCCTTCGCTGC
This sequence comes from Lysobacteraceae bacterium, assembly GCA_028866435.1. Lineage (GTDB taxonomy): Bacteria > Pseudomonadota > Gammaproteobacteria > Xanthomonadales > Rhodanobacteraceae > Rhodanobacter. The sequence continues at coordinate 1,443 of JAGWIC010000061.1, read as the reverse complement.
CCGGCAGCCAGGCGGCGACGAACGCGTCGGAGAGATTGAGCAGGTTGTTGACGTACAGCGGACGGCCGGCGACGAACACGGTGACCACCGGCTTGTGCGCGCGGGCCACCGCCTGCAGCACGGCCAGGTCTTCCGGGTAGCGGTCGCTGTGGCGCAGGGTGGCCGCGGGCGGGATGTCGCCCATGGTTTCGGCGTAGGGGGTTTCGCCGATCACCGCCACGATCGCGTCGAACGGCTGCAGATCGATGCCCTGCGCCGTTTCGCTGTAAGTGACATTCGCCGCGCCATCGGCCTCGCGCAAGCCGGCCAGGATGCTCTCGCCGTTGGGGAAGTCGGCGTTGTCGTTGCCGCTGCCCTGCCAGGTCAGCGACCAGCCGCCGGTCTGGTTGGACAGGCTGTCCGCGCTCTTGCCGACGACCAGGATCTTCATGCCCGGATGCAGCGGCAGCGCGTGGCGGTCGTTCTTCAGCAGCACCAGCGACTCGCGCACCGCGCGCCGCGCCAGCGCGCGGCTCTGCAGCAGCGCGGCGTCGCCGGCCCCCGCCCGCTGCGACGGCCGGGTGCCGAACAGGCCCATGCGCAGCTTGGCGCGGACGATGCGGCTGACCGCGTCGTCGATGCGCGCCTGCGGGATCCGGCCGTCCTCGACCTGGCGGGTGGTGTTGGCGATGAAGGCCTTCCAGTCGTCCGGCACCATCACCATGTCGATGCCGGCGTTGATCGCCTGCGGGCAGCTAGCATTGCTGCAGCCGGGCAGCTGGCCGATCGCGTTCCAGTCGGACACGATGAAGCCGTCGAAGCCCATCTTGTCCTTCAGCGCGCCGGTCAGCAGCGCCTTCGCCCCCGACATCTTGCCGTAGTCGATGCCGGCGGCCACGTCGTCCCAGCTGCTGTAGGAGGCCATCACGCTCTGCACCCCGGCTTCGAGCGCGCCGAAATAGCCCGCGCCGTGGGTGTTGATCATGTCGTACCGACCGACCCTGGCCTGGCCCTGGTCGGTGCCGTTCCAGGTCGCGCCGTCGCCGATGAAATGCTTGGCCGTGGCCATCACGTTGTGGTCGCCGAAGCCGCCCTGCAGCCCGGTCACGTAGGCGCGCGCGTACTCGCGCACCAGCGGGCCCTCGCTGGAAAAGCTCTCGTAGGTGCGGCCCCAGCGGACGTCCTGCGCCACCGCCAGGGTCGGCGCGAACGCCCACTCCACGCCGGTGGCGCGCACCGCCCTGGCGGTGGCGGCGCCGATCGCCTCGATCAGCGCCGGGTCGTGCGCCGCGCCGAGGCCGATGTTGTGCGGGAACAGGGTGGCGCCGAACACGTTGTTGTCGCCGTGCACGGCATCGATGCCCCAGATCACCGGCACCTTGATCGCCATGTCGGTGGCCATCGAGGCGTCGTAGTAGGCGTCGGACAGCGCCAGCCAGTCGCGGATGCCGGCATGCTTGTTGC
>JAGWIC010000003.1 GCA_028866435.1 Lysobacteraceae bacterium | reverse complement strand
TGGCCGCCGCGCCGGCGCCGGCGCCTGCTGCCGCTGCTCCGGCCCCGGCCGCCGCCACCCCCGCTCCGGCCGCGCCGAAGGCCGCCGCCGCGCTTTCGCCCGCCGCGCAGCGCGTCGCCACCGAGAACAAGGTGGACACCTCCGCCATCGCCGGTACCGGCCGCGACGGTCGCATCATCAAGGAGGACGTGGTCAACGCGGGCACCCGCCCTGCCGCGGCGCCCGCCGCCACCCCGGCCGCCAGACCCACCCCGGGCGCGCGTCCGGAAGAGCGCGTGCCGATGACCCGCATGCGGGCGCGCATCGCCGAGCGCCTGATGCAGTCGAAGAACTCGATCGCCATGCTCACCTCGTTCAACGAGGTGAACCTGAGCGAAGTGTCGAAGATGCGCAAGACGCTCGGTGAGGCGTTCCAGAAGGAACACGGCATCAAGCTCGGCTTCATGAGCTTCTTCGTCAAGGCCGCCGCCGAGGCGCTCAAGCGCTACCCGTTCGTCAACGCGTCGGTCGACGGCAACGACGTGATCTACCACGGCTACCAGGACATCTCGATCGCGGTGTCCACCGACAAGGGACTGGTCACGCCGGTGCTGCGCGACGTGCAGGACATGAGCTTCGCCGAGGTCGAGCAGGGCATCGCCGACTACGCCGTCAAGGCGCGCGCGAACAAGCTGTCGCTGGACGACCTGCAGGGCGGCACCTTCACCATCACCAACGGCGGCACCTTCGGCTCGCTGCTATCCACCCCGATCGTCAACCCGCCGCAGAGCGCGATCCTCGGCATGCACGCCATCAAGGACCGCGCCATCGTCGAGAACGGCCAGATCGTCGCCGCGCCGATGATGTACATCGCGCTCAGCTACGACCACCGCATCATCGACGGCAAGGACGCGGTGCTGTTCCTGGTCGACATCAAGAACCAGCTGGAGAATCCGCAGCGGATGTTGCTGGGCCTCTGACCAGGCCCGGGATTCGGGAGTCGGGATTCGGAAAAGCGCGCACTTGACGCCCTTGCGAATCCCTTCCCCGCCGAATCCCGCACGACATTCGGTACCCATCGCACTGCCGCACGCTGTTGCCCCTGCGAATCCCGAATCCCCAATCCCGAATCCCGTGAGCGAATAAAATGAGCGAAACCTACGATGTCATCGTCATCGGCGCCGGCCCGGCCGGCTACGTGGCCGCGATCCGCGCCGCACAGCTGGGCCTGAAGGTCGCCTGCGTGGACGACTTCACCGGCAAGGACGGCAAGCAGGCGCTGGGCGGCACCTGCCTCAACGTGGGCTGCATCCCGTCCAAGGCGCTGCTGGATTCCTCGCGCCAGTTCTGGAACATCGCGCACAACCTGCCGGTGCACGGCATCAGCGTCGAGAACGCGAAGATCGACATGGCGACCTTCGTCGGCCGCAAGGACAAGATCGTCAAGCAGTTCACCGGCGGCATCGCCCAGTTGTTCAAGGCGAACAAGGTCACCGCGTTCCACGGCAAGGGCAAGCTGCTCAAGGGCAACCAGGTCGAGGTCACCGCGGCCGACGGTTCCAGGCAGACCCTCGCCGCCACCAACGTGATCCTCGCCTCCGGCTCGGTGCCGATCGAGCTGCCGTTCGCGAAGTTCGACGGCAAGGCGATCGTCGACAACGCCGGCGCGCTGGACTTCAGCGAAGTGCCCAAGCGCCTGGGCGTGATCGGCGCCGGCGTGATCGGCCTGGAGCTGGGCAGCGTGTGGAAGCGCCTGGGTGCCGAGGTCACCATCATCGAGGCGCTGCCGGAGTTCCTGTCCGTGGCCGACGCCGACGTGGCCAAGGTCGCCGCCAAGGAGTTCGCCAAGCAGGGCCTGACCATCAAGCTCAATGCCAAGCTCAACAAGGCCGAGGTGAAGAAGGATGGCGTGCACCTCACCTACACCGACAAGGACGGCGAGCAGAACCTCGTCGTCGACAAGCTGCTGGTGGCCGTGGGCCGCCGCGCCTACACCGCCGGCCTGCTGGCCGACGACACCGGCGTGAAGCTGGACGAGCGCGGCCGCATCGCGGTCGACGAGCACAACCACACCGGCGTCGACGGCGTGTGGGCGATCGGCGACGCGGTGCGCGGCCCGATGCTGGCGCACAAGGGCTCCGAGGAAGGCGTGGCGGTGGCCGAGTGGATCGCCGGCAAGGCCGGCCACGTCAACTTCGACACGATCCCGTGGGTGATCTACACCGAGCCGGAGATCGCCTGGGCCGGCAAGACCGAGAAGGAACTGAAGGACGCCGGCATCCCGTACAAGGTCGGCACCTTCCCGTTCGCCGCGATCGGCCGCGCCGTCGCGATGAACGAGGCGATCGGCCAGGTGAAGATGCTCGCCCACGCCGAGACCGACCGCATCCTCGGCGTGCACATGGTCGGTCCGGGCGTCTCCGAGCTGATCGCCGAGTGCGTGGTGGCGATGGAGTTCAAGGGCTCGTCCGAGGACCTCGCGCGCATCGTCCATGCCCACCCGACGCTGTCCGAGGCCGTCCACGAAGCCGCGCTGTCGGTCGACAAGCGCGCCATCCACAAGGGCAATTGAAGTCAGGATGACTTCATCCCGTACAGGCCATGGATGGCCGACGATACGGGATCCAGAGCCTCCGCCCGGCATCGGCCCGCTCGTGGCGGCATGGACGGGCTTCTGGCTTGTAGGAGCCCGCTCGCGGGCGATGCCTTTGTTCTGATGGTTGGAAAGATTTAGAACAAGAGCATCGCCCGCGAGCGGGCTCCTACCCAACTACTCCGACCCAGGTAGACCCATTGACCCAGCCCACCGCCATCTGCGTCTATTGCGGCTCGTCCAGCGGCCGGCATCCCGCATACGCCGAACAGGCGCGCGCCTTCGGCACGGAAGTGGCGCGCCGCGGCATCAGCCTGGTCTACGGCGGCGGCAAGGTCGGCCTGATGGGCACCGTGGCCGACGCCGTGCTCGCGGCCGGCGGCAGGGCGGTCGGCGTGATCCCGCGCCAGCTGGTCGAGCTCGAGGTGGCCCATCCCGGCCTGAGCGAGCTGCAGGTGGTCGAGACCATGCACCAGCGCAAGACGCGCATGTACGAGCTGGCCGATGCGTTCGTCGCCCTGCCCGGTGGCTTCGGCACGATGGACGAGATGTTCGAGATGCTGACCTGGGCGCAGCTCGGATTGCACCGCTATCCTTGCGCATTCCTCGACGTGCGCGGCTATTACACCGGCCTGCGCCGGATGATGGACCACATGGTCGACGAGGGTTTTGTCCGCAGCGGCCAGCGCGACAGCGTGTGGTTCGGCGACTCGATGCCGGCGCTGTTCGACTGGATGAGCGACTATGACGGTGGCAACGCGGCACGGGTGATCGGCCCGGCCAGCGTCAAGGCCTGAGCCGGGGAGTACCGCAGATGAGCACGTTTCGCGCCTTTCGCATCCACCACGACGACGCCGGCCATCGCGCCGGCATCGAGCCGATCACCGCCGACGCGCTGTCGCCAGGCGAGCTGCTGGTCAAGGTCGCCTATTCCTCGGTCAACTACAAGGACGCCCTGGCCGGCACCGGCAAGGGCCGCATCCTGCGCCACTACCCGCTCAATGGCGGCATCGACGTGGCCGGCCAGGTGGTGGCCTCGACCGACCCCGCCTTCAAGGAGGGCGACCCGGTGCTGTGCACCGGCAGCGGCCTGTCCGAGACACGGGATGGCGGCTATGCCGAATATGCGCGGCTGGAGAGCCGCTGGGCCGTGGCATTGCCGCGCGGGCTGAGCTTGCGTGAAAGCATGATCCTCGGCACCGCCGGCTTCACCGCGGCGCTGGCCCTGCTGCGCATGCGCGACAACCGGCAGACGCCCGAGCTGGGACCGATCGCCGTCACCGGCGCCAGCGGCGGCGTCGGCATGCTGGCCATCGACATCTTCACGCGCGCCGGCTACGCCGTGCATGCGATCAGCGGCAAGGCCGACCACTTCGACTGGCTGCACAGCCTCGGTGCCACTGCATGCATCGACCGCCGCCAGCTCGTGTTCAGCGGCAAGCCGATGGATTCGGTCCGCTTTGGCGGCGCCCTGGACAACGTCGGCGGCAGCATGCTGGCCGGCCTGCTGCCGCTGATCAGCCCGTACGGCAATGTCGCCATCTGCGGCAACGCCGGTGGCATCGAGTTTCACAGCACCGTGATGCCGTTCATCATTCGCGGCGCCAGCCTGCTGGGCATCGCCTCGGCCGGCACCGCCCGCGATATCCGCGAGGAAATCTGGCGCCGGCTCGCCAACGAATGGAAGCCCGCCCATCTCGAGCGCATCGCCACCCGTGAAATCGGACTGGACGAATTGCCGCAGACATTTTCGCGGATGCTTGCGGGCGACTCGTTCGGCCGCACCGTGGTGCGGATCAACGACGCCGTTTGACCACGGCGTGCTTGGAAGTCCCCCCGGCACGGCTTAGAATCACCGAAACTCGCAGGGAATTTTTACCTTATGGCTCGCATCCTGATCGTCGACGACTCCCCATCGCAATTGCTGGGCATCAAGCGGATCGTCGAAAAACTCGGCCACGAGGCGCTCTCGGCCGAAGACGGTGCCGCCGGTGTCGAGGCGGCCAAGCAGGAAATGCCCGACCTGATCCTGATGGACGTGGTGATGCCCAACCTCAATGGTTTCCAGGCCACCCGCACGATCAGCAAGAATGCCGAGACCGCGCATATCCCGATCATCCTGGTCACCACCAAGGACCAGGAGACCGACAAGGTCTGGGGCATGCGCCAGGGAGCCAAGGCGTACGTGACCAAGCCGATCAGGGAAGAGGAACTGGTCAAGGCCCTGAAGGAATTCCTTCCCGGCTGAGCCCGGCCCGGCCGCTGCAGCTGGAAAAACGGCGCCCTCGAGGCGCCGTTTTTCATGGCCGGGAAGCCTCGCGCGGTTTCACCTGCGCGGGTCGAAGTCCTTGAATTGCTGTTGCAGCTTGGCAAAGGCCGCCTGCTGCTCGTCGGTCTGCGCCGCCGGCACGCGGATCGACAACTCCACCAGCTGGTCGCCCGGATGCGCACCCGGCATGCCGCGTCCCTTGAGCCGCAGCTTGCGGCCGGACTGCGAGCCGGCCGGAATGCGCAAGTCCACCGTCCCGGCCAGGGTCGGCACGGGCACGGAGGCGCCCAGCGCCGCCTCCCACGGAGTGATCGGCAGCACATGCACCACGTTGCGTCCGTCCAGGCGGAACCGCGCGTCATCGCGAATACCCACTTCCAGCAGCAAATCGCCCTTGGCGCCGCCGCCCATGCCGGGCTGCCCCTGGCCGGACAAGCGAATCACCTGCCCCGGCTGAATGCCGGCGGGGATCTTCACCTCGAGCACCCGCTCGCCACCGGCCGGGTCGCTCAGCGACAGCCGCGTGCGGCCGCCGTCAAAGGCCGTCTGCAGGTCGATCTGCACCGAGGCCTGCACGTCGCGGCCGCGATGGGCACGGCTGTGGCCGCGTTGACCTGCGGCGCCACGGCCGAACAGGCTTTCGAAAAAGTCGCTGAAATCGCCGTCGCCCGCATCGCCGAAGCCCTGGGCACGGCCCTGGCCCTGCCAACCCGGTGGCGGCCGGAACTGCTCGCCCTGGCGGTAACCGCCGGCGCGCAACTGGTCGTAGGAACGGCGCCGTTCGGCGTCCTTGAGTACCTCGTTCGCCTCGTTGATCGCCTTGAATTTCTCCTCGGCGCCGGCGTCCTTGTTCTTGTCCGGATGGTATTTGCGCGCCAGCTTGCGATAGGCCGCCTTGATCTCGGTCTCGCTGGCATCGGGTTTGACACCCAGAATGTCGTAATAGTCTTTGAATTCCACGCCAACTCCTGATCACTGGCATAGCCCGGCACCAGGCACCGGCCCGCAGTGGGACATTATCCCCTGAGGGCCGGGCCTGGATACAGCGCCGGGCTCAACCAACCGCGTTGATGGTGATCCGTCGCGGCGTGGTTTCCGGCTTTTTCGGGATCGAAATCTCCAGCACCCCGTACCGGCCCTGGGCACTGATGCCATCCGCATCGGCACTTTCCGGCAGGGCGAAGCGGCGATGGAAGCTGCCATAGACGCGCTCCTGGCGGGTCAGCCGGCCGCTGCCTTCATCGCTGTCGAGCTTGCGCTCGCCCTTGAGGGTAAGCAGGCTCTTGTCCATGCTTACCTCGATCGTCGCGGGGTCCACGCCCGGCACGTCGGCGAGGATCACAAAGCGCTTCTCTTCCTCGCGAATATCCACCCGCGGCGCCCACTGGCTGGTCTCCACCGTGGACTGGTCGCTTTCGTCCGGCACGAAAAACCGCCCGAACGCACGGCGGAAGTCCTCGGACAAGCCAGGATCGCGGCCAAAGACGGAATGACGAGTCATGTTCATGTCACAGCCTCCTCGATGCTATTGCGGCACGATTGCCGCCTGGCTGGAAAAATAGGTGCGGCCAGGAACGATTCAAGGTGCCCACGCGCCCCCGCCTGTCGGGCTTTGCCCGGCCGGGCTGCTAGCATGGCGGGCATCCCCACCGGAGACCCGCATGCCCATCGAGACCGGCGACGTCGTCCCCGACCTTCCCATCCAGGTCGTGGCGAACGAGACGCGCTCCTGCCAGACCGGCGCGCTGTTCGCGCAGCGCAAGGCGCTTCTTTTCGGCGTCCCCGGCGCATTCACCCCGACCTGCTCGAACGACCACCTGCCTGGCTACATCGCCCGTCTGCCGCAGTTCCTCGCCCGCGGCATCCGGGTGATGTGCCTGGCCGTCAACGATGCCTACGTGATGAAGGCCTGGGCCGCCGCCCAGCATGTGCCGCCCGAGCTGCTGATGCTCGCCGACGGCAACGCCAGCTTCACCCGCGCGCTGGGGCTGGAGCTGGACGGCAGCGCCTACGGCATGGGCCTGCGCGCACGCCGTTTTGCGCTGTACGCGGAAAACGGCGTGGTGCGCCAGCTGCACCTGGAAGCGCCGGGCGAGCTGCGCGTCTCCAGTGCCGAGGCCATGCTGGCGGCGCTCGGCGGCTGACCCGGGCCCGCCACGGCGCCATGCTGGCCGTGGTATACATCACCCGCCACGGCGCATCGAGGGCCTGGCCGCACCGCCCACCGTTCCAGCCGTTCTCCCGGAGGACCGCCATGCGCTATGCCTTGTTCGAAAACCAGCGGGACACGCTGCTGCTCGTGGCCCGCATCCTGCTGATGCTGCTGTTCGTGCTGTTCGGCTGGAGCAAGCTCACCGACTACGCCGGCACCAGCGCCTACATGGCGGCCGAAGGCCTGCCGCTGCCCGCGCTAACCGCGGTCGTGGTCATCGTGATGGAGTTCTTCGTCGGCCTGGCGATCGTGCTGGGCTACTGGACGCGGCCGCTGGCGCTGTTGATGGCGCTGTATACGCTGGGCACGGCGCTGATCGGCCACCATTACTGGACGATGACGGGCGCCGAGCAGATGGCCAACATGATCAACTTCTACAAGAACCTCTCGATCATCGGCGGCCTGTTGCTGCTGTGCCTCACCGGTCCGGGCAGGTATTCGATCGACCGACGGTAGGCGCTTGCCGCGGCGAGCCCGGAAATCCCGGCCGCCGCCCGGCAGCACGCTCGAGCAGGCTGCGCGCGCCCTGCAGCAAACATGCTGTGGCCGAATCCAGCACCCGCCACATGCAAGAAGCCCCGGCCGTGCCGGGGCTTCTTGCATTTCGAAGCGCGGGTCAGCTTTCGTCCGCGCCCCCATCCGCTGTCGCGCCGCCGTCGGGCGTGGGCTCTTCGCCAACATCCTCCAGGGCATCGAGCCGCATCACGCTGACCAGCGTTTCGTCGGCGGGCAGGCGAATCAGGGTGACGCCCTGGGTGTTGCGGCCGAGCTGCGAGACTTCCGCCACCCGGGTACGCACCAGCGTGCCCTGGTCGGAGATCAGCATCAGCTCGTGCGCCTCGGTGACCTGCACCGCGCCGACCAGCGGGCCATTGCGCTCGGAACACTGGATGCCGATCACGCCCTGGGTGCCGCGGCCCTTCTTGGTGAACTCCACCAGCGCGGTACGCTTGCCGTAGCCGCGGGCGGTCGCGGTGAGGATGTCGCCCTCGGCGGCCACGATCAGCGACACCACTTCGGCGCCTTCGGCCAGCCGCATGCCGCGCACGCCGGCGGCGGTGCGGCCCATCGAGCGCACGGTGTTCTCGTCGAAACGATTGACCTTGCCGTTGGAGGCGAACATCAGGATGTCGCTGTTGCCGTCGGTCAGCTCGACGTCGACCAGCGCGTCACCGTCGTTGAGCCTGATCGCGAGCTTGCCCTTCTGCAGCTGGAAGGCGAATTCATCGAGCGGGGTCTTCTTGACCGTACCCTGCCTGGTGGCGAAGAACACGAAACGGTCGCCGCTGTACTCGCGTATCGGCAGCACGGCCTGCACCTTCTCGCCCTCACCCAGCGCCAGCAGGTTGATGATCGGCTTGCCGCGCGCGCCGGGGCCCGCCTCGGGAATCTGGTAGACCTTGAGCCAGTAGACACGGCCGGTGCTGGTGAAGGTGAGCAGGGTGTCATGGGTATTGACCACCCACAGCTGCTCGACGACATCCTCGTCCTTCAGCGCGGAGGCCGAACGCCCCTTGCCGCCGCGGCGCTGCGAACGGTAGATGCTGGCGGACTGACGCTTGATGTAGCCGGTGTGCGAGAGGGTGACCACCATGTCTTCCGGCGCGATCAGGTCGAGCACGTCGAGGTCTTCCTGCGAATGCTGGATCTCGGTGCGGCGGGCATCGCCGAATTCCTCCTTCACCGCGTCCAGTTCGCCGCGGATCACCTCCAGCAGGCGCCCGGGGTTCTCCAGGATCTCGATCAGGCCGCGGATGGTGTCCAGGATCTGTCGGTATTCGTCGGAGAGCTTTTCCTGTTCCAGGCCGGTGAGGCGATGCAGCCGCATCGCGAGGATTTCCAGCGCCTGCGCCTCGGACAGTTGGTAACCGTCATCCTTCAGGCCGTCGCGCGGATCCATGTCCTCCGGCCGCGACGCATCGGCGCCGGTGGCCGACAGCAGGGCGCGCACCAGGCCGGCCTCCCAGCGCCGCGACACCATCCGCTCGCGGGCCTCGGCGGGCGAGGCCGACGTCTTGATCAGCTCGATCATGTCGTCGATGTTGGCCAGCGCCACGGTGAGGCCTTCGAGGATGTGCGCGCGGGCACGCGCCTTGCGCAACTCGAAGATGGTGCGCCGGGTGACCACCTCGCGGCGGTGGCGGATGAACGCTTCGAGGATGTCCTTGAGGTTGAGCAGCTTCGGCTGGCCATCCAGCAAGGCCACCATGTTGATGCCGAAGGTCACCTGCAGCTGGGTCTGCTGGAACAGGTTGTTCAGCACCACGTCGCCCATGGCATCGCGGCGGATCTCGATCACGATGCGCATGCCGTCCTTGTCGGACTCGTCGCGCAGCTCGCTGATCCCCTCGAGCTTCTTCTCCTTCACCAGCTCGGCGATCTTCTCGATCAGCCGCGCCTTGTTCACCTGGTACGGCAGCTCGTGGACGATGATCGTCTCGCGGCCGTTCGCCTCGGTTTCCACCTCGGTCCGGGCGCGCACCAGGATGCGCCCGCGTCCCGTGCGATAGGCCTCGATGATGCCGGAGGAACCGTTGATGATGCCGTGGGTGGGGAAGTCCGGGCCCGGGATGTACTGCATCAGCTCGTCGATGCCCAATGACGGATCATCGATCAACGCGACCGTCGCCGCGACCACCTCGTTGAGGTTGTGCGGCGGGATATTGGTGGCCATGCCCACCGCGATGCCGGCCGAGCCGTTGACCAGCAGGTTGGGCACCCGCGACGGCAGCACCAGCGGCTCGCGCTCGCTCTCGTCGTAGTTGAAACCGAAATCGACGGTGTCCTTGTCGATGTCGGCCAACAACTCGTGGGTGAGCCGCGACATGCGCACCTCGGTGTAACGCATCGCGGCGGCATTGTCGCCATCGACCGAGCCGAAGTTGCCCTGGCCGTCGACCAGCAGGTAGCGCAGCGAGAACGGCTGCGCCATGCGCACGATGGCGTCGTAAACGGACTGGTCGCCATGCGGATGGTACTTACCGATCACGTCACCCACCACGCGGGCCGACTTCTTGTACGGCTTGTTCCACACATTGCCCAGTTCATTCATCGCGAACAACACGCGGCGATGCACGGGTTTCAGACCATCGCGGACATCCGGCAGGGCGCGGCCCACGATCACGCTCATGGCGTAATCGAGATAGCTCTGGCGCATCTCATCTTCGATGTTGACGCGAATGATTTCTTTGGCGAGATCTGCCATTGATCGGCTTCCCTGTAGACGAAAAAAGGACGCTGGCGACGCGCCTCAAGCGCATGCGCAAGCGACCCGAAATCAACCGGCGAAGTGTACCACGACGAGCATCAAAACGACAGTATTTAATCCTTTCAAATCAATACTTTGCACTCGCGTCATCGAGTGCGCGCGAAGCACGGTCCGGCAACCGCCGAAATGACCCGGTGGCCGCGCCGGCACAACCCGTTTCAGCGCCCGAATGGGGGTGGTCGGTGTGGACCGATGGGCTCGATGGCCGGCCAGGCGCCAGGCCTGCGCGGCGCCGACTCAGCGACCGAACATGGCCTGCATGGCGAGCCGGCCGGGCCGCTCGATCACGCCGCGTTCGGTGACGATGGCGTCGATCAGTTCCGCCGGCGTGACGTCGAACACCGGGTTCCACGCCTGCGCGCCCTCCACCACCGTGCGCGAACCGGCGAAGCCGAGCAACTCGGCCGGATCGCGCAACTCGATCTCGATCTGCTCACCGTCGCCGGTGGCCATGTCGACGGTCGATGACGGCGCCACCACCATGAACTTCACGCCGTGGTATTTCGCGGCGATCGCCAGCTGGTAGGTGCCGATCTTGTTCGCCGTATCGCCATTGGCGGCGATCCGGTCGGCGCCCACGATGACCCATTGCACCGCACCGGATTTCATCAGGTGGGCCGCCGCCGAATCGGCGATGAGCTGGGCCGCAATGCCATCGCGCACCAGCTCCCACATGGTCAGTCGCGCCCCCTGCTGCCAGGGCCGGGTCTCACCGGCGTAAACCCTGGCAATCCGGCCGGCCGCGACACCGGCACGAATGACCCCCAGCGCGGTGCCGAAACCCGCGGTCGCCAGCGAGCCGGTATTGCAGTGGGTCAGCACCCCCGAGCCCGGCGCGATCAGCGCGGCGCCGAGTTCGCCCATGCGCCGGTTGGCGGCGAGGTCCTCATCCTGGATCCTTTGCGCCTCGACCAGCAGGGCGGCGGTGTCGGCGCCGGCGGCGATGCGTCGCTTCATGCGATCCAGCGCCCACATCAGGTTCACCGCCGTGGGGCGGGCCGCGCGCAGCATGTCCAGGACCGGTGGCAGCGACGCGTGCTGCTGCGACGCCATCGCCACGCCCCATGCGGCGGCGATGCCGATGGCCGGTGCGCCGCGAACGGCCAGATCGCGGATGGCCGTGGTCACCTGCGCCGCATCGCGACAGGCGATCCACACCTCCTGCGCCGGCAGGCGGCGCTGGTCGAGCAGGCGCAGGTGATCGCCCTGCCATTGCACCGCCCGGATGGAATCGTGGGTTTCGGAAAGTTGGGTCATCGGTCGATTATCGCCGAAGTCCGCATCGACCACGAAACTCATTCGGCTTCGGGCATGACCACCCAGAAAATCAGGTACAGCAAGATGCCCGAGCCGCCCAGCAGGGTCAGCACGACCCAGGCGACGCGCACCAGGGTCGGATCCCAGCCAAAATATTCCGCGATGCCGGCGCAGACACCCGCCAGGCTCCGGTTGCTGCGCGACCGCCGCAATTGCCTCGGTTCATTCATCGGCGCTGCCCCTTCCTGTCATGACGGATCAATCGCGCGCCCGCAGCCACTGGTGGATCGCCGGTGGCACCTCGCGCTGCGCCCGACCCGAAACGTAGATGCCGATATGGCCGCCCTTGAAGGCGAGCTGGGTATAGTCGGTGGTACCCACATGCCGGCCCAGCGCACGCGAGGCATCCGGCGGCACCAGGTGGTCCTGCTCGGCGAAGATATTCAGCACCGGCTGGGTCACCATGCCAAGATCCACCGTCTGGCCGCCAATGGCCAAGGTGCCCTTGACCAGCTTGTTGCCCTGGTAGAAATCCTTGATGAACTGGCGGAAAGCCTCGCCCGCCTGATCGGGCGAGTCGAAAATCCAGCGCTCCATGCGCAGGAAGTTCTCCAGCTCGACCGGGTTGTCGAGGATGTCGACCATGCCGATGTACTTCTGCTGGTTCAGCCGCACCGGCTTGAGCGTCAGGTAGACATAGTTCATCAGCCCGGCGGGAATGTTCCCCATGGTGTCGACGAAGAGGTCGACATCCATGTTCCGGCACCATTGCGACAGCATGTTGTCCGGCGTGTGGAAATCCACCGGCGTGACCATGGTGATCAGGTTCTTCACCTTTTCAGGGTGCAGCGCCGTGTAGCACAGCGAAAACGCGCCGCCCTGACAGATGCCCAGCATGTTGACCGCTTCCAGCCCATGCCGCCCGCGCACCGCATCGACACAGCGATCGAGGTAGCCATTGATGTAGTCGTCGAGGGTTAGCCAGCGGTCGACGCCCTCCGGATAACCCCAGTCGATCAGGTAGACGTCCTCGCCCTGGTCGAGCAGGTTGCGCACCATCGAACGGTCGGCCTGCAGGTCGGTCATCCACACCGTGTTGACCAGCGCATAGACGATCAGCAGTGGCGTCTTCGAGGTCGGCTTGCCGTTGCCCCTGAAGTGCCAGACCTTGAGCTTGTCCTCGCTGTAAACGAGCTCGCGTGGCGTGTTGGCGTATTCGGGCTCGCGCATGTTGCGCAGCAGCCCCATGCCGGCAGCGAGCTTGCGCTGGAAACTGGCGATGTCGCCAAGCGCCCTGGTCGGGTCGATGCTCAACGGGGTGTACATGGCGATATCTCCTTATGTGCGCTTGCGCGAGCTGGACCGGGACGCTGCGACGGGCCCCGCCTTGCCCGCCGTCTTGCGGGAAGCCTTGACCTGAACCTTGCTGGCGACCGCCTTGCGGGGGCGGGCCCTGGGGGTCGAGGCCTTGCTGGCGCGGGCCTTCTTCAGCGCCGGCTTCCTCGCCGCAGGCGTCCTGGCAGCAGCCGCGGCGGGAGCCGATTTCCTGTCCGGTGACGTTTCTTGAACAGACGTCTTTACGGCCGAACCATCCTGCTTCGCGGCCGTTTGCCCGGCGTCCGCCACGCCGGCCTTGAGTGCGGCCAGTTCGCGACGCATGGCCTGCAGCCGCTGGCCCAGCGCCGACACGTCGCTGCGGGTAGGCATGCCCAGTTGCTGGCAGAACTGCTCGGTCTGCTGTTGCTGCATGTGCCGCACGCGCATCTGGGTGTTGATCATCTCGGCATACGCGTCGCGGAACTCGTCCGACAAGGCGATTTCCGCGTAAGCCTCTTCGGCCGCATCCACCCACAGGTCATACAGGCCCTTGAGCGAGTCGATCTGCCGACCCGGCTCGGCATGCACGGCCAGCTTGTTCTGCAGGCGCTCCATGCCCTCGGAATTGGCTCGCTGCACCAGCGCCTGGTAGCGCGCCGAGGCCTGCAGCGACTCCATCAGCGCCACCGCCATGGCCTGCTGCTGCATTTGCTGCTCGCGGTTCAGGCCGAACGCCGGGGTGGGGCCGTGCGCGCCCGGAAGCTCGCCCAGCGGGCTGTTCTGCAGCGCCTGCATCCACGACTGCCACTGCTTGCCGAAGCCCTCCGCACCGACGCTGTCGATACCGGCGAAGGCCTGGGTGAAGGCGGGGTTGGAGCCGGCGAACATCCGCTGCAGTTGTTGCTGCCAGTCCGCCGGTTGGGTGCCGGCCTGGCCACTGGCCGCGGCCGCCTGCATCCAGTCAAAGAAACCCTTCAGCCCGGACAAGCTGCGCTCCAGCGTGTCGTTGCTGGAGAAGCCCGCCGTCGGCGGGGTGAAGAACGCATGGTTCATCGGCGGTGGCACCGGCGGCTGTTGCTGCAGCTGGCGCGTCCAGGCGTCCCACGATTGCTGCGCCAGGGCCTGGTAGTCCCGGATGAAGTCTTTTGTCGGATCGGCCATCGCTGCATCCTCGCTGAGGGTTCGCTTCCATCGTAGCAAAACGCCGTGACACAAAATCACCTGCGCCAAAACGCACAAGGCCCGGCATGGGCCGGGCCTTGTGGCTTTCGGACATCCCTCGGATCAGCCGGCCGCGCCAGTGGCGCGCTCCTCCTCGGTCACCGCCTTCATCGACAGGCGGATACGGCCCTGCTTGTCGACTTCCAGCACCTTGACCTTGACGATGTCGCCTTCCTTCAGCTTGTCGGAGACCTTCTCGACCCGCTCGTCGGAAATCTGCGACACGTGCACCAGGCCGTCCTTGCCCGGCATGATCGTTACGAATGCGCCGAAGTCCATCAGCTTGGCGACCTTGCCCTCGTAGATGCGACCCGGCTCGACGTCGGAGACGATCTGCTCGATGCGCTTCCTGGCCGCCTCGCCCGCCTCGCGGTTGACCGAACCGACGATGATGGTGCCGTCGTCGCTGATGTCGATCGTGGTGCCGGTTTCCTCGGTGATCGAGCGGATCGTGGCGCCACCCTTGCCGATCACTTCGCGGATCTTGTCCGGATGGATCTTGATGGTGATCAGGCGCGGCGCGAATTCGCTCATCTCCGTGCGGGCGGTGGTCAGCGCCTTGCCCATTTCGCCGAGGATATGCAGGCGGCCGCGCTTGGCCTGCGCCAGCGCCACCTTCATGATCTCCTCGGTGATGCCGTCGATCTTGATGTCCATCTGCAGCGCGGAAATGCCTTCGGCACTGCCCGCCACCTTGAAATCCATGTCGCCGAGGTGATCCTCGTCGCCCAGGATGTCGGACAACACCACGAAGTCGTCGCCTTCCTTGACCAGGCCCATCGCGATGCCGGCCACCGGCGCCTTCAACGGCACGCCCGCGTCCATCATCGCCAGCGAGGAACCGCACACCGAGGCCATCGACGAGGAGCCGTTGGACTCGGTGATTTCCGAGACCACGCGCAGCACGTAGGGGAACTCCTCGATGCTCGGCTTGACCGCCTGCACGCCGCGCTTGGCGAGCCGGCCATGGCCGATCTCACGCCGCTTCGGCGCACCGAAACGACCGGCCTCGCCCACCGAGAACGGGGGGAAGTTGTAGTGGAACAGGAACGGATCCTTCGACTCGCCGGCCGGCGCATCGATGATCTGCGCGTCGCGCGTGGTGCCCAGCGTGACGACGACCAGCGCCTGCGTCTCGCCGCGGGTGAACAGCGCCGAGCCGTGGGTGCGCGGCAGCACGCCGACGCGGGCGGTGATCGCGCGCACGTCGTCGAGCTGGCGGCCGTCGATGCGCACCTTGGTCTTCAGCACGCTGTCGCGCATGGTGTGGTATTCGAGCTCGCCGAACTCCTTCGACAAGTCGCCAGCGGCCCAGGCGTTGGCCTCGGCCTGGCCCTTCAGCTCGGCCATCACGTCGGCCTTGATCGCGGAGATCGCATCGCGGCGCTGCAACTTGTCGCGTACCTGGAAGGCCGCCTCCAGCTTGCTGCCGACGGCACCCTTGAGCGCGGCGACCAGCGACTCGTTGCGGGCCGGCGCCTGCCAGTCCCACGACGGCTTGGCCGCCTCGGCGGCAAGCTCGGCGATCGCGCGGATGGCGGTCTGCATCTGCTGGTGGCCGAACATCACGGCGCCGAGCATCACATCCTCGGACAGCAGTTGCGCCTCGGACTCCACCATCAGCACCGCGCCGCTGGTGCCGGCGACGACCAGGTCCAGCGCCGAGGTCTTCAGTTCGGTCGCCGTCGGGTTGAGCAGGTACTTGCCATTGGCATAACCCACGCGGGCGGCGCCGATCGGCCCCTTGAACGGGATCCCGGCCAGGCTCAACGCGGCGGAGGCGCCGAGCAGGGCGGCGATGTCGCCATCGACCTCCGGGTTCAGCGAAACGACCTGGGCGATGACCTGCACTTCGTTCTTGAAATCCTCCGGAAACAACGGACGCACCGGGCGATCGATCAGCCGCGACGTCAGCGTCTCTTTTTCGGTGGGACGGCCTTCGCGCTTGAAGAAGCCACCGGGAATGCGGCCGGCGGCATAGAACTTTTCGACGTAATCGACGGTGAGCGGGAAGAAATCCTGACCTTCCTTCTGCTTGGTCGCGGCCACCGCGGTGACCAGCACCACGGTGCCGCCCATGCTGACCATGACCGCACCGGACGCCTGGCGGGCAATTTCGCCCGTCTCCAGCGTGACTTCGTGACTACCGTACTGGAATGACTTGGTTACTTTTGCCACGTGCTTGATTCCTGCTCTGATTGAGAAGTGCGCCCACGGATGAGCGCTTCTTGATCTTGGCGTTCACGGCGTGAACGCACCAATTACCGCCGCAGGCCAAGGCGTTCGATCAGGGTCTGATAGCGCGCAAGATCGCGATCCTTCAGGTAGCTGAGCAGGCGCTTGCGCTGGTTGACCAGCTTCAACAGGCCACGGCGGGAATGGTGATCCTGCTTGTGGTCCTTGAAGTGGCCGGTGAGATGGTCGATGCGGGCGGACAGCAGCGCCACCTGGACTTCGGTTGAACCGGAATCGTTCGGCACGCGGCCGAAGTCAGCAATGATCTTGCCGGTCTGTTCTGCAGTAAGTGACATGGGTATACGTTTCCTTGGAAAGGCGATGCGAAGCTTGTGCCTGCATCATCGCGATGACGCAGGCACAAGCTTCGCCTAGATGAATGAAAGCGTTGAAATAACTCGTCTATTCTACTGACCGGAGCGGTGTTACAACAAGTGCGCCGCGGACAATCGGCGCAATTCGATCACGCTGGCGGCAGGTTGAAGCCGCGCACGATGTGCATGCGCCGCTCGTCGTCCAGCCGCAGCAGCGCCAGCAGCGCGCCGTCGCTGGCGTAGGCGACGCAGCTGCCGACGGGGAGCGATGCCGGCAGCGGGATTCTCTGGCCCCGGGAAATGGCCATGCTCTGGGCTTCGTCCAGGTGCACCGCGGGCAGGCCGGCCACCCCTGCCGCGACGGGCAGCAGATGGGCCAGCAAGGCCTCGTCGCCCTGCTCCGCCGCCCGTTCCAGCTCGGCCATGGTCACCATGCGCGGCTCCCGGAACGGTTCGACCCAGAGGCGGCGCAGGGCGGTGAGGTGCGCGCCGCAGCCCAGATCCTCGCCCAGGTCCACCGCCAGCGACCGCACATAGGTCCCCGAGCCGCACTCCACCAGCAACCGCAGGGTATCGCCCTCGCGCGCCTGCAGCTCGAGCCGATGGACATCGACCTCCCGCGGCGGCATGTCGACGGTTTCGCCACGGCGGGCCTTCACGTAAAGCCGTTCGCCGTCCCGCTTCAGCGCCGAGTACATCGGCGGCACCTGCGCGATGCGTCCGCGCAGCTTGGCCAGCGCCGCCTCGATGGCATCCGCGTCCAGCGCCGGCACGCTCCGCCGCTGCAACAGGTCGCCTTCGCTGTCGCCCGTGTCGGTGGTGATACCCAGCCGGCATTCCGCCAGATACGCCTTGCGCGCGCCGAGCAGGTTGCCGGCCAGCTTGGTGGCCTCGCCGAAGCACAGCGGCAGCAGGCCGCTCGCCAGCGGATCCAGCGCACCGGTATGACCGCCCTTGGCGGCACGCAGCAGCCGACGCACCGCCTGCAGGGCCTGGTTGGAACTCAGGCCCAGCGGCTTGTCGAGCAGCAGGATGCCGTGCAGGGCGCGGTTGGGGACACGGACAGCGCGTTTCATCGGTTCAGCACGGAGCAAAGCGGCCACTCACTCGGGCTTGTCGCCGTCGCGGGGAAGCAGATCCCGCGCCTGTTCGCGCAGCAGCGAGTCGATGCGCTCGCCCTTGTCCACCGAATCGTCGTACTTGAACTTCAGCTCGGGCACGCGGCGCATGCGCATGCCGCTGTGCGCGAGCGAGTGGCGGATCTCGTGGCCGATCCTGTTCAGCGCCTTCACCGCCGGCGGCCCCTGGTCCGGCATCAGCGCGGTCACCCATACGGTGGCCCAGTCGAGATCGCGGGTGATCTCGACATCCGACACGCTGACCGACGGCAGCCCGTGATCGCGCACGGCCGCATGCACCAGCAGGCCAATCTCCCGGCGCAGCTCGGCGCCGATCCGGTCAGTACGTTTGAAATCGCGCGAAGGCATGGGCTGGGATTCGAAATTCGGGATGGGGGTTCGTCAAGGACACAGGCGGCTGTTCGGCACGGCGGACGAGTTCCTGCGAATCTCGAATCCCGCCATGCCGAATCCCGGCCTTAAAGCGTGCGTGCCACTTCGGTACGCTCGAAGCACTCGATCTGGTCGCCCGGCTTGACGTCGTTGTACTGCTTGACGGCGATGCCGCACTCCATGCCGTTGCGCACGTCGTCGACCATCTCCTTGAAGCGACGCAGCGACTCCAGCTCGCCCTCGAACACCACCACGTTGTCGCGCAGCACGCGAATCGGCTTGCTGCGCCTGACATGGCCCTCGGTGACCATGCAGCCGGCCACGGCGCCGAACTTGGAGCTGCGGAACACCTCGCGGACCTCGGCCAGGCCGATGATGTCCTCGCGCACTTCCATGCCGAGCAGGCCGGTGGCGGCCTGGGTCACCTGGTCGATCACGTCGTAGATGATCGAGAAGTAGCGCACATCCAGGCCGGCGGTCTCGATCACCTTGCGTGCCGAGGCATCGGCGCGCACATTGAAGCCGATCACCAGTGCCTTGGAGGCGGCTGCGAGGGTGGCGTCGGATTCGTTGATGCCGCCCACGCCGGAGGAAACCACGTTGACCCTGACCCGTTCGTTGCCGATCTGGGTCAGCGACTCGCGCAATGCCTCGACCGAACCCTGCACGTCGCCCTTGACCAGGATGTTGAGGGTTTGCTGTTCCAGGCCCTGGCCCATCTTGGCGATGATGTCCTCGAGCCGGTTGCTCTTGCTGACCATCCTCGTCTCACGGCGCTTGAGCTCGCGCTCCTGCGCCACTTCGCGCGCAAGGCGCTCGTCCTCGACGCAGACAAAGTCGTCGCCGGTCTCCGGCACACCGGACAAGCCCAGCACCTGCACCGGGATGGACGGACCGGCCTCCTGCACCTGCTTGCCGGTTTCATCGATCAGTGCGCGCATGCGGCCATATTCGACGCCGCAGACGATGAAGTCGCCCTTCTTCAGCGTGCCCTGCTGGACCAGCACGGTCGCCACCGGACCGCGACCGCGGTCGAGGCTGGATTCGATCACCACGCCGGAGGCGCGGCCATCGGCCACGGCCTTGAGTTCCATCACCTCGGCCTGGACCGAAATCGCGTCCAGCAGGGCTTCCACGCCCTCGCCGGTCTTGGCCGATACCGGCACGAATTGCACGTCGCCGCCCCAGTCCTCCGGAACGACCTCGTAAGCCACCAGGCCCTGCTTGACGTTGTCCGCGTTGGCGCCGTCCTTGTCCATCTTGTTGACCGCCACGATCATCGGCACCTTGGCCGCGCGAGCATGCTTGACCGCCTCGATCGTCTGCGGCTTCACGCCGTCATCGGCGGCCACCACCAGGATCACGATGTCGGTCGATTGCGCGCCGCGGGCGCGCATCGAGGTGAACGCGGCATGGCCGGGGGTATCCAGGAACGTGATCACGCCCTTGGACGTTTCCACGTGGTACGCGCCGATATGCTGGGTGATGCCGCCGGCCTCGCCCGAGGCGACCTTGGTGCGGCGGATGAAATCGAGCAACGACGTCTTGCCGTGGTCGACATGGCCCATGATCGTGACCACCGGCGGGCGCGTGGTCTTCTCCCCCTCCAGCTCCACGTTCTGGGTGTGGGCCGCCAGGGTTTCCTCGGCGTTGTTCTGGCTGTCGGCCACCGGCGTATGGCCGAGCTCCTCCACCACCAGGATCGCCGTGTCGTGATCGATGGCCTGGTTGATGGTCGCCATCACGCCCATCTTGAACAGCGCCTTCACCACTTCGGAACCCTTGACCGCCATCTTCTGCGCCAGCTCGGCGACGATGTTGGTCTCGGCCACCACCACTTCGCGCACCACCGGGGCGGTCGGACGGGAGAAGCCATGCGGGGTGCTGGGCGCGATCGGGTTGCCGCGGGAGAGCATTTCACGCCCGCCGCTGCGGCCGCCCTTGCCTCGCTTGTTGCTGGAGGACGAGCGCCGCGCACGATCGGCCTCGCTCAAATGCATCTGGCCGCCGACGAAACGCTTGCCGGCACCCTCGCGACCGTTGCCTTCCTTGCCCGGCGATGCCTCATTGCGTTCACGCCCATGCTTGGGCTTGTTGCGGCTGCCGTCGCCGGCCGGAGCCGCTGCGGCACCCGCCGCGGCACGCGGCGACTGCACGGAAACGGCAGCGGGTGCCGCCGGGGCCGGCGCAGGGGCCGGGGCCGGCTTGACCAGCTTTTCGCGCTTGCGCGGTTCGTGGATGCGCGGAAGGATCATGCCCAGATCGCGCTGGTCCATGCGCTGCACGGCGCCGGCGGCGTCCTCCGCCGACTCGTCCGAGGCGGCCTCGGCCGTCGGCCCGGATACCGGTTCGGCGCGTGCCGACGCGGCCGCTTCCGGCTCCACCGTCCTGGCCGCCGCGGAACGGGCCTCATGGAGGGCCTTTTCCTCCTGCTGGCGCTTCTCGTCGAGGGCGCGCTGCTGCGCTTCCAGCTCGCGGCGCCGCTCCAGTTCCAGGCGCTCGCGATCTTCCTGCTCGCGCTGCTGCTGCGACTCCTGCAGCTTGCGCACGGCATCCTCGCGCTCGGGCTCGGCACTGGCCTCCTCGGCAATCACGCTGCGCTTGACGTAGGTCCGCTTGGCGCGGACTTCCACGTTGACCGTCTTGGCCGACCCTAGCGCACCCCGCCCGCCAGGCGTGGCGACCTTGAGTTCACCGACGGTCCGTCGCTTGAGCGTGATCTGGCGCGGCGCGCTGTCATCGACCTCCGCGGACGCTTCGCTCTTGCCGTGCGTGCGACGCAGGAAGCCCAGCAGCTTCACCTTCTCGGTGCTGCTGATGACTTGCTCCTGGTCGGAGAATTTCATGCCCGCCTCGCCAAGCTGCCCAAGCAGCTTGTCGACCGGCATGCCCAGCACCTGGGCGAGTTGTTTGATGGTGACGTCCGACATCGTGTTCTTTGCTCCGCCGTTCCCGCGCTTGTCATTCTGTGCGGCATTGTCTGCGCCGCCGCCTCCGTCCATGGTGAAGGGCTGGTCAAAGCCCTTCTCGGCGCACCCTTCCAGGGTGCCGCCGTCCGCGGTTAGCCGCCTTTCTCCAGCCTGGCGATCATCGGCGCACGTGCGGCCATGATGAGTACCGATGCCCGTTCCTCGTCCATGCCATCAATGTCGATCAGGTCATCCACGGCCAGGTCGGCCAGGTCGTCCACCGTGATCACCTCGCGGGCGGCCAGTGCATAGGCCGTCGCGTCGTCCATGCCTTCCAGCGCGAGCAGGTCGGCGGATGGCTGATGCTCGTCGACACCTTCCTCCACCGCCAGTGCCTCGGTCAGCAGCGCATCGCGGGCGCGGGCGCGCAATTCCTCGACGATGTCCTCGTCGAAGCCCTCCACCGCCAGCAGCTCGGCACTGGGCACGTAGGCGATTTCCTCGACGCTGGAGAAGCCCTCCTGCACAAGGATAACGGCAATTTCCTGATCCACTTCGAGTTTTTCCATGAACAGCTGGCGCGCGGCCTCCTGCTCGGACTCGCTCTTGGCGGTCACCTGGTCCTGGGTCATCACATTGAGCTGCCAGCCGGTCAGCTTGCTGGCCAGGCGCACGTTCTGGCCACCGCGGCCGATCGCCTGGGACAGCTTGTCCTCGGCCACCGCGATATCCATCGAGTGCTTCTCTTCGTCCATGATGATGGACTGCACCTCGGCTGGCGCCATCGCGTTGATCACGAACTGGGCCTGGTTCTCGTGCCACAGGATGATGTCGACGCGCTCGCCGTTGAGGTCGTTGGATACCGCCTGCACCCGCGAGCCGCGCATGCCGATGCACGCGCCGATCGGATCGGTGCGGCTGTCATGCGCCAGCACGGCGATCTTCGCCCGGTCGCCTGGGTCGCGGGCGCAGCCCTTGATCTCGACCAGGCCCTGGCCGACTTCGGGCACTTCGAGCTTGAACAGTTCGATCATGAATTCCGGCGCCGCGCGCGACACGAACAGCTGCGGGCCGCGGGCTTCCGACTTCACTTCGTACAGGTAGCCGCGCACGCGGTCGCCGACGCGGGCCGATTCGCGCGGAATCGTCTTGTCGCGCGGAATGAAGGCCTCGGCGTTGCTGCCCAGGTCCAGGTAGATGTTGCCGCGCTCGACGCGCTTGACGATGCCGGTCACCAGCTCGCCCACGCGATCGACGAACGCGTCGACCACCTGCTGCCGCTCGGCCTCGCGCACGCGCTGCACGATGACCTGCTTGGCGGCCTGCGCCGCGATGCGGCCGAATTCGGCGTTCTCGATCTGCTGCTCGATGTATTCGCCCACGGCCGCGTCGGCCCGCTCGTCCAGCGCATCCATCAGGCGCAGCTGGTAGGACGGCGACTCCATCTCGCCATCGTCGGCGATCACTTCCCAGCGACGAAACGTCTGGTACTCGCCGGTGCCCTGATCGATGGTCACGCGAATATCGGGTTCCTCTTCCGGATAGCGCTTCTTCGCGGCGGAGGCCAGCGCAGCCTCCATCGCCTCGAAGATCACTCCCAGCGGGACACCCTTCTCATTGGCAACCGCCTCGACGACCAGCAAAAGTTCTTTGCTCATTGCAGCAACTCCATAGGCGCCCGACGGCGACCAATCGATCTTGATGAATTATTTCGCGGCCCTGGGGGCCGCCGGCTTGCCACCGCGCTTGGGCTGCGGCGCATAACCGAGCGCCACCCAGTCCGGCACCACCCGTGCACTTTCCACCAGCGCATGTTCAAATTCGAACGTCTTGTTTTCGGCATCCAGCGCGATCCGATCTCCCTGCACCGAAACCAGCTTGCCGCGCAGGCGACGACGCCCTTCGAGCGGCGCCTTCAGCAGCAGTTTCACTTCCTGCCCCAGCACCTTGGCAAACTGCGCCGCGGTGAACAGGGGGCGATCGATGCCCGGCGAGGAAACCTCGAGTACGTAGTGGCCGGGAATCGGGTCCTCCACGTCCAGCAGGGCCGACAGCTCGCGGCTGGCCGTCTCGCAATCCTCGATGCCCACTTCCCGGCGCGAGCCGTCCTCCTGCCCGCCGGCACCGTCCCTGTCGAGCAAATCGAGGTAGACACGCAGGGTACTCTGCCCGTGCGACGGGGTGAACTCCACGCCCAGGCACTCCAGGCCCAGGTCGGCCAGTACCTCGGAAAATCGCTGTGACAGTGCCTGCGTATCCATGAATTCACCTGATCCGGGTCGCGGAAACAAAAAATGGGCTCCAACGGCCCATTTCCTCATCACGCCGATGTTTCTCCTGCTGCCGCCCTTCCTTAGCACAGGCGGTAGTTTACCCGCCCGGCAGCGCCTATCCTCGCGCCCAACAAAAAAGCCTCACGAGGAGGCTTTCTTGCACCAAGAAAGATCTGGTAGCGGGGGCAGGATTCGAACCTGCGACCTTCGGGTTATGAGCCCGACGAGCTGCCAGACTGCTCCACCCCGCATCAGAGTCCGGAGAGTTTACCGGGGTGGCCGGATTCTTGCAAGCCCGAACGTGAAGCTTTGCAGGCGGATGCCGCCAAAGTGCCGTCCACCGCCCCGGCACCGGCGCATGACCGCCCGCTCAGAGGCCGAAAGCGTGGCGGCACCAGTCGAGCAACGGGCCCCAATACATGCCAAGCGCCAGCAGCAACAGCGCGTTGAGGGAGAGCACCACGCGCAAGGACTTGTCCTGCTGCACCACCAGCGTGCCGCCCTCTTCCGCCTTGTCGAAGTACATCACCTTGATCACGTGCAGGTAGTAGTACAGGCCGATAATGGCGAAGACCACGCCGACCAGGGCCAACCACAGCATGTTGGCGTGGATCGCCGCCTCGAGCACCAGCGCCTTCGCCCAGAACCCCACCAGCGGCGGCACGCCGGCGAGCGAGAACATCGCCAGCAGCATCAGGAAGGCGAACCACGGCGCTTTCTGGTTGAGCCCCTTCAGGTCGGCGATTTCCTCGCATTCAAAACCCGCGCGCGACAGCGCCAGCATGACGCCGAACGCGGCCAGGCCCATCAGCGCATAGCAGATCGCGTAGAACATCGACGCGGCATAACCTTCCGGGCCGGCCGCAGACAGGCCCAGCAGCAGGTAGCCCATGTGCGAGATGGTCGAGTAGGCCAGCATGCGCTTGAGGTTGGTCTGCACGATGGCGACCAGGTTGCCTATCGCCAGCGAGACGACCGCCAATACCGCCAGCATCAACTGCCAGTGCTGCGACAGGTCCCCCATGCCGCCATCGAGCAGCCGCCAGGCCATGCCGAAAGCGGCCAGCTTGGAGGCCGATGCGATGAACGCCGTGATCGGCGTGGGCGCGCCCTGGTAGACGTCCGGAATCCACATGTGGAACGGCGCCGCACCGAGCTTGAAGCCGATGCCGACCAGCATGAAGATCATGCCGAAGACCAGCAGGGTCGGCGCCGTGGTGTAGGCCATCACCTGATGCAGCTGCGCCAGGTCCAGGCTGGGCGTGCCACCCATGCCGGAAGCGCCGTAGACCATCGACATGCCGTAAAGCAGCATGCCCGAGGCCAGCGCACCCAGCACGAAATACTTGATCGCCGCCTCGGACGTCAGCCTGGCATCGCGGCTCAGCGCCACCAGCGCATAGGACGACAACGACAGCAGTTCCAGCCCCAGGTAGATCGTTATCAGGTTGCCGGCCGACACCAGCAGCATGATGCCGATCACGGCGAACAGCAGCAGTGCGTAGAACTCGCCGATGGGCAGCTTGCGGTCGATCAGGTACGGCCGCGAATAGACCATCAGCATGGCGGTGACGCCGAGCGTGAAAACCTTGAGGACTTCCGACACGCCGTCGCGCACGAACATGCCGGCGAATGCGGTCACCGTCTGCGGCGGCTGTCCGACGATCACCAGGTACATCGCCACCAGCAGCACGATGATCGAAACCCAGTGCAGCAGCGGGCGCTGCGCCGGCTTCATGAAGGCGTCCATCAGCAACAGCAGGCAGGCCGCCGCCACCAGATAGAACTCCGGCAACATGATCAGGATGTCATTGATATTGGGCATGTTCGATCCGATCAAATCTTGTGAATGGCGAGCTGCTGCACCAGCTGCGACACCGAACTGTTCATCAGGTGGACCAGCGGCTGCGGCCAGATGCCCAGCGCCAGCACGGCGATGGCGAAGAATGCCAATACGAAGGTCTCGCGGCCGTTGATCTCCTTCATCTCGGCCACGTGCGAATTGGTGATATCGCCCCACATCACCCGCTTGACCAGCCACAAGGTGTAGGCGGCGCCGATGATGAGGGTAAAGGCGGCAAACAGCGCGATCCACGGGTTGGCGCTGAAGCTGGCCAGGATCACCATGAATTCGCCGACGAAACCGCTGGTGCCCGGCAGGCCGCAGTTGGCCATGGCGAACAGGACATAGAAGAAGCCGAACCAGGGCATCACGTTGATCACGCCGCCGTAGTCCTTGATCGAGCGCGTATGCATGCGGTCGTACAGCACGCCGATGCAGGTGAACATCGCGCCGGATACGAAACCGTGGGAGATCATCTGCACCATCGCGCCCTGCATCGCCAGCTGGGCCATGCCGACGTCGCCGCTCTCGCGCACCAGCAGGAAGGCGACGAAGATGCCCAGTGTGACAAAACCCATGTGGGCGACCGACGAATAGGCCACCAGCTTCTTCATGTCCTCCTGCACCAGCGCGACGTAGCCGATGTAGACGATCGCGACCAGGCTCAGCACGATGACCAGCCAGGCGTAGTGGGCGCCGGCATCGGGCACGATCGGCAGGATGAAGCGCAGCATTCCGTAGGTGCCGACCTTCAGCATCACCGCCGCCAGCACCACCGAGCCGCCGGTCGGCGCCTCCACGTGGGCGTCCGGCAGCCAGGTGTGCACCGGCACCATCGGCACCTTGATCGCGAATGCGATCAGGAAGGCGAAGAAGATCCAGGTCTGCTCCTTCATCGTCAGCGGCAGCGCCGCCAGCGTCGCCATGTCGAACGTGCCGGCCTTCTGGTACAGGTACAGCAACGCGATCAGCATGAACACCGAGCCGAAGAACGTGTAGATGAAGAACTTCAGCGTGGCGTAGACGCGGCGCGGCCCGCCCCAGATGCCGATCAGGATGAACATCGGGATCAGGATCGCCTCGAACAGCGCGTAGAACAGCAGCGCGTCGGTCGCGCAGAACACGCCGATCAGCAGGCCCTCCAGCATCAGCATCGCGGCCATGTACTGGTGCGGCCTGTTCTGGATGACCTCCCAGGCGCCGGCGATCACCAGGATGCCGACGAAGGTGGTCATCACGATCAGCGCCACCGATATGCCGTCGACCGCAAGCCCGTAGTGGACGCCCCACGAGGCGATCCACAGGTAGCTCTCGGTCAGCTGCATGCCGCCGGCTGCGGCGTTGTACTGCTGCAGCAGGAACAGGCTGGCGACGAAGGTCAGCACCGCCACCAGCATGGACAGCCAGCGGGCGAGATGGGGACGGGCGGCGCCGGCAAGCAACACCGGGATCGCACCGACGACGGGGAGCCAGATCAGCAGGCTGAGCAAATGATTGAACATCGATCGTGTTTCCCTTATTGCCCGGCCAGCACGGAACCCATGTGCCCGGAACCCATGAGCCAGTAGCCGCCGAGCAGCAGGATCAGGCCGAGAATCATGGCGAAGGCATAGTGATAGAGGTAGCCCGACTGCAGTCGACGGACCGAGGTGGCGATGCGGTGCACCAGCTTGACCGAGCCATTGACCATCACGTCATCGATTGCCGCCTTGTCGCCCGCCTGCCACAGCAGCCGGCCGAGCTTGACACTGCCCTGGGCGAACACCGCGAAATAGACCGTGTCGAACCAGTACTTGCGATCGAGCACGACCCACAGCGGATTCAGCGCGCGCTTGATCTTGCCGGCCATGGCCGGATTGAACACGTAGATGTAGGTGCAGCTGACGAAGGCGACCAAGACCAGCAGGAACGGCAACTGGGTGAAGCCGTGCAGCGCCATCGCCAACGATCCGTGGAAATCCTGACCCAACTCGCCCAGCACGTTGTCGGCCGGGTCGACATGGATGGCGCTGCCGAACCAGTTGCCGAACAGCACCGGCCCGGCGCTGAAGAAGCCGACCAGCAGCGAGGGGATCGCCAGCAGCACCAGCGGCACGGTCACCACCCACGGCGACTCCTTCGGCGCGTGCGCCAGCACGCCCGGTTCATGGTGACCGTGGTCTGCGTGAGCGTCGTCATGACCGTGGCCGCCATGGCCGTGCTGCGCCAGCACGGTGAAGCGCTCCTCGCCGTGGAAGGTCAGGTACATCTGGCGGAACGTGTACAGCCCGGTCACCAGGGCACCCGCCATCACGCAGAAGTAGGCGTAATGCGCGCCCCACCGATGCGACAGGCCGACCGCCTCGATGATCGCATCCTTGGAATAGAAGCCCGAGGTGAACGGCACCGCCACCAGCGCCAGCGAGCCGATCCACATGGTGATCCAGGTGATCGGCATGTACTTGCGCAGGCCGCCCATGTAGCGCATGTCCTGCTCGTGGTGCATGGCGATGATCACCGAGCCGGCGCCGAGGAACAGCAGCGCCTTGAAGAAAGCATGGGTCATCAGGTGGAACACCGCGCCGGCGTACATCGACACGCCCAGCGCCACCGTCATGTAGCCCAGCTGCGACAGCGTCGAATACGCGATCACCCGCTTGATGTCGTTCTGCACGATGCCGATCAGGCCGGTGAACAGCGCCGTGGTGGCACCGATCACCAGCACGAAGCTCAACGCGGTCGACGACATCTCGAACAGCGGCGACATGCGCGCCACCATGAAGATGCCGGCGGTGACCATGGTCGCCGCGTGGATCAGCGCCGAGATCGGGGTCGGGCCCTCCATCGAGTCGGGCAGCCACACGTGCAGCGGCACCTGTGCCGACTTGCCCATGGCGCCGACGAACAGGCAGATGCAAATCACCGTGGCGGCGTCCCACTGCGTGCCGGCCGTGATCTGCAGGGTCCGTCCGAGCAGGCCCGGCGCGGCACCGAAGGCGGTGGCGTAATCCAGCGTGTGCAGGAAGTACAGCACCGCCGCGATGCCGAGCAGGAAGCCGAAATCGCCCACCCGATTGACCAGGAACGCCTTCAGGTTCGCGAAGATCGCCGTCGGCCGCTTGTACCAGAAGCCGATCAGCAGGTACGACACCAGGCCCACCGCTTCCCAGCCGAAGAACAGCTGCACGAAGTTGTTGCTCATCACCAGCATGAACATCGAGAAGGTGAACAGCGAGATGTAGCTGAAGAAGCGCGTATAGCCGTCGTCGTCGGCCATGTAACCGATGGTGTACAGATGCACCAGCAGCGACACGAAGCTCACCACCACCAGCATCATCGCGGTCAGACGGTCGACCAGGAAACCCACGCTGGCGTTGAGGTTGCCGATCTGGAACCAGGTGTAGATGTTCTGGTTGTAGGCCTCGGCACCGCCCAGCGTGAGCTGGTAGAGCACGTAGAAGGACAACGCGCAGGAGATGCCGACCCCGAGGATGGTGGCGCCGTGCGCGCCAGCGCGGCCGATGAACTTGCCGAGGAAACCGGCCAGCAGGCAGCCCGCCAGGGGTGCCAGCGCGATCGTCAGCAGGATGGAAGTGGAGAGACTCATGCGGTCAGCCCTTCATGCTGTCGATGTCGGCGATGTTGATGGTGCTGCGATTGCGGAACAGCAGCACCAGGATCGCCAGGCCAATGGCGGCTTCCGCCGCAGCCACGGTAAGGATGAAGAACACGAATACCTGCCCCGACACGTCGCCGAGGAAGCGCGAGAACGCGACGAAATTCATGTTCACGGCGAGCAGCATCAGCTCGATCGACATCAGCAGCACGATCACGTTCTTGCGATTGATGAACAGGCCGGCGACGGCGATGCAGAACAGCACCGCGCCAAGCACGATGTAATGCGCGAGGGAAATCATGGGCGCGGCTCCTGTGATGCGTTGTCGTCGACGGCATTCGACTCGTCGTTGCGCACGGCCGCCATCTTCACGACACGGATGCGATCGCGCGGATCGATCTTGACCTGCTGGCTGGCCGACTCGTAGCGCGCGTCGCCGCGCTGGCGCAGCGTCAGCGCAACCGCCGCCACCACGCCCACGGTCAGGATCAGCGCGGCGATCTCGAACGGCAGCAGGAATTTCGTGTACAGCGCCAGCCCCAGCCACGCCGTGTTGGAAACCCCCGCGAGCGCCGCGGGATCGGCACCGAGCACCTGCGCGTGCATCGCCCGCACGCCGATCAGGCCCAGCATTTCGGCCAGCATCACCATGGCCACGACGAGGCCGACCGGAAGAAACTTGACGAACCCCTCGCGCATCCTTTCCTGGTCGATGTCCAGCATCATCACCACGAAAAGGAACAGCACCATCACCGCGCCGACGTAGACCACGATCAGCGCCAGCGCGAGGAACTCCGCATCCAGCAGCATCCACAGGCAGGCCGAGCTGAAGAAGGTCAGCACCAGGGCCAGCACCGCGTGCACGGTGTTCTTCAACGTGATCACCGACAGCGCCGCCGCCACGGTGACGAAGCTGAAAGCGTAGAAACAGATGAGTTGTAGCAGTTCGGAAGTCATCGTTGGCCTCAGCGGTATGCTGCATCTTGTGCGCGGTCGGCGGCGATCTGCCGCTCGAATCGATCACCGATGGCCAGCAGCTGCTGCTTGGTCACCACGTTCTCGCCACGATGCTCGAAGTGGTATTCATGAATCGAGGTTTCGACGATCGAGTCGACCGGGCAGCTCTCTTCGCAGAAACCGCAAAAAATGCATTTGAACAAGTCGATGTCGTAGCGCGTGGTGCGGCGCTGCCCATCGGATTCGCGCGGGGCGGAATCGATGGTGATCGCCAGCGCGGGGCACACCGCCTCGCACAGCTTGCAGGCGATGCAGCGTTCCTCGCCGTTGGCGTAACGGCGAAGCGCATGCAGGCCACGGAACCGGTTCGACTTGGGAATGTGCTCCATCGGGTAGCGCACGGTGTACTTGGGCTTGAACATGTAGCCCATGGTCAGCGCCATGCCGCGGAACAGCTCCAGCAGCAGCAGGCTCTTCAGGTAGCGGGTAATCGAGTTCATTGCTTAAGACCCCAGGCCGTGGCCGACCACGCCGAAATACTTCATGCAGCCGGCGACCATCACCCAGGCGATGGCGATCGGGATGAACACCTTCCAGCCCAGCCGCATGATCTGGTCATAGCGGTAGCGGGGGAACGCGGCGCGGAACCACAGGAACAGGAAGCTCATCAGGAACGCCTTGATGAACAGCCAGATGAAACCACCGGTCCAGATCCAGTTGATCCAGCCCGGCGCATCGGCGTGCACCCAACCCTGCAGCGGGCTGAGCCAGCCGCCCAGGAACAGGACCGAGGCCAGGAAGCTGACCAGGATCATGTTGGCGTATTCGGCCAGGAAGAACAGCGCGAACGCCGAACCGGAATACTCCACATGGAAGCCGGCGACGATCTCCGACTCGCCCTCGGCCACGTCGAAGGGGGCGCGATTGGTCTCGGCCACGCCGGAGATGAAATAGATCACGAACACCGGCAGCAACGGCAACCAGTACCAGCTGAAGAAGCCCTTGGTGCCCGCCTGCGCGTTGACGATGTCGCTGAGGTTGAGGCTGCCGGCCAGTACCAGCACGCAGACCAGGCACAGGCCCATCGCCAGCTCGTAGGAGATCACCTGGGCCGCCGAGCGCATGGCACCCAACATGGCATAACGCGAATTCGAGGCCCAGCCGGCGATGATGATGCCGTAGACCCCCATCGAGGTCATCGCCAGCAGGTACAGCACGCCCGCATTCGCGTTGGACAGCACCATCCTGCTGCTGAACGGCACCACCGCCCACGCCGCCAGCGCCGGAACCAGCGCGATCATCGGCGCCATGTAGTACAGGAAACGATTGGCCTTGGTCGGCAGGATCACTTCCTTCACGAGCAGCTTCACCACGTCGGCAAAGGCCTGCAGCACGCCGAACGGGCCGATCTTGTTCGGCCCCATGCGCACGTGCATCCAGCCGATGACCTTGCGCTCCCAGTAGACGAACATGGCCACCGCGATGACCAGCGGAAGCACGATCGCCAGGATGTAGAGCAGCGGCAGACCGAGCTGGTGGACGAGTTGATCAAGCATCTGTCAGGCCTTGGTCAAGGTGATGGACGCGCCATAAGGCGGCAGCGTCGCGGTGAGTTCGTGACCGGCTTCGATCCACACCGCGCCCTCGGGCACGGCATCGTCGACCAGCAGCGGAAGCCGCGAATGCTCGACCCCCACCGTCACACCGTCGGCCAGGCCCAGACGCTCGGCATCGCGTGGATTCAGTCGCGCGGCGGCGGCGCGATTGAGTGGATGCGCATTGAGCGCGGTGGCGCGGCGCAGCACGGCATCCGTGCGATAGATCGGCCAGTTGGCCAGCCGGGTCAGGCCAGCGGCGGCAGCGCGCGCCGAAAGGCCATCGCGTGGCGCCACGGCGCGCTCGGCGATGCCCTGGCGCAGGCCGTCGATATCGTCAAACTCGAAGCCGGCCAGCTGCAGCAGGCCACCCAGCGCGCGCAGGACCTTCCAGCCCGGCCGGGTCTGGCCGGGTGCCTTGCCGCCGGCCGGCACGGCCTGGGCCAGACCATCGACGTTCACCAGCGTGGCATCCATCTCCGGCAGCAGGGCGATCGGCAGGATCACGTCGGCCACATCGCGCAAGGCCGCGCTGGCGTAGGAGGTGAAGGCCACGACCTGTTCCGCCGTATGCAGCGCCTTGAGCGTGGTGTCGCCGTCGGCGAAATCCAGCGGCGGCTCGACTCCGTAGAGCAGGTAGCTCTTGCGCGGTTGCGCCAGCATCGCGTGCGCATCGAGCCCGCCGTTCCCCGGCAGGACGCCCAGCCGGCTCAGGCCGACCGCGTTGGCGCCGACCGGCAGTTCGTTGCAGGCCGCGCCGGTGGCGTCGGCAATGAAGCGGGCGACCGCGCGCAACCATGACGCCTGCGGATGGGTGACCGCCGCCTCGCCCAGGATCACCACCGAACGGCCCGACTTCAGCGCGGCAATCGCCTCGATGTCGGCCTGAGCGACCGGCGCCGCCGCGATCGCCTCGGCCAGCCCGGCTGGCGCCGTCGCACCGGCGCGGACGGCCGCCGCGGCCAGCGCCAGCAAGGCATCGACCATGGCCGGCGGCGCGACGACCGACTCGGCGGCCAACGGGTAGTTGAAATCGAAGCGTGCGGGGTTGACCGCGTACACCCTGGCGCCACGCTTGCTCGCCTGGTGCACGCGATGGTTGAGCAGCGGCATCTCGTGGCGCAGGTCCGAGCCGACCAGCAGGACGGCCCTGGCCTGGTCGATCTCCGCCACCGGCAATGCGAACGGTCGCGCCGCCGCGTTGTCCGCAAAATCGAGCTGGCGCAGCCGATGGTCGACGTGCGCGCTGCCGAGGCCGCGCGCCAGCCGCACCAGCAGGTCGCCCTCCTCGTTCGAGGCGGCCGGATGCACCAGCACGCCGAGCTCGCTGCCCGGCGCCTTCTTCAGCGTCTCGGCGGCGACCTGCAGCGCATCGTCCCAGGTGGTGGCGTGCCACTGGCCGTTGCGCTTGACCTCCGGCGCGCTGATGCGATCGTCGGCGTACAGGCCCTGGTGGCTGTAGCGGTCGCGATCGGACAACCAGCACTCGTTGACCGCTTCGTTGTCACGCGGCACCGTGCGCAGCACTTCGCCGCGGCGCGTATGCAGCCACAGGTTGGAGCCGAGGGCGTCGTGGTAACCGATCGACGGCTTGGCGATCAGCTCCCAGGCGCGGGCCTTGAACTGGAACGGCTTGTTGGTCAACGCCCCCACCGGGCAGACGTCGATGATGTTGCCCGACAGCTCGGTCACGATCGTCTTGCCGATATAGGTCCCGATCTGCAGGTTCTCGCCGCGGTTCATGCCACCGAGCTCGTAGCTGCCGGCGATCTCGCTGGTGAAGCGCACGCAGCGCGTGCACTGGATGCAGCGGGTCATCTCGGTGGCCACCAGCGGCCCGAGGTTTTCGTCGGCCACGGTGCGCTTGCGCTCGGTGTAGCGCGACACGCTGCGGCCGTAGCCCAGGGCCACGTCCTGCAGCTCGCACTCGCCACCCTGGTCGCAGATCGGGCAATCCAGCGGGTGGTTGATCAGCAGGAATTCCATCACGTCTTTCTGGAACTTCAGCGCCTTTTCCGAGCGCGTCGTCACCTTCATGCCCTCGGCCACCGGCGTGGCACAGGCCGGCTGCGGCTTGGGCATCATCCTGCCGCCCAGTTCCACGTCCACCAGGCACATGCGGCAGTTGGCCGCGATCGGCAGCTTGCGGTGGTAGCAGAAGCGCGGAATCGCCACGCCGATCGCGTCGGCGGCCTCGATGATCATGGCGCCCTTGCGGATCTGGGTCGGCTTGCCGTCGACCTCGATATTGAGCAGCTCGGGTGCAGTGGAGGTCGGTTGCGCGCTCATGCGGCAACCTCCGCAGCGGCAGGTGCAAACTGGTCTTCGGTCATTGAGCGGCCGTGTTCCACAAAATATTCAAACTCGTTCCAGAAGCGTGCGAGAAAGCCCTGTACCGGCCACGCCGCCGCCTCGCCGAAGGCGCAGATGGTGTGCCCCTCGATCTGCCCGGCCACGGCTTTCAGGCGGTGCAGGTCATCCTGGGTACCCTTGCCCTCGACGATGCGCGAGAGCACCCGGTACATCCAGCCGGTACCTTCGCGGCACGGCGTGCACTGGCCGCAGGACTCGGCCATGTAGAAGCGCGAAATGCGATGGCAGACCTTGACCATGCAGGTGGTCTCATCCATCACGATCACGGCGCCGGAACCCAGGCCCGAGCCGGCCTTCTGCAGGCAGTCGTAGTCCATCGTGCTTTCCAGCATCACCTCGGCCGGCAGCACCTTCATCGAGGAACCGCCCGGGATCACCGCCTTCAGCTTGTGCCCGTTGCGCACGCCGCCGGCCATCGCCAGCAGGTCCTTGAAGGACGTACCCAGGCGGATCTCGAAATTGCCGGGCTTGTTGACGTGGCCGGAGACCGAGAAGATCTTCGGGCCGCCGTTGTTCGGCTTGCCCAGCTCGAGGAACCAGTCGGCGCCGTTGCGCAGGATCGCCGGCACCGAGGCGTAGGTCTCGGTGTTGTTGATCGTGGTCGGCTTGCCGTACAGGCCGAAATTGGCCGGAAACGGCGGCTTGAAGCGCGGCTGGCCCTTCTTGCCTTCCAGCGATTCCATCAGCGCGGTCTCTTCGCCGCAGATGTAGGCGCCGGCGCCGAGCGCGCCGTAGATGTCCACGTCGATGCCGGTACCCTGCACGTTCTTGCCCAGCAGGCCCGCCGCGTAGGCTTCCTTCAGCGCCTCCTCGAAGTGCTCGAAGGGCTCGTGGTGGAACTCGCCGCGCAGGTAGTTGTAGGCCACGGTGGAACCGGTGCAGTAGCAGGCGATCGCCAGGCCCTCGATCACCGCATGCGGGTTGTAGCGCAGGATGTCGCGGTCCTTGGCCGTGCCGGGCTCGGATTCGTCCGAGTTGCACAGGATGTACTTCTGCATCGTGCCCTTGGGCATGAAGGACCACTTCAGCCCGGTGGGGAAGCCCGCGCCGCCGCGGCCGCGCAGGCTGGATTTCTTGATTTCCTCGATCAGGCCGGCGGGATCGGGCTTCTCGGCCAGGATCTTGCGCCAGGCCTTGTAACCGTCCACCTGCTCGTAGCTGGCCATCGCCCACGGCTTGTCGAAATGCAAGGTGGTGTAGACGACCTGGTGTTCCTGGGGTGCGGGTCCGACTGCTGCCATGACTTACTCCAACCCGTCCAGAATGGCGTCGAGCTTCTCGGCAGTGAGACGCTCGTGGTAATGCCCGTTGACCGTCATCGCCGGCGCATAGACGCAGGCGGCGATGCACTCCTCTTCCCGCTTGAGGTACACGCGGCCGTCCGCCGTGCTCTCGCCAAGCTTGATGCCAAGTTTCTCCTCGCAATGCCTCACCAGATCCTCGGCGCCGTTGAGCCAGCACGAGATGTTGGTGCAGATCGCCACGTTGTTGCGGCCCACCGGCTTCGTCTCCAGCATCGAGTAGAAGCTGGCCACCTCGTAGGCCCAGACCGGAGGCAGCTCCAGGTACTTCGCCACGGCGACGATGAGGTCGTCGGTGAGGAAGCCCCGGTTCTGCTCCTGCGCGGCAAACAGGCCCTGGATCAACGCCGAGCGCTTGCGGTCCGGCGGAAACTTGGCCACCCATTCGTCAACGTGATGGCGGGTGTGCTCGGTGAGTACGACGAGCGGATCGACGTGCCTGACCTGCTCGAAATGTCCGGTGGCTTTCATGCCTTGAACTCCGGGATCCGGGATTCGGGATTCGGGGTTCGGCACGAGCCAACCCGCTTCCCGGCAAACCGAGACCCAACGTGAAAGTTGCAACTGATCTGAATGGCGGCAATCGAAGCGGACGGCCATCGGTCGATGCAGCCCCCTCGACCGAATCCCGTGTCCCGTGTCCCGTATCCCGTATTCATCGGTCCACTTCGCCGAACACGAGGTCATAGGAACCGATCATGGCCACCACGTCGGCGAGCATGTGGCCGCGCACGATGGAGTCCATGGATGACAGGTGGGCAAAGCCCGGCGCACGCAGATGCACGCGGAACGGCTTGTTGGCGCCGTCGGAAACCAGGTAGCAGCCGAACTCGCCCTTCGGCGCCTCGACCGCGGCATAGGTTTCGCCGGCCGGCACGCAATAACCTTCGGTGAACAACTTGAAGTGATGGATCATCGCTTCCATGTCCTCCTTCATCTCGACCCGCGACGGTGGCGCCACCTTGAAGTTGCGCACCATCACCGGACCGGGATTCGCCCGCAGCCACCGCGCGCACTGGCTGATGATCCGGTTCGACTGGCGCATCTCCTCGACCCGAACCAGATAGCGGTCGTAGCAGTCGCCGTTGACCCCGACCGGGATGTCGAAATCGACGTCGGCGTACTTCGCATAGGGCTGCTTCTTGCGCAGGTCCCACTCGACGCCCGAACCGCGCAGCATCGGCCCGGTCATGCCCCAGGCCTTGGCCAGTTCCGGCGAAACCACGCCGATGCCGACGGTGCGCTGCTTCCATATCCGGTTGTTGGTCAGCAGCGTCTCGTATTCATCCACTTTCGAGGGGAAGTCGGCGGTGAACGCATCGATGAAGTCCAGCATCGAGCCTTCGCGCCAGCTGTTCAGGCGCTGCAGGTCCTTGCCCTTGTGCCAGGGCGACTGGCGGTACTGCGGCATCTGCGCCGGCAGGTCGCGGTAGACGCCACCGGGGCGGTAATAGGTGGCGTGCATGCGCGCGCCCGAGACCGCCTCGTACAGATCCATCAACTCTTCGCGCTCGCGGAACGCGTAGAGGAAAACCGCCATGGCGCCGAGGTCGAGCGCGCTCGAACCGATCCACATCAGGTGGTTCAGGATCCGCGTGATCTCGTCGAACATGGTGCGGATGTACTGTGCGCGTTCCGGTGCCTCGATCCCCAGCAGGTTCTCGATCGCCTTCACGTAGGCATGCTCGTTGCACATCATCGAGACGTAGTCGAGGCGATCCATGTAGCCGATGGACTGGTTGAACGGCTTGGATTCGCACAGCTTCTCGGTGCCACGATGCAGCAGGCCCACATGCGGATCGGTGCGTACGACGGTTTCGCCATCCATCTCCAGCAACAGGCGCAGCACGCCATGCGCGGCCGGATGCTGCGGGCCGAAGTTCATCGTGTAGTTGCGGATTTCCTGCATGCTCAATTCTCCCGCCAGTGGTCAGCGGCTTCGGCCTTGGCCTGCATCAGGTCGGCGTCGTTGCGGATGGTTCGCGGCACCAGCACGCGCGGCTCGATCGACACCGGCTCGTAGACCACGCGCTTCTGCTCGGCGTCGTAGCGGACCTCGACGTTGCCGACCAGCGGAAAATCCTTGCGGAACGGATGCCCGACGAAGCCGTAGTCGGTAAGGATGCGGCGCAGGTCGGGGTGGCCATCGAAGATGATCCCGTACAGGTCGAACGCCTCGCGCTCGAACCAGTTCACGCCCGGCCACACCGCGGTCAGCGATGGCAGCAGCGGCAAGCCGTCGTCTGCGCAGAACACGCGCAAGCGCAGGCGACGGTTGTGTTCGATCGACAGCAACTGGACCACCGCGGCGAAGCGGCGCGGCGCGGCGACGTCACGCGGCCGGCCGGCCCAGTTGAAACGCCCCTGCGCCTGGCCCTCGACACCGCGCGAGAAGCCGGTGCCGGAGATGGTTTCGGTATCCCACTCGACCTGGCCGTAACCGAGGTAGTCGATGCCGCACAGATCGATCAGTTCGCAGAAGCGGAAGGCCGCCTCGTCGCGCAGGGCGGTGGCCACCGCGACCAGGTCGCCGGCGGCCACCTCGGCGGTGACCTCCTGCCGGGCCGAACTGACCTTGAGCGTGTCGCCGAATCGCGCAACGAGTTGTTCCGCCAGCGAGGTCGTGGATGTAGCTGACATATCAGGGCCTCACGAACGCGCGATGGTGCTGGTACGGCGGATTTTCTTCTGCAACTGCAGGATGCCGTGGATCAACGCCTCGGCCGTGGGCGGACAGCCCGGCACATAGATGTCGACCGGCACGATGCGGTCGCAACCGCGCACCACCGAATAGGAGTAATGGTAGTAACCGCCGCCATTGGCGCAGCTGCCCATCGAAATCACCCACTTCGGCTCGGGCATCTGGTCGTAGACCTTGCGCAGCGCCGGGGCCATCTTGTTGACCAGGGTGCCGGCCACGATCATCACGTCGGACTGGCGCGGACTGGGCCGGAAGATCACGCCGTAGCGGTCGAGATCCAGGCGCGACGCGCCGGCGTGCATCATCTCCACCGCGCAGCAGGCCAGACCGAAGGTCATCGGCCACATCGAGCCGGTACGCGCCCAGTTGATCAACTCGTCCAGACGGGCGGTGGCGAAACCGCGCTGCACCACCGGATTGTCGCCGGCCGGGCGCAGGATGTCGTCGACCACGTTCAACGGCGCCGGGTTGTGCATCACCCGGCTGACGGAATCGATCACTCCCATTCCAGCGCTCCCTTCTTCCACACGTAGGCAAAGCCGACCACCAGCAACAGCAGGAACAGGCCCATCTCGATCAAGGCAACCAGGCCGATCTGCCGGAACACCACCGCCCACGGAAACAGGAAGGCGATTTCCAGGTCGAAGATGATGAACAGGATGGCGAGCAGGTAATAGCGCACGTCGAAGCGCATGCGTGCGTCCTCGAAGGCTTCGAAACCGCACTCGTAGGGCGAAAGCTTTTCCGCACCGGGGCGACGTGGGCCGGCCAGCAGGCCGAGCGCGAGCAGTACCAGGCCGAGACCGGTGGCAACGCCGATGAACAACAGGACAGGCCAATATTCGGCAAGCACGATGCAACTTACCTCCGCACCAACAGGCGCATCAGTGATCGTGGGGATGGGGGGTCCCGGTAATTCACGATCTGGCGATTTCGATTCGGCAGGCCGACGCGGCAACAGACTGCGCGGCACGCTTGCAGAATTTCGTCCGCAAGCGTCCGACGTTCCGCGAGATGGATTCGCGAATCTCGCCATTGTATCAGTGCGCAGGGGTACAACAAGCCTTGCCGGTCGATTGGATGCGGTTTTTTTGCCGGTGCCCTCGACCGACGGCGTGCCGTCACATCGTATGCGTGGGGCGATCCGAACCCAGCGTGCCGGCGAGGATGTTCTCGATGCGGCTGCGGGCCGCCTCGGCATCGCCCGACTCGTTGAAATGGACGCCTATGCCGGCGACGCGGTTGCCCTGGGCGCCCACCGGGCTGATCCAGACCACCTTGCCGACGACCGACAGGCGCTCGGTTTCCTCCGCCAGGCTCACCAGCAGGACCACCTCGTCACCGAGCGCATAGGTCTGGGACGTCGCCGCGAAGAGCCCGCCATGCTTGAGGAACGGCATGTACGCGTTGAACAGCGAAGCGGCGTCCTTGATTTTCAGGGAAATGATGCCCTGACGGGCAGCCATCGGTTTCATGCTGAGCTCCTGCCGGGGGGTTCAAAACCGCCGATTCATGGCGCCGATCTTAGAGGTTGCGCCTGATCCGTACCACTGCCGCGCCTGCCGGCGTCCGCGCGCGGGCTCATGCGCCATCGGCGTGCCTGACCAGCAACGACTGACGTTCGTTGGCCAGGCTGGTCCATGAACTCGGCGGCGCCCAGCGCGCGACCCACGCCGGCACCAGTTCGCCGGGCATGGGCCGCGAAATCGAAAACCCCTGCAACTGGTGGCATCCCAGCGAGGCGAGCAGGTCCCCCTGCTCCGCCGTCTCGACGCCTTCGGCGATCACGATCTTGGCCAGCATGCGGGCCGTGGTGATCACCCCCGCCGCGATCGCCATGTTGCGCTCGTCGCCGAGAATGTCGCGCACAAAGCTCTGGTCGAGCTTGATATGCTCGATGTCCAGCTGCTGGATATGGCTCAACGACGCCGATCCGGTGCCGAAATCGTCCAGCCCCACCCGGATGCCGCGGTGACGGCATTCCTCGATCACGATCTTGGCGCGCGCATGATCCATGCTCGGCCCGGTCTCGGTGACCTCGATGCCGAAGCCCACGTCCATCACGTCGGGGTAATTCTCCAGCGCGGCGTCGATATCGCTGAAAAAAGCCGGGTGCAGGAGGTGGCGCGTGCTGATGTTGACGGAAACCGGAATGGAAATGCCGACCCGCAACCACTCCTGGCACTGGCGCAGCGCCTCGCCGAGCACGAACCGGCCGATCGGGCGGGCCAGCTGCGGATCGTCCAGCACATGCATGAAGCTGCCCGGCGCAACCAGCTCCTGGCCGCTGTCGTTCAGCCGCAGCAGCGCCTCCATGCCGGCAACGCCCTGCACGCCGGGCAGGCCGTCGATGTAGACAATGGGCTGGAACGCCAGTTTCAGGTGGTCATGCAGCAGGGCCTGGGCCATTCGTTCCCGCATCGCCTGCAGCCGCTGCGACTCGGCCTCCATCGCCGGCTCGTACAGCAGGCCACGGTCCTTTCCCTCCTCCTTGGCCGCGTACATCGCCATGTCGGCGTGCCGGACCAGGCCCTCGGCATCGGCATTGTCCAGCGGGTACAGGGTCCAGCCGATACTGGCCGACAGGTAGAGTTGCTCGCTCATCAGGCTGAACGGCGCGCGCAGGGCCTGCAGTATGCAGCGGCCGATGACGTCGAGTTGCTCGGGGCCGTCCAGCCCGGGAATGAGCAGGGCAAATTCGTCGCCGCCGAAACGGGCCAGCACGTCGGCTTCGCGCAACATGCCCAGTATCCGCGAGGAGGCCTCGACCAGCACCTGGTCGCCGCCTTCGTGGCCGATGGTGTCGTTGACGCTCTTGAAGCGGTCCAGGTCGAGTATGCCCACGGCCAGCAGCGCGCCGCGTTCCCCCGCGTCGGCGCGCGCCTGCTCCAGCAGATTGAACAGCAGGCGTCGATTGGGCAGGCCGGTAACGACATCGTAGAAGGCCAGATGCTCGACCCGGGCCTCGTGCGCCTTCTGTTCGGTGATGTCCCGCTGCTGCCAGATCCTGCCGCGCAGGATGCCGTCGATCCGGATCGGGGTGAAATCCCGCAGGAAGATCCGCCCGTCGGCCATCGCCACTTCGTCGCCGCGGACCGGCACGTTGAGGCCGATGATCTCCTTCAGCCTGGCCCGTTCTTTCTGCGGGTCGCGGTACACCTGCGCGATCCGCGCGTAGATCACTTGCGACGACCGCCCTTCCAGCTCGGCAGGCGCCTCGCTGAAACCATAGAGCTTGCAGAAGGCGTCGTTGGCGAAGCGCACGGTGTCGTGCTCGGAGACCACCAGCAAACCGGAGTACTGGTTGGAGAGGATGGTGTGGAAATGCTCCAGGTTGAAGCGCAGCTCGTGTTCGGCCACCAACCTGGCCGCCTGGGCCCGCTGGACCTGCATGCCCAGCCCGAGCTCGACCCCGATCTCCTGGAACACCTGGGTCTCGACGGAGGTAAACGCCTCCGGCTGGGTCGCGCCAACCACCAAGGCGCCCACGATCACCCCCTCCACCCGCAGCGGCAGCGCGAGAACGGCGTCCAGATCGAGTTCGGTGTCCTCCAGCGGCCAGTCCCTGGGCGCTCCCGGCCGCAAGTGGCAAATGCTGGGTTGCCCGGTCGCCAGTGCGTTCACCACCGCATCGCCGGCGCGCGCCGGGTCGGACAGGCTGAAGCGTTCATCCAGTTGCGCCGTCGCCGCCATGCCGGCACTCGCGCACAGCCGCAGGATGCCCGGCGCATCGCGGTCCAGCATGCCGATCCAGGCGAACCGGTAACCGCCCACCCGATGGGCCACGTCGCAGGTATCGGCCAGCAGCGCCGGCTCGCTGTCGCTGTGCGTGACCACCTTGATCATCTCGCTGAGCAGGCGCAGGACGCGCCGCTGGCGGGCCTCCTTGCGGGCCGCGCGCAACAGCAGCAGGCGTTGTTCGCGCGCCTCCATGTCCAGGCCGATACTCGCGGCGGCCTGCTGCAGCAACTCGATCATCCGCGGCGAGAAAAACCCCGCATGGCCGGCCCGGATCAGCAGGCCCGCGCACACTTCCCCGAACTTCATCACCGGCACCGCGACCACCGCGACGACGCCGTGCCGGAGGTAAGCCTGTCGAGCGGCATCCGAGCCCGGCAATTGACGGATATCCGCCTCCAGCTGCGGCGTCCCCTGCCAGAACGGCAACTGCGCGACCGACAGCGGCAGCCGGTCCGGGTAGATGTCCTGCTTGCCGGCCGGTACGGTCGCCGGAGCGGTCCGGCAAAACATGCCGCTGGCGTGATCGACCTCGCCGAGCATCACCAGCATGGCGCCGAGCCTGCGCTCGAGCACTTCGATCACCGCCTCGTAAAGCACCTGAGGGTCCAGCGAGCGAACCAGCAGTTGGCCTATTTCGGACAGCGCCGCATAGAAGTTCTCGCTTGAATGGGCCACGTGATCAGCGGTGCCATCAGTCGAATTCTGATCCGGGCTATGCATTCACTTACCAATCAGATGGATGAAACCAGCGGCGACTCACAATCCGAGGCATGCGGAATCAACCGGCACCCCAACCAGTCCGATGCAGGTACATGCATCATCGATCGGTGCAGCGTACCACCCGAATCGTCTTGCCCCCGGCTCACGCTAGCCCGGTCAACCGGCCGGCGCAAGCGATGGCGTCAACGGCCGGCGGATGGCGGGGAGAGTTCGCACCAGCCCCAGCGGTCGAAAATCCAGAAGGTGGAGAAGCCCAGGGCCAGCCGCGCGAAACGGGGGGCGGCCGCGGACCCCGGCGCACAACAAAGCTGAAACCTGCCGGCCTGATCGCGCCTCAGCGGCGCATCGCGCCATGCCCAGGTCTGCGCCCCCTGCGCACCCACCACGCTCAGCCGCAGCCACGGCCGCAGCCATGCCGGCGGCCGCCAGGGCAATGCCGCCGCCGGCCACGGCGCGGTCGCCGGCCAACCGAGGCGCTCCGGCCTTGCCGCCAACCGGCGCATGCGCCTGCCGCTGAGCACCATCTGGCTGCGGTGAGCCTCCAGCGCCTCGCGTTTTTTCGCCACCTCGCCGACGCTGCCGGACAGCGCCGGCATGGCGTCGCACGGCGATTTTCCGTGCACCTGGTAAACCAGGCATCGGGGCGGCGGCATCGCGTGGCCGGCGAGCGACAGCCGCAGCAGCACATGGGCCGAGCCGTGGTCGGGGTGCCGGTCGTCGAGCGACGGCATGGCGACCAGGTCGGGCCGAAACGCCGCGACCACGTCAGCCACGCAGGCCACCGCATCCGCGGTACGGTACAGCAGCGCCTCGGTCACCCCCAGATCCGGCCACCCCAGGGCATGCAGCGCCTGCGGCGGCAGGCCGAGACAGGCCAGCGCCCGCAGTATCTCGGCATGGCGTCGCTCGCCCCAGCGCCGGCGCGCCGCGGGGCCGATCCACAGGCGCCGCTCCAGCCAGCGTTGCGGCCAGGGGTTGTTGTCGCCGTCGGTGAGCAGCAGTATCCGCACCGCGCCGCCGCAGGCCCGCACGCGCTGAACCAGCAAGCCGGTCGCGATGGTCTCATCGTCCGGATGGGGCGCCACGACCAGCAACCGGGTCTGCGCGGAGAAGGCGGGGAAGCCCGGCTCGGGCACGCCCGCCTTCAACGCCAGCTCGCCAGCAGCTCCA
The DNA here is from genome assembly GCA_028866435.1 of Lysobacteraceae bacterium. Lineage (GTDB taxonomy): Bacteria > Pseudomonadota > Gammaproteobacteria > Xanthomonadales > Rhodanobacteraceae > Rhodanobacter. Next base: position 27,800 of record JAGWIC010000003.1, on the reverse strand, counting down.
GCAGCAGCAGGTCGCCGCGCAAGGGACCGCGCAGGCTTTCGCGCGTGCGATTGACCGCAGCGAACCACTGCCCCAGCGCCTCGACATCCATCGCACTCGCCAGCGGCCCGGCATGGCCGACGGTGCGCGCGCGGACCTCGTCGGCCGTCGCCTGGGCGGCAAACCAGAGCCGCCGTGCCGGTTCGTCGTCCAGCCAGCGCTTGACCACGTCGGTGGCTTGTCCGCGACCGGCCGCCAGCGCCGCCAGGTCCTTGCGCACCTCCTGTCGCTGCGCCAGCGCGCCCTGCTCCGCCCACTGCTTTGCCAGGCCCGGATTGCCGCCCGCCGCGGCCAGCGCCGCCTCGGCATCGTCGACCGCTTCGCCCCGCAGCCAAGCCAGTGCCTGCTCTGCCGGCGGCAGGTGAAACTCGATGCGCTGGCAACGGCTGCGGATCGTTTGCGGCAAGCGCCCGGGCGCATCGGCGAGCAGGATCAGCATGGTCTGCGCCGAGGGTTCTTCCAGCGTCTTCAGCAGGGCGTTGGCCGCGGCCGTGTTCATCGCATCGGCCGGGTCGATCGTGACCACCTGCCAGCCGCCGAACTGGCTGCTCATGGCCAGCCGCGACGACAAGTCGCGGATCTGCTCGACCACGATCTCGCTGCGCTGCACGCCATCCTTGCGCAAGCCGTAGCCGAGGCTGATCAGGTCGGGATGCGTGCCCGCCGCCATCAGCAGGCAGCTGCGGCAGTGGCCGCAGCCCTCGCCCGCGGCCGGCTCGTTGCACAGCAGGCTCTGCACGAACCGTCGGGCGAAGGCGCGCTTGCCCAGCCCAGCCGGCCCGACCAGCAACAGCGCATGGGGCAGCGCATCACGTTGCCGGCGCGCCTGCAGGCGCGCCCAATGCCCGGAGTGCCAGGGAGGCCGGTTCATCGGCGCGGCTCCGCCACCAGCCTGGACAGTGCCGCCGTGGCCGCGTGCAGCACCGCCGCGACCGGCTGGCTGGCATCGATCACCCGGAAGCGCTCCGGTTCGGCGGCCGCACGTTGCCGATAGCTGGCACGAACCCGTTCGAAAAACGCATCCGCCTCGACCTCGATCCGATCGGCGTCACCGCGACCGGCGGCGCGCGCTCGGCCGGTGGCGACCGGCAGGTCGAGCAACAGGGTCATGTCCGGCTTGATCCCGGCGCAAGCCCAACGCTCCAACTCGGCAATGCGCTGCCACGGCTGGCCACGGCCGCCGCCCTGGTAGGCGTAACTGGCATCCGCGTAGCGGTCGCACAGCACCCAGCGGCCCGCGCTCAGCGCCGGCTCGACGACTTCGCGCACCAGTTGCGCGCGCGACGCGAACATCAGCAACAGTTCGGTCTCCGCGGCCAGTTCCTGCTGCTGCGGGTCCAGCACGATCGCGCGCACCGCCTCTCCGACCCGGGTCCCACCGGGTTCACGCGCCTGGGTCAGCACGATGCCGCTGCCCTCCAGGTAATCGCGCAGGCCTGCCAGCAAGGTGCTCTTGCCGGCGCCTTCGCCACCTTCGAGACTGATGAACCTGCCGCGCTGGACGATCATCGGCAATGCTTCCGCTGGTAGCAGTCGACGTTGCGATTGTGCTCTTCCAGGGTGCTGGCAAACACGTGGTGTCCATCGCCACGGGCCACGAAATAGAGGGCATCGCCCGCCGCCGGATGCAGGGCAGCCTCCAGCGCCGGCTTGCCCGGCAGCGCGATGGGGGTGGGCGGCAAACCCGCCCGCGTATACGTGTTGTAAGGCGTATCGGTGGTCAGGTCGCTCTTGTGGATCGTGCCGGTATAGCGCGCGCCCATGCCGTAGATCACGCTGGGATCGGTCTGCAGCAGCATGTGGTCCTGCAACCGGCGCACGAAAACGCCGGCAATCCGCGCCCGTTCGTCCGCACGGGCGGTCTCCTTTTCCACGATCGAGGCCAGGATCAGTGCGTCGTAGGGCGTCGCCAGCGGCAGGCCCTTGTCGCGCCCGGGCCACAGCGCGGCCAGCGTCCTGGCCATGGCTTCGTGTGCGCGGCGAAGGATGTCCAGGTCGCTGTCACCCTTCACATAGGCGTAGGTCTCGGGCAGGAATTGCCCTTCCGGCGACACGCCGGCCGCACCGATTTTCTGCATGATCGCGGCATCATCGAGCCCCGCCGAATCGTGCTTCAACTTCTCCGCGCGGGCCAGCGCCTGGCGCAGCTCCTCGAAGGTCCAGCCATCGACGATGGTGAAATCGCGCTGCAGCACCTTGCCGGCGGCCATGTTGGCCAGCAACTGGCGCGGGGTGATGCCACGCTCGAGCGCATATTCGCCGGCATGCAGGCGGTTGACCACGCCCATCTGCTCGGCCAGCAGCCGCCAGTAGAGTGGGTTCGCATCGGTCAACCGGCGCTGCCGCAACTCGCCGACGATGTTCCTGAAGCTGCTGCCGCGACCGATGTCGATGCTGTCGCCCTGGGCATGGACGCTCAACGGCGTCCGGCTGAAGCGGCTGAAGTCCAGCCAGCCGTGCAGAAGCGCCGCCGCCAGCGCCATCGCCAACACCACCAGCAGCAACCACACGCGTGGCAGGGCGCGCCCACGCATCCGCTCGTCGATCATCCGCCATGCTCCATCGAAAATCCCAGCTTGCGCCAATGTTGCTGCAACTGGCGGCTCAGCGCGCCCGGCTCGTAAACCCGTTCAGCCAGTGACTGTACCGGCAAGATGCCGCGTACGCTCGAGCTGAGAAATACCTCGGTGGCGCGCAGCAGGGCATCCAGCATCAACTCGCCCACCCGCGCCTGCGGCAAGACGGAAAGTACCTCGGCGCGAGCCACCCCGGCCACACCGCAGCGATCCAGCGCCGGCGTCAGCAGTTGTCCATCGACCACCGCGAACAGGTTGGCCATGGTCGCCGAAATCACCCGACCGCGGCCATCGCACAACACCCCCTCGGCGATCGCCGGATCGTCCCACTCGGCCCGCGCCAGCACCTGTTCCAGCCGGTTGAGGTGCTTCATCCCGGCCAGCAGCGGCTGCTCGGCCAGACGCAGGCTGCACAGCCGCATGCGCACGCCGTGTAAATAGACATCAGCGCTCGCCGGCGGCGGTGCAAACGCGGCCACGATACGCGTGGGCTCAGTCACGGCCGGTGGCGCATACCCGCGCTGGCCCAGTCCCCGGGTCACGGTGATGCGCACCACCGACTGCGCCATGTCATGGCTGACCTGAAGCGCCTCGTGCCATAACCGTCCGGCATCCGGTGCCGGCATCCGCAGGCGGCGGCAACCTTCGTCGAGCCGCCGCATGTGGCGGGACCACAACGGCGCCACCGCACCCACCAGGCGGATGCTTTCGAACAGCCCGTCGCCGTACGCCAGCCCTCGATCCAGCGCGGAAACCTGCTCGACCGCGGCACCGTCCACCAACACCCGGGCGCCCATCAACCCGGCACTCCCAGCGCGCGCAGCAGGCCACGTGCCTTGGCGCGGGTCTCGTCCAGCTCGGCGGCGGCCAGCGAGTCGGCGACGATGCCGGCGCCAGCGCGCAGGCTGACTTCCGTGCCGACCTGGGTCAGGGTGCGGATCAGGATGTTCAGATCGAGGTCGCCGTTGCGATCCAGGTAGCCCAACGCGCCGGTGTAGGCCCCTCGCGGCGCCTGTTCCAGCGCAGCGATGATCTCCATGCAACGCACCTTCGGGCAACCGGTGATCGTGCCGCCCGGAAACGTCGCGGCGATCACCTGACCCGGCGTGACATCCTCCCGCAGGCGCCCGCTGACGTTGGAGACGATGTGATGCACATGGGCATAACTCTCCACCACCATCAACTCGTCCACCTCGACCGTCCCCGGCACGCAGACCCGCCCCAGATCATTGCGCTCGAGGTCGATCAGCATCACGTGCTCGGCGCGCTCCTTGGGGTGCGCACTCAGCTCGCGGATGCGCGCCGACTCGTCGTCGCCGGCCAGGCGCGGCCGGGTGCCGGCGATCGGCCGGGTCTGCGCCACGCCCTGGCGCACGCTCACCAGCCGCTCCGGCGAGGAACTGACCACCGACCAGCCGGCCTGCTGCAGCAGGCCGGCGAAAGGCGCCGGGTTGGCCTTGCGCAACACCGCGTACAGCGAGGCCGGCGGGGGCGACTGCGCATAGCGCGCGCGCCAGGCGCGGGACAGGTTGACCTGGAAAATGTCGCCGTCGTGGAGATGCTCGCCGATCCGCTCCACACCGCCAAGAAATGCCTCCGGCGCATCCTCGTCCCAGCTCAGCGGGTCGGCCAATGGCAGCGGCCGCGGCACGACGGCGAGGTTCTCCTCCAGCGTATCGAGCAAGTTCTCCTCGCCGCGCTCGGCGACCAGGATGGTGCAGTCGCGGGCATGGTCGACGACGATCGCCGCGGGACAACGCAGCGCCAATGCCAGCGGCAGCGCGGGTGGCGCCTGCAGCCGCAGGCTCGGTTCGATTTCGCCGGCCAGTTCATAGGCCAGCATCAGCACCCAGCCACCATGGAACGGCAGGCGATCGTCGCCAGGTGGCAGTCGCTCCTCACGCCAGGCGGCATCGAGCGCATCCAGGAAGCGCCCGCCGACCAGCCTGCCCGCGTCGTCACTCAAGCGGCCGTCGGCCTGCAGCGTGAGGCGACGACGCGGAAACGCAAACAGGATGTCGTAGCGCGACTGCGCCGTGCCGCGCACCACACTCTCGAGCAGGCACGGATAGCGCTCAGGAAATGCCGCGGCCGGCGCGAGCAGATCGCGCCGGCCGGCCAGCACGCGGGTATGGCAGGTCACGCTCAGACGCGGCGGAATGCCAGCGTGCCGTTGGTGCCGCCGAAGCCGAACGAGTTGGAGATCGCCACGTCGAACCTGGCGTCGCGTGCGGTGTGCGGCACGAAATCCAGATCGCAATCTTCGCTGACCTGGTCGAGGTTGATCGTCGGCGGCAGCGCCTGGTCGCGCAGGGCAAGGATCGTGAAGATCGCCTCGACGCCACCGGCGGCACCAAGCAGGTGCCCGGTGGTCGACTTGGTCGAGCTCATGGCCAGCTTGTAGGCATGGTCGCCGAAGACCTTCTTGGCCGCCATGACCTCGCCCAGGTCGCCCAGCGGCGTGGAGGTGCCGTGGGCGTTGACGTACGCCACGTCGGAAGGATTGATACCAGCATCGTTGAGGGTGCTTTGCATGCAGCGCGCCGCACCTTCGCCGCCTTCGCTCGGCGCCGTCATGTGGAACGCGTCACCGCTCATGCCGAAACCGGCCAGCTCGGCGTAGATGCGTGCGCCGCGTGCCTTGGCATGCTCGTACTCCTCCAGCATCAGCACGCCGGCGCCATCGGACAGCACGAAGCCATCGCGGTCCTTGTCCCAGGGCCGGCTGGCCCGGGTCGGTTCGTCGTTGCGCGTGGACATCGCCTTGGCCGAGCAGAAGCCGGCCATGGCCGTGCCGGTGGTCGCGAATTCGGTGCCGCCGGCGATCATCGCGTCGGCATCGCCGTACTGGATCATTCGCGCGGCGAGACCGATGTTGTGGGTCGCCGTGGCGCACGCCGTGACGCAGGCGATGTTCGGCCCCTTCAGGCCGAACATGATCGACAACTGGCCCGAGACCATGTTGATGATCGAGCTCGGCACGTAGAACGGCGACACCCGCCGCGGCCCTTTCGCGGCCAGTTCCAGCGCGGTGGACTCGATGGTGTACAGGCCGCCGATGCCGGCGCCCACCGCCACGCCGATGCGTGGTGCGTTCGCCTCGGTGATTTCCAGCCCGGAGTCGCGCAACGCCTGGGTGCCGGCGGCGACGCCGTAATGGATGAACGGATCCATCTTCTTGACGTCTTTGGCGGCCATCCATTGCGCCGGGTCGAAGTCGCTGACCTGGCCCGCAATGCGCGTGGAATAGGCGGAGGCATCGAAATGGGTAACCGGACCGATACCGCTGACGCCCTTGAGGACGCGTTCCCAGGCGGTGGCGATGTCGTTGCCGACCGGCGAGATGATGCCCATGCCAGTCACTACTACTCGACGCTTGCTCATGCTGTATTCCTTAGGTGGTTCCGTAAGCCCGCCACGGCGAAGGCGCCGCACGACGGATGGCACGTGCGCCGTCCCCTGGAACCGGGACCCATCCCGCGCACCATACGGCCTGGGACGTTACAAAATGCAGAAACGAAAACTGCGCCAATCAGGCGCAGCGTTCGCTGTTGCCACGCTGGTCAAACCAGCCAGCGCCTGAGCCTGGCCGTTCGATTCAGGGCAAGAATTCCCGGATCGATCAGTCCTTGGAATGGGCCTTGATGTAGTCGACCGCCTGCTGCACGGTCGTGATCTTCTCGGCGTCCTCGTCGGGAATCTCGGTCTCGAACTCTTCCTCGAGAGCCATCACCAGCTCCACCGTATCCAGCGAATCTGCGCCCAGATCGTCCACGAACGACGCGTTCGCCGTGACTTCATCTTCTTTCACGCCCAGCTGTTCGATGACGATTTTCTTGACGCGCTCTTCGATGGTGCTCATGTTGCCCATACCTCTCAAGGAGTAAATGTTCATTCAGTGCCGGCGGGATGCCTGCAAAAGGCCGGCGGCATTGTAGTGGCTAAACCGCAAGTCCGCCACGATTCGCCGGTACGGCCGGGACCTGTCCGACCAACCGGCGCGAAAGTGCGATTGTCGCCTAAAACGAGGCCGCTGGCGACAACTAACTGCACAAGTCTCACGGCATGTACATGCCACCGTTGACATGCAGGGTCTCGCCGGTGATGTAGGCCGCCGCCGGCGAAGCCAGAAAGCCGACCGCCTTGGCGATGTCCCCGACTTCCCCCAGCCGCCCCAGGGCGATCTGCCCCAGCAGCGCCTGCTTGGTGTCCTCGGGCAGCGCCCGGGTCATGTCGGTGTCGATGAAGCCCGGCGCGACGACGTTGACGGTGATGCCACGGGTACCGATCTCGCGGGCGAGCGACTTCGAGAACGCGATGACGCCGGCCTTGGCGGCCGCATAGTTCGCCTGTCCCGGGTTGCCGGTCAGGCCGATCACCGAGGCGATCGAGATGATGCGCCCCTTGCGCGCCTTCATCATGCCGCGCATGACCGCCTTGGAGGTGCGGTAGACCGAGCTCAGGTTGGTATCCAGGATGATGCTCCAGTCCTCCTCGCGCATGCGCAGCAGCAACTGGTCCCGGGTGATCCCCGCATTGTTGACCAGGATCGAGACGGCGCCGAACTCCTTGGCGATGCCGTCGATCAGGGCATCGACAGCGCCGCTGTCGGTCACGTCCAGCAGGCGGCCATGGCCACCCTGGACGGACAGGCGTTCGCCGATCGAGCGCGCGCCGGCCTCACTGGTGGCGGTACCGATCACGGTGGCGCCCATCGCCGCCAGCTCGTCGGCAATCGCGGCACCGATGCCGCGGCTGGCGCCGGTGACCAGGGCTATTTCTCCGCTCAGTGGTTTGCTCATCTTTAAAGATTCCTGCCATTCGAGATTGAAGGTTCTTGCCGCAAGCAGCCGGTCACGCCCACTCGGCGCGCGCCGCATCCATGTCCGCAGGCCAGCCGAGCGGGCGGGCCTCGACGCCCTTGTCGATCCGCTTGACCAGGCCGGTGAGGACCTTGCCCGGGCCACACTCGGCCATGCGGGTGGCACCACCGGCGGCAAGCGCCTGCACGCACTCGACCCAGCGTACCGGCAGATACAACTGGCGCTGCAGCGCCGCACGAATCTCCCCGATGCTGTCATGGCTGCGCGCTTCGGCGTTTTGAATCACCGGGATCGCCGGTTGCTGCCAGCCGATCCCGGCCATCCGCTCGCCCAGCCGATCGGCGGCGTCACGCATCAAGGCGCAATGCGACGGGGCCGACACCGCCAGCCGGATGGCCTTCTTTACGCCCAGTTCGGCAAGCCGTGCCAGCGCACGATCAACCGCCTCGGCATGGCCCGCGATCACCAGCTGACCGGGCGAATTGAAGTTGGCCGGCGCAACCACCTGGCCTTGCGCCACTTCCTCGCAGACCGCCGCGATCTGGGCATCGTCGCCGCCGAGGATCGCCGCCATCGCCCCCACCCCGGCGGGTACCGCGGCCTGCATCAGGCGGCCGCGCTCGGCCACCAGCGCCGCCGCGTCATGCAGCGACAATGCGCCCGCGCACACCAGGGCACTGTATTCACCGAGGCTGTGGCCGGCGAGCCGGGCCGGCCGGGCGCCCCCCAGCTTGCACCAGACCCGCCATACCGCGACGCTCGCCGCGAGCAGCGCCGGCTGGGTGTTTTCGGTGCGGTTGAGCTGTTCCTCCGGCCCCTGCGAGCTCAACGCCCAGAGATCGAAGCCGGCGCCTTGCGAAGCCTCCTCGAAGGTCGAATACACCTCGGCATGCGCCGCGGCGAGTTCGGCGAGCATGCCCACCGCCTGCGAGCCCTGACCGGGGAACACGAATGCCAGCGAGGCGTCATTTGAACTCATGGAGACACGGATCCCGTCGAATCAAACCAGCATGGTGCCATGCATCGCCCCCAATACGCAGCGGTATTGGCCCTTCGCGCAGGCCGGAAAGCATGATGCCGCCCAACGGCGGCATCAAGGCATGCAGGATGGGCGAAATCAATAGCGCAGCAGTGCCGAAGCCCAGGTGAAGCCGCCGCCAAAGGCCTCCAGCAACAGATTCTGCCCGCGCTGCACCTTGCCCGAGCGCACGGCGTAGTCGAGCGCCAGGGGTACCGAGCCGGACGACGTATTGGCATGCTTGTCGACGGTCACGATGACGCGATCCATCGACATCTTCAGCCGCTTCGCCGTGGCATCGATGATGCGCAGGTTGGCCTGGTGCGGAATCAGCCAGTCGATGTCCGACTCCTGCATGCCGGCGTTCAGCAGGGTCTCGCCGACGAGGGAGTCGAGCGTCTTCACGGCAACCTTGAAAACCTCCCGGCCCGACATCTTGATGCGCACGCCGTGGTTGGGTTCGTCCCGGAAACCGACCGAAACGCCCACCGGGTTGTACAGCAGGTCCTTGTGCCCGCCATCGGCATGCAGGCAGGTGGAGTAGATGCCCGGCTCGCTGGAAGGCTCCAGCACCACCGCGCCGGCACCATCGCCAAACAGCACGCAGGTCTCCCGCTCCGTCCAGTCGACCATGCGGGTCAGGGTCTCGGCGCCGATCACCAGCACCTTCTTCGACTGTCCGCTGCGAATGAACTTGTCCGCGATGCCAAGCGCGTAGACAAACCCGGAGCAGGCCGCATTGACGTCGAACGCGGCGCAGCCGTTGGCACCCAGGCGATGCTGCACCAGGCACGCGGTGGACGGGAAAATGATGTCCGGCGTGGTCGTGCCCAGGATGATCAGGTCGAGTTCCGATGCCTTGACGCCGGCTGCCTCGAGCGCATTCTGCGCCGCCTTGAATGCCAGGTCCCCCGTCGTCTCGCCGTCCGCCGCGATATGGCGCTGGCAAATACCGGTGCGGGTGCGAATCCATTCGTCGCTGGTTTCGACGATCTTTTCGAGATCGGCATTGGTGACGACGCGTTCAGGCAAGGCGCTGCCGGTGGCGATGATGCGCGAGTAGATCTGGGCCATTCAACTATCCATCAACGAAAGCAGGAACATCGGAACACCACCGGGGCGTCAACGGGAAGCGCCACGTTAAGCCTATGCATCGCTTAACGCAAAACGGCGCGTCGCCGCGCCGTTTTGCAAGATCGCCTGGCGGAGCCCGCGAGGAGCCGGCCGCAACAGTCAATCCTCGACCGACACCGCACCCTTGGTCTCGATCACCTTCTTGCCGCGATAGAAGCCATCCTTGGTGACATGATGCCGCAGATGCACCTCGCCGCTGGTCGGGTCGGTGGACAGCTGCACGGTCTTCAGGGCGTCGTGCGAACGACGCATGCCGCGGGTGGACGGGGTACGGCGGCTCTTGGCAACTGCCATGGTATTTCTCCAGCTGAAACGGAATGATCTGAAATCGGGATGACCAGGACCGGGTCCGGGTCGATGGTTACTTCTTCAGTTCGCGCAACACCGCAAACGGATTCTCGGAGCGCCCCTCACCGGCGGAATCCTCCTCCGGCTCATGGCCTGTCACTTCATCTGGCAAACTGCTGTCCGGGTCGACCGGAACCAGCGGCAGGGCCAACAACAATTCGTCTTCAATCACATCCGCCGGATTCAGGCGTCCATTCTCGGCCACCAGCAGCGGTTCACAATCAGGCGGCAAGCCGGCCTCGTCGGACTCCTGCCGGATCAGGCCGAGCCGCGTATCCAGCGTGATCGGCATCACGAACGGCTCCAGCGTCCGCTGGCACAACAGGGTCAGCGAAGCCTGGGCGCGCACGTCGACATAACTGGTGCCGAGGCCGTCCCGACCGAAATCCAGCTCGTAGCCCACCTCGCCATCCGTGCCAGCCAACGCCTCGCACAGGCGCCGCATGGTCGCGATGGGCAGCGTTCCCACGAACGAACGCCGCGCGGACACCATGCGCCAAGCGTCCACGGACTCTGGCAGTGTCACGGACATAATCGCGAAATAGTAGGTTTGAAGAGACCCGAAGTCAACCCGTTCGGCGCCAACAACGCCGATCCGGACCCGCCGGGCCGGCCATTTTGCCTGATCCGGCCCCGATGCGGCAGACTGACCGCCCGCCTGCCTGAATCCATCGCCCTTGAATTCGACCCTGTCCCTCGGCGCCGCACTGTTTTTTTGCCTGATGGTCGTCGTGGTCGGCGTCGCGTTGCTGCAACGCCGGCGGCTGGCCCAACGCGGCAACAGCTTGAAAAACATGCTGGATCTGGCCGACCGCCTGGAGGCCGACCTCAAGACCTGCCGCTCCGGCCTGCAGCAAGCGCATGCCGTGATGTCGCTCAACCCCGACCTGCCGGCCGCCAGCGAACAGGAGGCACGCCACGCGATCGATGCCGGCCTGCGCGCCTTGCTGGCGCAACGGCTGTGGATCCGCGACCGTGCGCCCCACGCGAGCCAGGGCGAGCTGGATCAAACGGCGACGGCCATGCATGACGCGCGGGACCGCCTGCAGCCCCTGCTGCAGGCCCTGACCCAGGCCCACAGCGACCTGAACAGCGCCATGCGCGAACAGATCCGCCGCGACGCTGACCAATGAGCCGCCTTTCCATGCCGTTGCCCCGGATCGTGCTGGGCTCGACCTCCCGCTATCGCGCCGAGTTGCTGCGGCGACTGCTTGCCGGTTTCGAACAGTCGGCGCCGGGTACCGATGAAGCGCCGCTTCCGCATGAGTCGCCGGCGGACCGGGCCTTGCGCCTGGCCATCGCCAAGGCTGCGGCGGTGGCCCGCGACTGGCCCGACGCCCTGGTGATCGGCTCGGACCAGGTGGCGGAGCTGGCCGGCCGGATGCTGGACAAGCCCGGCAGCGCCGCCCGCGCGCGGGCACAACTGGCCGCCTGCTCGGGGCGCGAGGTGCATTTCCATACGGCGGTGTGCCTGCTCGATACCCGCCAGCACCGGCAATGGACCCATGTGGACCACACCTGCGTACGCTTCAGGTCCCTGGCCGCCGGGGAAATCGAACGCTATGTCGAACGCGAGCAACCACTCGACTGTGCCGGCAGCTTCAAATGCGAAGGCCTCGGCATCAGCCTGTTCGAGTCGATCGACAGCCACGACCCCACCGCGCTGATCGGCTTGCCGCTGATCGCGCTGGCGCGGCTGTTGCGCGAGACAGGTATCGAATTGCCCTGAGCAGAACCCGCCGTCGGCGGCCGTTACACTGACCGCCCGTCAACCGCCGTCACGCCACGACCCTACCCGTTTCCCGGAGCAGCGATGTCCGCCATGACCCAGCCACACGACGCGCCGCTGCGCCAGCGGCTGGATGCCGCCATCGCCCAGGTCAACCGCGTGCTGCTGGGCAAGCCTCGCCAGGTCAAGCTGGCCTTCACCTGCCTGGTCGCCGGCGGCCACCTGCTGCTCGAGGACGTGCCCGGGGTCGGCAAGACCACCCTGGCACACGCGCTGGCGGCCACGTTCTCGCTGGATTTCCAGCGCGTGCAGTTCACCAGCGACCTGCTGCCGTCGGACATCATCGGCGTCAGCGTGTACGAGCGCGAAACCGGGCAGTTCCGCTTTCATCCAGGCCCGATTTTCACCGGCCTGCTGCTGGCCGACGAGATCAACCGCGCCAGCCCCAAGACCCAGAGCGCCCTGCTCGAGGCCATGGCCGAAAACCAGGTCACCGTGGACGGCCAGACCCATGCGCTGCCGCTGCCCTTCTTTGTCGTCGCCACGCAGAACCCGCTCGACCTCAACGGCACCTTCCCGCTGCCCGATTCGCAACTGGACCGTTTCATGCTGCGGCTGTCGCTGGACTATCCCGACGCCAGCGCGGAACGCGCCCTGCTCAGCGGCGTCGATCGCCGCGACATGCTGGCCGAGCTTGCCCCGCAACTCGACGGCGCCGCGTTGACTGCCCTCAACCGCCAGGCCCAGGCCATCACCGCCAGTAGCGCCCTGCTCGACTACCTGCAGGCCCTGCTGGCCGCAAGCCGTCGACACCCCGACATCCGCGCCGGCCTGTCGCCGCGCGCCGGCCTGGCCCTGCTCGCGGCAGCGCGCAGCTGGGCGCTGATCAGCGGCCGCGGCCACGTGCTGCCGGAAGACATCCAGGCATTGTTCGTGCCGCTGGCCGCGCACCGGCTGCTGCCGGCGCGGGGAGCGAACGGCGACACCCTGGCGCGCCAATTGCTGACCGAGGTGGCGGTGGATTGATGCGCCGTACGCTGCAGCGCCTGCAACAATGGGCCGAGCGCCGGCTGCCCGCGCTCACCCGCTACCGTCGTCCCGAACCGCTGCCCATCACATTGCACCGGCACCGCATCTACATCGTGCCGACAGCCTTCGGCCTGGGCTTCTCCGCCTTGCTGCTGGTGATGCTGGTCGGCGCGCTGAATTACTCCAACAACGCCGCCCTGCTGCTTACCTGCCTGCTCGGTGCGGCGGCGGCCGCCAGCATGCTGGTGGCCTTCCGCGATCTCGACGGCTTGCGACTGGCGCAGATCGACGCCGGCCATGCCGTCGCCGGCGAACCGCTGGCGCTGACCCTGACCTTCCACTCCGATCGGCTGCGGCAGGCCGTTCGCATCGACCTGGAAGACAATGAAGTCGCCTTCATGCTCGATGGCGACCAGCCCACCGCCGTCAGGCTGATGCTGAACACCGACATCCGCGGCTGGCAGGCGCTGCCGCGGCTGCGGTTGTGGAGCACCTGGCCGCTGGGCCTGTTCCGTGCGTGGAGCTGGCTGCATCCCGAGCAATCGGTGCTGGTCTGGCCGCGGCCCGAGGCCGCCGGCCCGCCGCCGCAGGCGCCGGCCGAAGACGCGCAACACATGCGCCTGCACCGCGGCGACGAACTGGCCGCGCTGCGCGACTACCGCGCCGGCGATCCGCAGCGGCATGTCGCGTGGAAAGCCAGCGCCCGCCATGACCACCTGATGGTGAAGGACTTCGAGCAACCGCAGTCGCGCCCGCAATGGCAACTGGACTGGCGCCAGCTGCGTGGCATGGATGACGAATCGCGGATCTCCCGGCTCGCCCGCTGGCTGAACGAAGCGAACTCGCAGCAGCGCCAGGTCGGCCTGTGGCTGCCCACCGAGGAAATCGGCAGCGGCAGTGGCCCGGTCCACCACGTGCGCTGCATGAACGCGCTGGCGCGGCTGCCATGAGCGCGGCGCCCGGCAAGACCGCCCTCAAGCCGGCGATCGGCACCCGCAGCTTCGATCTGCTGAGCCTCACCTGCGCGCTGGTGCTGGCGTTGCACACGCCGCATCTGCCGGTTCCGCTCAGCGGCGCACTCGCGCTGATCCTGGGCTGGCGCTGGTGGCAACGGCGCCAGCGCTCCGCCCGGGCCCCGGGCTGGCTGAAAATCCCGCTGCTGTTGCTGCTGACCCTTGCGGTGATCGCCCAGTACGGCAGTGTTTTCGGCCGCGCGCCCGGCACGGCGCTTGCCGTGGGGCTGTTGATCCTCAAGCTGCTGGAAACGGAAACCGAGCGCGACGTGCGGGTCGGGGTCGGCTTTGCCTGCTTCACCTTGATGGACGCGCTGCTGTTCGACCAGGGCCTGGTATCCACCATCGTCGTCGTACTCGGCCTGTTGCCCGCGCTGGCCACGCTGCGCGCGATGCAGCCGGCGCAGCTGAGCACCAGCCTGGCGCGAACGCTGCTGCCCGCGGTGGCGCTTTCCGCGGCCGCACTGCCGTTGGCACTGCTCGGCTTCCTGCTGGTGCCACGGTTGAGTTCGCCGCTGTGGGGCGCGCCCGCCGCCGACCAGGCGCGCAGCGGACTCAGCGACAGCATGAGTCCGGGCGAATTCACCGAACTGCTCACCGACGATCGGCCGGCCATGCGGGTGAGTTTCGACGCGGCACCGCCACCGCCGGACCAGCGCTATTTCCGCGCCTATGTGATGTGGGACTACGACGGCCGCAGCTGGCGATACGACAAGCATCAGGCCGCCGGCCAGCCGGCGCCGGTCGAGGTCGCCGGCTCGGTCGGCTACCGGATTAGCCTGCAACCCGGCCACCAGCGCATCCTGCCCACCCTCGACGTACCGCTGACCGCCCCGCCCGGGGCCGTGCTGCTGCGCGACCGCGAAGTGCTGGCCGACAAGCCGGTCAACGACCCGCTGACCTATCACCTGACATCGGCGCTGCGTTACCGCCTGCAACCGGCGCTGGACGCGCGCACGCAACGCCTCGGCCTGCGCCTGCCGGCGAACTTCAACCCGCGCACGCTGGCGCTGGCCGCGCAGTGGCGCCGGCACTACGGCAAGGACGACGCCGCCATCGTGCAGGCCGCATTGAACCTGTTCCACGACGGCGGCTTCAGCTACACCCTGGCGCCGCCACCGCTGGGCCGCGATGCCGTCGACGACTTCCTGTTCGATACCCGCGCGGGCTTCTGCGAACACTACGCCTCCGCCTTCACCGTGCTGATGCGCGCCGCCGGCGTCCCCGCCCGCGTGGTGACCGGCTACCAGGGCGGCTACTGGAACACGCTCGGCAACTACCTGCTGGTGCGCAATTCCGACGCGCACGCGTGGAGCGAGGTCTGGCTCGACGGCCGCGGCTGGGTGCGGGTCGACCCCACCGGCGCCGTGCGCCCCCAGCGCGTCACCCTCGGGGCCGCCGCCGCGGCGGGCGACCAGTTGGGCTGGTATCGCCGCGACTGGCTGCAGGTGGTCCGCAACCCCTGGGACATTGTCAACCGATGGTGGGATCAGGGCGTTATCGGCTTCGACGCCTTGCGCCAGCATGGCCTGCTGACCCCGTTCGGCATTGCCGATGCCGATACGCAGACGCTGGCGGTGCTGCTGGCGCTGGGCAGCCTGCTGTTCATTGCCATCGGGCTCGCCTGGGCCTTGTGGCAGCGCCGGCCGCGCGATCCGTTGCGGGCGTCGCTGCACCGGCTGGAAGGAAAACTGGCGCGCCAGGGCATCGTTCGTCGGACCGGCGAGGGTCCGCGGCACTACCTGAGTCGCGCCGCGCGCGCGTTGCCGGCCCAGCGCGAGCAAATTTCGCTATTGATGAGGAGCTACCTGCAACTGCGCTATGCCCATCACGAACCACCGCCTGAACCCCTGCGGGACTTTCAGCGTGCCGTGCGGAATTTTCGGGTGCGCAACGTGGTCAAATAGCACCGACACGATGGCTCGCGCCATCGCCCTTGAAGGAGAGATACCCCATGTACTCCCTGTACCGCCCACTCACCCTGGCTGCTGCCCTCGCCCTGTTGGGCGGGTGCGCGACCATTCCGCAGCCGCTGCAAGGCAACTACGCCAACCTCTCCACCGCCGCCGCGCAGCAAGGCGGCGCGGGCGGCACCCAGGTCCGCTGGGGTGGTGAGATCATCAAGACCGAGCCCGGCCAGCAGCAGACCTGCTTTTACCTGCTGGCGCGGCCGCTGGACAGCCAGGCCCGCCCGGAAGGCGGCAGCGCCGGTGAGAACATGGGCCGCTTCGTCGCCTGCCGTGCCGGCTTCTACGACCCCGAGGTCTTCGTTCGCGGACGCGAGTTGACGGTTACCGGCACCTTGCATGGCACGGTGACGAAGAAAGTGGGCGACTACGACTACGCCTACCCGCGCGTCGAGGCCAATGTCGTCTACCTGTGGCCGAAGCGCCCGCGTTATGTGGCCTATCCGGCGGCCTACTACGACCCGTTCTGGGGCCCCGGCTTCGGACCGGGCTTCTACGGCCCATGGGGCTACCCGTACTGGGCCGCGCCGCGGGTGATCGTGGTGCGTCAGCCACCACCGCCACCACCGCCGAAATAAGCGCATGCAGGAACGCCGGCTCCACGCCGGCGTTCCTGCATCCGGGCCGGCTCGCTCAGCCCGGCGGCCAGTGCATGCGGCGCCCCGCCAGCAGGTGCAGGTGCAGGTGGTACACGGTCTGACCGCCATCCTCGTTGGTGTTGATCACCGTGCGGTAGCCCTGCTCGGCAAAGCCTTCCTGCCTCGCATATGCCGCCGCGGCCAGCAGCAACTTGCCGAGCAGCCCGGCGTCGCCCGCCACCGCATCGTTGAGCGTGGCCAGCGGCGGCTTCGGGATGAACAGCACGTGCACCGGCGCCTGCGGATTCAGGTCGCGAAAGGCCAGCACGTCGTCGTTCTCGTAGACGATGTCGGCAGGAATCTCGCGGCGGATGATCTTGCTGAAGATGGTGTCGCTCATGACGGACTCCGTTGGGGGTTTCAATCCAGCAATTGGCGACCGCCGAACGCATGCGCCAGCGTGCTGCGGTCGACATACTCCAGTTCGCCACCGAGCGGCACGCCATGCGCCAGGCGGGTCGGCCGCACGCCGCCGGCACGTGCCAGCTGGGCCAGGTAATGCGCGGTGGCCTCGCCTTCCACGGTGGGGTTGGTGGCGATGATCATTTCCTCGACCTCACCCTCGGCCAGACGCTGGGCCAGCTGCGCCAGCCCCAGCTCCTCCGGCCCCATGCCGTCGAGTGGAGACAGTCGCCCCATCAGCACGAAATACTGGCCGCGAAAACCGGTGGCCTGTTCGATCGCCGCCAGATCGCTGGGCGTCTCGACCACGCATAGGGTGTGCCGGTCGCGACTGCCGTTGGCGCACAGCGTGCACAGCGGCTGCTCGCTGAAATTGCGGCACTGCCCGCAATGGCCGATGCGCTGCATCGCCTGCTCCAGCACGCCGGCCAGCCTCAACCCCCGCTCGCGCTCGCGCTCCAGCAGATGGAAGGCCATCCGCTGTGCGCTCTTGCCGCCCACGCCGGGCAGGCAGCGCAGCGCTTCGATCAGGTCGGCGAGGAGGGAAGAGCCTGAGGTCATGGACGATTCGAGAAATGAGTGAAGAGGAGTGAGGAGTGAGAGAAAAGCAAAGAGCGGCAGATTGATGCCTTCTCTCTCTTCTCACTCCTCTCCACTCACTCCTGTCTTCAAAACGGCATCTTGAAGCCGGCCGGCAGGTTCATCCCGGCGGTGACGCCGCCGAGCTTGTCCTTGCTGAGTTCGGCCACCTTGTTGACGGCATCGTTGATCGCCGCAGCCACCAGGTCCTCGGCCATCTCGGGATCGTCGGCGAACGTCTGCCGGTCGATCTGCACCCGCCGCACCTCGTGCGCGCCGGTCATCACCACGCTGACCAGGCCGCCACCGGCGCTGCCGGTGACTTCCTGCCGGGCGATCTCCTCCTGCGCCCGCTTCATGTCTTCCTGCATGCGCTGGGCTTGCTGCATCAGTTGACCAATCTGTCCTCTCATCACACGGCTCCGGATTCACTGTCAAAGGGTTTGATCGACTGCGGCACGACGCGCGCGCCAAAGTCGCGCTTCATCGACTGCACCAGGGGATCGTCCTCGATCGCCTGCTCGGCGCTGGCCTGCGCATGGTCGCGCGCCTGTGCGGCGCGCGCGGCCGGCGTTTCCGCGGCGGCGCCCTGGCTGTGCACGGCAAACCGCAGCCGGATGCGCTCGCCCAGCGCCTGGCTGATGCGCTCCTCCATCTGGCTGACCATCGGCTCCACCGCCAGGCTCATGTGCGCCGGCGGCAACGCCAGCACCAGCGTCTGGCCATCGCGTTCGCGCAGGACCGCATTTTGCGCCAGCAGGCCGAACGGGCCACGCAGACCGGCACGCTCGATCAACGCCTCCCAGTCCGGCAGGCCGCGGGCATCCCGTGCGATGGCGGCGGCAGGCGCTGCCGCCACCGGCGGTCTGGCGGCCAGCCGCTCCGGCACGGTCGCGGCAGGCATGGCGGGTACCGCCGCCGCTACCCGCGCGGGCAGGCTCGCCGCGGCGGGCCGCTCCGTCGCCACGGCCGCCGCGGCGTCGCCCGGCCGAAACGCCAGCATGCGCAGCAAGGCCATCTCGAACCCCGTGCGCGCGTCCGGCGCGAGCGCCATGTCGCGCCGCCCCGCGGTGGCGATCTGGTAATACAGCTGCACGTCTTCGGGCGCGATCCGTTCGGCCAGCGCGGCGAGCGCGTGATCCTCGTCCGCGTCCTGCTCGGGCCGATAGCCCGGAATCAACTGCACCAGCTGCAAGCGGTGCAGCACGCCGGCCAGGTCGTCCAGCACGCCGCCGAAATCCGGCGAGTACGAGGCGATCTGCGTGCACTCGGCCAGCAAACGCGCGCCGTCGCCCGCCGCCAGCGCGTCGAGCACGCCCAGCACCTGGCCGCGCGCCACGCTGCCCAGCATGGTGCGCACGTCGTCGGCGTACAGCGCACCGCCGCCGTAGGCGATCGCCTGGTCGAGCAGGGACAGGCCGTCGCGCAGCGAGCCGTCCGCCGCGCGGGCCAACTCGTCGATCGCGCCGTCCTCGTAGGCGATGTTCTCCGCGCCCAGGATGTGCCGCATCTGGCCGGAGATCTGCTCCGGCAGCAGCCGCTTCAGGTTGAACTTGAGGCAGCGCGACAGCACCGTCACCGGCAGTTTCTGCGGGTCGGTGGTGGCGAGCAGGAACTTCACGTGCGGCGGCGGCTCCTCCAGCGTCTTCAGCAACGCGTTGAACGCGTTCTTCGACAGCATGTGCACCTCGTCGACCAGGTACACCTTGAAGCGGCCACGCGAGGGCGCGTACTGCGCGTTCTCGATCACCTCGCGGACGTCGTCCACGCCGGTGTTGCTGGCCGCGTCGATCTCCAGCAGGTCGACGAAGCGACCGTCGTCCACCGCCGTGCATACCGAGCACTCGCCGCAGGGATCGGCCGACTGGCCGCGTTCGCAATTGAGCGACTTGGCGAAGATGCGCGCGATCGTGGTCTTGCCCACGCCGCGGGTGCCGGTGAACAGGTAGGCGTGGTGCATGCGCCCGCTATCGAGCGCATTGGTGAGCGCGCGCACCACGTGCTCCTGGCCCACCAGTTCGGCGAACTTGCGCGGGCGCCACTTGCGGGCGAGTACCTGATAGGACATGGCTACCAACGTGGGGGCAAAGGCCGATTGTGCCAAGTCGGCGAAGACAAGTCAGTAAAGCGCGCCCCGAAATGGCGGCGGCCCCGCCAGCCACACCCCGGCACCCGAATCATTCGCTACCGTTGCTTCCTTCCGGACCTGGCGGAGTTTGCGAACTATCGTCGCGGGGGGACCGACGGGGCCACCATGGACGTCAAGCGATAATGCTTGCTGGTTTTGCTATTGCGCCAGCCTCACGCTGTCGCACCTTGTTCAGAAACTGGCGGAGAGAGCGGGATTCGAACCCGCGATAGGTTTTACCCTATACACACTTTCCAGGCGTGCTCCTTCAACCACTCGGACACCTCTCCGCATAACTTTTCGCACCACTGACCACCGAGCGGGATTGTTCGACTCATCCTGAGTCTCACCCCTCACTGGCGTTCGGGGCCAGCCTGCGGCTGTCCAAATTCGTTCCAGACGAATTTGTCGAACCCGCGACAGGTTTTACCCCACGCTTTCCAGGCGTGCTCCTTCAACCACTCGGACACCTCTCCACTTGCACTTGCAACCACGCGAACAACCTGAAGAAACAGGATTGTTCTGCAGCCTTTCCCTGCAGGGCAGCCAGGCCCGGCAAAGAAGCGGAATCATAAGCGACCGCACCCATGCAGGCAAGTACGGCACGCCGACTCAGCCGGCGCCGGGCCGCGGCGGGGAGGGCGTGGGCAGCGCCACCCGCTCGCCGGCAACCGCGATGCGGCAACCACGTGCCAGCAGCGCCGCACCGTCGGCGGCGCTGCCGTAGTGGTACAGCAGCATCCGCTGGCGCAGGACGGCATCGTATTCCCGCTCGATGTCGTCGATGCCGCTGTGCGAGGGATTGCCGACCAGGCTGCAGTCATGTGCGATCAGCTCGTGGCCCGCGGCGTAACGGGCCAGCAGCTCGGGGATCGGACGGGTATCGCCGGTGTAGACGAAACTGCCGTCCAGCGCCAACCCGTAGGATGTGCCCGGAACGTGATGGCGCGTGGCGAATACGTCGAGCCACAGGCCGTCGAGCCAGAAGCCGCGCGTGCACGGCACCAGCCGGAACGCCTCCCAGAAGTTGACGCCGCCCTCGGCCAGCGCGCCCGGGTAGTCGGCCACCCGCGCCTGCAGCCACGGCACCAGCGCCGCATGGAGGAACAGGCGCGTGCGGCCGCGCCGCGCCGGGTCGAACCACAGCTTGAAGAACAACTGCTCCAGGCCGGCCACATGGTCCATGTGGGTGTGGGTGATGTATACGGCCTGCGGCAGGCCGTCATAGGCCGCGCGATAGCGGTCGAGCGTGTCCGGCCCGCAATCGACCAGCAACCGCGGCTCGCCATCGCGTTCGAGCACCACCGCCGACGAGCCCAGGGCCGCGGCATGTGCCGCGCCGACGCCGAGAAAATGCAGGTGCCAGTTCATGGATTCGGGGTACGTCCGTAGCCGGTCAGCAGCGGTTGCCAGACCTGCGCCTCGAAGGCCGCCGCGCCGGCCGGTGCCGCGCCGAGCTTGAGCAGCGAACGGCGCAGGCGCCGCAGGTTGGCCTGCTGCCAGCGCCGCGCCGGCGTGCGGAACCGGCCACGATCGAGATCGATCAGGTACAGGCCGTGGGCCGTCACCAGCACATTGTGCGCGTTGAGATCCGCATGGCAGACGCCGGCGCGATGAAACCTGGCGATCAGCTCGCCGACCGCCGCCGCCAGCCCCGCATCCAGCCGGCCCGCGGCCAGGCACTCGGCCAGGGTCTGCGCGGCGGCAATGCGGCGGGTGATCAGGTCGGCGCGATAGAACATGCCGCGGCGGACATAACGCGCCGCCACCACGCCCGGCCCGGGCAAGGCCAGCCGGGCGATCTGCGCGAGCAGGCGAAATTCCCTGAACGGCCGCGTGCGCGCCGCGCCGTGCCACAGATAGCGATCCCCGAGCAAGGCGGCGACCAGGCCGCCGCGGCGATAATGCCGCAGGACGCATTCACCTGCCGGGGTCTCGATCACGGCCACGCCACCGCGACCACCGGCCTGCACGCGCAAGGCCCCGCGTTCGCGCCAGTAATCCGGCACAAACCAGTCATGCCCGACTTGTGGCGACACCTCGGCGTCGAACAGAATCTCGCCTCGGGCGTCTTCGTGCCTGCGTTCCTGCATCATCATGCCTTGTGATCCCCGGCGATTCTAACCCAGGCCCATGACCCCAAACCCGATGCATGCTCCCTCCTCGCTCTGCCTGCTGCGCAGCTCGGCCATCGGCGACGTCACCCACGTGGTGCCGCTGGTACGCACGCTGCAGGCGGCGTGGCCACAGACGCCGCTGACCTGGATCGTGGGCAAGCTGGAGCGCAAGCTGGTGGGCGACCTGCCCGGCGTGGACTTTGTCACCTTCGACAAGGCGGCCGGCTGGAACGGCATGCGCGCGGTATGGAGCGCGCTGCGCGGCCGCCGCTTCGATGCGCTGCTGCAGATGCAGGTGGCGCTGCGCTCCAACCTGCTGAGCCTGGGCATCAGGGCGGACCGCCGCATCGGCTACGACGCGGCGCGGGCGAAGGATCTGCATGGCCTGGTCGTCAACGAACGCATCCCGGCGCGCACCGGCGAGCACGTGCTCGACGCCATCGGCAGCTTCTGCGAGCCGCTGGGGCTCAGGCAGGTCGAGGTGCGCTGGGACATCCCGATACCCGACGAGGCGCATGCCTGGGCCGCGGAACAGCTGCCGGGCGATGCGCCCACCCTGCTGGTCAGCCCGACCTCCAGCCACGCGCTGCGCAACTGGCGGCCGGAGCGCTACGCGGCGGTGATCGACCACGCCGTGGCACGCGGCTGGCGGGTGGCCCTGGTGGGCGGCCCCTCGCCCGCCGAGCGCACGATGGCCGACGCGGTGCGGACGGCCTGCGCATCGGCGCCGCTCGACCTTACCGGCAGGGACACGCTGAAAAGACTGCTGGCCCTGCTGTCGCGCGCGCAACTGCTGCTGACGCCGGATTCCGGTCCGATGCACATGGCCAACGCGGTCGGCACCAAGGTGCTGGGCCTGCACGCGGCGAGCAACCCGCACCGCTCCGGCCCCTATTCCGACCGCCGCTGGTGCGTGGACAAGTACGACGCGGCCGCGCGCAAGTATCTCGGCAAGCCGGCCAGCGCGATCGCCTGGGGCAGCAAGATCGAGTATCCCGGCGTGATGGACCTGATCGAGGCCGGCGACGCGATCGAGCGCTTCGACGCCGCCAGCGCGCACCTCGGGATCGGCTGAGGCCGCCGGCACGGCGGCGCCGGTCAGGAACCGGCGTGCCCGGCAGCGGGCGGGAACGAAGGCGGGGCGGTGCGCAGGTCGCTGCCCCAGGCCTTGTCTGGCACCGCCTGCAGCGAGAAGCGCAGCCGGCCACCGTGCGTCGCGAAAGCCGCCGGCAGCCACGGGCTCGTGTACGGCTTGCCGTCGATCTGCAGGGCATGCACATAGGGCGTGGCGGCCGAGGCGCCCGGCGCATCGATCACCACGTCGCCATCGCGGCGGTGGACGACGGCACGCTCGAACAGCGGGCTGCCCACCACCAGGTCCGCGCGGCCGGGAATCTCGGGGTACAGCCCCAGCGCCGACCACACGTACCAGGACGACATCTCGCCCAGATCGTCGTTGCCCGGGATGCCGTCGGGCGCGTTCTTCCACAGCGCATTCACCACCGCGCGCACGGTCGCCTGGGTCTGGTACGGCTGGCCGGCGAAATCGTAGAGCCAGGGCGTCTCCACCGACGGCTCGTTGTTCAGTTCCGCGTGCAATGGCCCGGCATCGGTGAAGGCCCAGCGGCCGTCGGCGTGATGGAAGAAGCGGTCCAGCCGCGCCGTCGCCTTGCCGTAGCCGCCCATCGCATCGAACAGGCCGTGCAGGTCGAACGGTACCATCCACACATAGACCGCCGCGCTGGCCTCGACGAAGCCGTCGTCGGTGGACGGCGTGAAGGCCGGCCAGCTGCCGTCGGCATTGCGGTTCTGGATGTAGCCGCCGTCGGGCGCGGCCTTCGGGTTGAACAGATTGCGCCAGTAGCCGGCGCGCGCGCGGAAGCGCCGCTGCCCTGCCCGGTCGCCCACGTCGGCGGCGAGTTCGGACAGCGCGAAGTCCGCCGTCGCATCCTCCAGCGTCTCGGCGGCGCCGCCCCAGGCGTGCGATTGGGTGGCGATGTAGTGCAGCTTCAGCCACTGGTCGAGCGACGGCCGCTGGCCCACGCATTCCACGTTGCAGCCGGCGTCCGATGCGTCGTTGGCGGTGGGCACGGTGGCGGCGCGGACCAGCGAGGCGTAGGCGCCGCGCAGGTCGAAGCCGCGTCCGCCGAAGGCGTAGATGTCCGCCAGTGCGGGCACCGCGGGATCCCCGCTCATCACGTGGGTACCGCCGCTGTCGTGTGTCCAGCGGTCCCACTCGCCCCGGTTCTGCCGCGCCTGGTTGTAGAGCGACTGCGCGATGTCGCTGCCCACTTTCGGCATCAGCCAGGTCACCAGCTGCAGTTGCGAGCGGTACACGTCCCAGCCGGAGAAATTGGCGTACTGCGCGTGCTGGTCACCCTGCACGCGGTGGATCTTCCGGTCGAAGCCGCGGTATTCGCCGTCGACGTCGCTGAACACGTTCGGGTGCAGCAGGCTGTGGTACAGCGCGGTGTAGAACACCGTGCGCTGGTCGGCCGTGCCACCCTGGATGCGGATGCGGCCCAGCGCCCGGTTCCAGGCATCGCGCGCACGCTCGCGCACCTGCGCCAGCGTGGTCCCGGGCGGAATCTCGGCATCGAGGTTGGCGCGCGCGTTCGCCAGGCTCACGTAGGAGATGCCCACGCGCATCGCCACCGGCCCCTTGCCCGGATCGAACGACACCCACACGCCCGAACCCTTGCCCGCCACCGGGAAGCCCTTGGCGTCGTAGCCGGTGCCGCCCTGCGCGGCAGTCGCGCCGCCGTGCACCGCCGCATTCTGCCAGGCGCCGGTGGCGGTGAACGGCTGGTCGAAGCGGGCCACGAAGTAGAGCGTGTAGTAGCTGCGCTGGTCCGCCTTGGCCAGGTAGCCGCAGAAGTTGCCGCTGGTGACCGCGCCGCTGATCGTCCGCTGCGCCGGATCGATCCGCGCCTCGGCCGCGCTGCTGCCCACTTCCGAATCCGCGGTGCGGACCAGCAGGTTCGCCGGCTTGCCGGCGGGAAAGGCGAAGCTCGCGATGCCGCTGCGCATCGCCGCCGCCAGCTCCAGCCGTACGCCATTGGCCAGCGCCAGCCGGTAGTCGCCCGGCGTCGCCCGCTCGTCGGCGTGGCGGAACTCGGCGGCGTAGCGCGTGTCGCCGGTATCCGTCGCGGGCGAGGTGGTGACCGGCCGGGTGACCGGCATGACGGGAATGTCGCCGCTGGCTCCCGCACAGCCCGCGCCCGACAGATGGGTGAGGCTGAAGCCGCGGATGCGCCGGGCATCGAACCGGTAGCCGCTGGGCGAGGCCGTGCGCGTGTGCTGCCCGCGCGTGTTCTCCGGACTCCACTGCAGCATGCCGAACGGCATGACGGCGCCAGGGTAGGTGTTGCCGCCGTTGCTGCTGCCGATCAGCGGATTGACCGCCTCGGCCGGCTGCGTACCCGTCGCCGCCGCACATGCCGCGGCCAGCGAAAACAGGCTGCCCGAAAGGATCAGGCCGGCGAGTAAAAAGCCCTTCGAGCCGGTGGCATGCCGGCTCCGTTTCCATTTGCGCATGGCGAGATATCCCTTGGGGCAATCAGAAGTTTGGATCGATCCAATCCCGGGGCGAAAGATAGCCCAGGACACTCCATCCATCGAGCTGCACGGCAACATGGCCGTCCCTCGGGCAGGTACGGCCCGGGCGATACCGGCACGGTGGCGGCGCCCGATGCCGGACTCGCTGCCAGCCGATGATGGGGCAGCCGTATCGCCCGGGACGGCCGCCGTGCCGAACGACCGCCCCGCCGATGGCCTGGGCTCGCCACCGTTTCCACCGGTTTTCACTCCTGCTTCTCCCGTGACGCGGCATGCTTGCCCTCAACTGCGGGCCATCGCAGCCGACAACTGGTGAAGGTCCGCAAGTCGTTGGGCTGGATCGCCCGTCGAGCGTAAGGGCAACCCCACCGCGGCCCGAGGGGTACCGCGCCGCCGGTCGACGGCATGCAACTCGTTCTGCTGCCGGGATGGGAAACACGCATGACGATCTACCTGGCCAGCCTGCTGATTGCCTGCGGCATCTCCCTGATGGCAGGCGTCTACGCCCTGCTGTCGGGCTCGATCGGCAGTCGACGGCGCCTGAACCGGGCGTTTGGCTGCTTGAGCCTGCTGCTGGCCGGCATCCTGCTGCTGGCGGCGATGCGGATCGAGACCGATTCGCTCGCCACGGCGCGCCAGGTGATCGCCTGGCACAGCCTTGTCTCCATACTTGTCTATCCGGCTGGAGTCTGGTTCATCGGCCTGTACTGCGAGCTGCGCCACTGGCGCCGCTGGCTGGCGGCGGCCTGCGTCGTATTCGGTTCCCTGCTGCTGCTCGACCTCGGCCCGGGCCACAGCCTCATCTATGGCACCATCCTCCGCAGTGCGCCGCTGACCCTGCCGTGGGGGGAGCATGTCCAGCACTATGTCCTGCAGCCCGGGCCACTGTTCAAGGCCTACGCCGTCGCCAGGGACGCGGTGTACCTGTGGTGGATCGGTTGCTGCATCGTCCTGTGGCACAACAGCAGCAGCTCCCGCGCGCTGCCGCTGACCGTCTACCTGGTGCTCCAGGCCGGCCTGGAGGTGTACTACCAGCACTTCAACCAGGACTTTCCCCTGAGGGCGCTGGCCTTCGTCGCGCTGGTGGTGCTGATGGGACATCAGCTCGGCCGCGAACTGCGCGAGGAAACGGAGCGCCGCCTGGAAGTCGAGGCGGAACTGCGCCATCTCGCCTACCACGACCGCACGACCGGCCTGCCGAACCGGCTGCGGATGTTCGAATGCCTCCAGGACAAGCTCGACGCCGGTGCAAAGCCGGCCAGCACCCTGGTGCTGTTCAACATCGACCACTTCCGTACCATCAACGAGTCGCTGGGCCGTGCCGTCGGCGACCTGCTGCTGCGGGCCATCGCCACGCGCCTCGCCGCGGCGGCCCCGCCCGGCAGCCTGCTGGCCCGCGACGGCAGCGACGATTTCCTCCTGCTGGCCGACCTTCCCGCCGGCGATGCCGAGAGCATGGCGCGGCGGATCGTGGACGAGATGATCGCGGGGCTTGCCAATCCCTTCCTCATCGGCGCCCACGACCTGACCATCCGGATCAGCGCCGGCATCGCCCTGCTGCCTGAAATGGCGCGCGATGCCGAGAGCGCGCTGCAGCAGGTCGCCGTGGCGCTGCATCGCGCCAAGGGCCTGGGCGGCAACCATGCCCTGGTATTCGAAGGCACCATGCAGGCCCAGGCCAGCCGCAACCTGATGCTGGAGCGGGGCCTGATCCGCGCGCTGGACGGCGACGAATTCGAGCTGTACTGCCAGCCGCAGGTCGACCTGCGCGGCGACTTCATCGGCGCGGAGGCCCTGCTGCGCTGGCGCCACCCCGAGCACGGGCTGATCATGCCGGGCGAGTTCATCCCCATCGCCGAGGAAACCGGCCTGATCCATGCCATCGGCCTGAAGGTCGCCCGGCTGGCCTGCCTCGAACTCGCCAGCTGGCCGGCGGGCACGTCCCAGGCGCGGATATCGATCAACATCAGTCCTTGGCAACTGTTCGCCAAGGATTTCGTGCGCTCGCTCAGGGAGACCGTGGATGGCACCGGCGCCGACCCGCGGCGGATCACGCTGGAGCTTACCGAAAGCGCGTTCCTGCGGGATCCCGAGGACGTCGTGCGCAAGATGAAGGAACTGCGCCTGCAGGGGTTCCGCCTCTCGCTCGACGACTTCGGCTCGGGCTATGCCTCGCTGGCCAACCTCAAGCACCTGCCGCTGCAGGAGGTCAAGATCGACCGCGTGTTCATCCAGGACCTGCAGGCCGACCGCCACGATCCCTTCGTCGAGGCCATCACCACCATCGCCGGCCACCTGGCGCTGTACGTCGTCGCCGAGGGGGTCGAGACCCCACGGCAATGGGATGCGTTGGCCAAGCTCCGCTGCGACGCCATCCAGGGCTACTGGATCAGTCGCCCGCTGCCCGTCGCCGAATTCCACCGCTGGCTCGATCGGCAGCGGGAGCGCACGCCAGGGAGTGCCCTAGACGCGGCCGGCAACGGCGAAGTCGCGCAGGCGCCGCCCGGCGCTCAGCGGTAATTCTGGTACGACTTTTCCTCGACCAGTTGCGAGCCGAGCTTGAGGTTGATGCTGCGCTTGAACGCCGCGCGTTCGTCGTTGCGGAAATACACGGCGCGGGCCAGCTCGATGAATTCCTGGTCGAACTCCTGCGCACGCTCCTTCAACCGGATGCGGTCCTCGATATCCCACAGCAGCTCGTT
>JAGWIC010000060.1 GCA_028866435.1 Lysobacteraceae bacterium | reverse complement strand
GGTAGCCGGTGCTGCTGGCCGCGCCTTTTTCTGAGCTGCCTACGCGGCAGTGAACTTGAGGTCGCTGCGCTGGAACCACGCGCAGTCTTTCTGAGCTGCCTACGCGGCAGTGAACCTGATGGCCGCGCCTTGGGTGCCGGTGCTGCTTTTCTGAGCTGCCTACGCGGCAGTGAACTGCCCGAGGGCCGCCTGCACGTCTGGATTGACTTTCTGAGCTGCCTACGCGGCAGTGAACAACGGCGCTCATGAGACTTGCCTATGGTTGAATTTCTGAGCTGCCTACGCGGCAGTGAACGCCTTGGTAGCCGGTGCTGCTGGCCGCGCCTTTTTCTGAGCTGCCTACGCGGCAGTGAACATTGCCAAGATCGCCTCGCGCCGGACGTGGCTTTTCTGAGCTGCCTACGCGGCAGTGAACTCCATACCACCGGCACGAAGCCGAGTTCGTGCTTTCTGAGCTGCCTACGCGGCAGTGAACCCGAAGCGCCCCGACGTGCTGCTGAGCGTAACTTTCTGAGCTGCCTACGCGGCAGTGAACAACAAAGCTTTGACTCCAACCCTATGGCAGTGCAGACAAAAGCGCATTTGGGCGAGTCTGACCCAAATGCGCAGGGGTTCGTCAAGTCACTGATTTCAAAGGGGTGGGTTTGGCCTTCTCAAAAAGGGTTCAGAACCGCGGCAGCGAGGCAGAGGTGCTGAGGCCGTAAGCGTTGAACGTGCCGGTTGCGGGTTGATCAATCGGGTGCTGATCGATGAAGAGGCGGAAGCTCTGGCCGGTGCTCACGCTGCGCGCGTTGAGAAACGGAAGCTTCAAGGTTTCGGCCACCGAATCCGGGATGGCGGCGCGCGCTTCTTCGGCGCTCCAGCCCTTGCGTTTCATCTGGCGCCGCCGCAGGCGTTCCGGGTTGCTCTTGGCCTGGATGCGCCGCACGACCATGTGGCCGGCTGAATCGGGCACGGCAGACAGCTCGCCGCATTGGGCATGGTCGCGCATGCCGCTGAGCCAGGGCTGTTCCATCAGCCGTTGCAACGCGGGCAAAGAGCCGTGCAGCCGAAGCTGGTTTCCCAGCCAGGCCGAACCCTTTCCTGCTGCCGGAAAGCTTATGCCGATGTCGCTGCTGTCCAACTGCGCCAGGGCGCGGTGCAGTTTGGCAAACAGTGCGCTCATCAGCTGCGGGGGCGCGAATTCCGGATCGGACAGCAGCCGGATATCCAGATAGTGGTCCATGGCCTCAGCTCGCATCGCCGAACACGCCGCCGCGCACCAGTACGGCCATGACGAAATGCTGGTCGCCTTCGTCAGGTACCTTGCCCTTGAGTACCCAGTTGTCCAGCAGGTTGTAGAAATCCGCCTTGGCCTTGGGCTGGCGATAGGCCTTGCCCTGGGTGGTGACGGAGCCATAGGGTTCCACCGCGATGGGTCCGAGTTCGCCGGCCTCCGGATACCAGTCGTCGATGGTGCGGATGGCGTTGCCCAATTTCTGCGAATGGATGCCGGCGATGTCGTCCACGCTGTACAAAGTCTTGCTCTTGTCGCCGCGGCCGCGATCGAGGATCAGTTCCTGTGACGGAAAGACTTCCTGGCCCGCGCCCACGCGGGCATAGGCGGTGACCTCCAGCAGCACGTGCCGGCTGCCATGCAATCCCGCTTCGATCAGCGCTGCCAGTTCGCCCAATGCGGTCGCCGCGGCGCCGGTCGCGTCGAAGCTTCGTAGCGGCAACGACAGTCCATCGAACACCCAGCGGGTATCGGCCTTGCCGTTCACGAGGTGGGCCACGTGCACCTCGACCTTCTCCGCGCCAATGCGGTTGCGCCACAGAAAGCGGCCGTTGGCCAGGTTGAAGGCGTAGCGGCGTGCCAGTTCGCCGAAGCCCAGGCTCTGCGCGTACGCCTCCACGGTTTCCTGCAGGCGCTGCTGGTAGCCGGCATCGTTGCAGGCGGAGGGCTTGCCGGTGCCGCCCAGCACCCGCAGGGTGAAGCGGGCCCTGAGCGTATCGGCGTCGCCGGGCAACGCGGCCACGTCCACGGTCTGCAGGTTGGGGTTTTCGATGGCGGCGTCGAGCTTGGCCGGGTCCTGGTCCTTGGTCTTGAGCCGATTGGAAATCGTGCCACGTACGGATTTTTCGCGAATCGCCACGGGCCGCCATGCCTCGGCGTCGGCACGATGATTCCAGGTGCCGGCGAAGAACAGCGCATCGGAGGGATCGAGCTTGCGCTCGAAGGCGAGGACGGAGGCGGTCTTGAGGTTGGTCTCGGACATGATGGAACTCCTTGTAGTCAATTCGGAAAAACGGAGAGGGCAGGGGTGTAGTCGTTGCGCGCGCGATGCACGCCGGCTTCGACGTCGGTGTGGCCGTACCAGAGCAGATCGCGCCAGGATTGCAGCCGATGAGGGCCTAGCCATTGACCGATGGAGTACAGGCTTTCCACGAAGCGGAAGGGCGTTAGCGGATCGCGCGCGTGGGCGACTTCACCCGGCGGATACAGCGCCGACAGCGCGCCGTAGCCGACCGGGATCGGCACGATCCATCCCTCGCTGCGGTCGTGTCGCCACTCCACCTTCGCGCTGCTCGCGCCGTCGGGTGGGCTATTGCCGGTTGCGTCCGCTGGCTGCGGCCGCCAGTTGAAACGCGAGAGATCGAGCCAGGCATCGAGTGCGGTGGCTGTCGGGTCGATCGCCTGCAGGGCTGCCGTTCGCTGGTGCAGCAGATCGTCCCGGCAGACCAGGGCGAACCCCGGCAGCCAGCGTCGGCGCAGCTGCCGGAACCGGCTGGCCGCTTCGCCCGCGTCCTGCGCGATGCTCATGCATTGCGGGCGGGTCAGCCAGGGGGCACGCGCAGAGGGCAGCACGCTGCCGCCGGCGACACGCATCTGCGATACGGCATCGGCCACCTCGCGGGCAAACGCATCGCGTTGCCCGTCGTCGTGGTTGACGATATTGCCGCTGAGCCCGAAGACCAGCGTGATATCGAGATGGATGCGCCCTTCCTCCACGATGGCCGCCGTGCTGCCGTCCTTGTCCACCGGGTTGCGGGTGAGGCGGAACGCATGGGTGTAGCCGCCGTCGGTCACCTGCTCCTGGAAGGCGTGGCAGATCACGCCCACGCCATCGAACAGCACGGGGTATTTCCCGGCCAGCTTGCGCTCCAGCGCCCACATCAGGCCAAGAAATGCGGTGATCGAGGGAAAGCCGTGCGTCAGCGGGCTGGAAATGGCATTGGCGTTCTGGATGCGCAGGTGCGGCAGGATCAGCAGGCCGGCGCTTTCGGGCAGGGCGCTCATTGGCCACCTCCCAGCCGGCGTCGATGGTTTTCGAGCGTGCGGTTATCCCGATCGATGCGCCATGCCCATTCCGTGTGCGCCAGCAGCTCCCGCGCCCACTGCGCCTGCTCGATTTCGCCCACCGGCAGACGGCCATCCAGCTGGCCGTTGAGCCAGTTGCCGAAACGCCGACCGATGTCGACCGGCCAATCCATCCGGGCCCATCGGCTGCGGAACGCCTCGTCCTGTTCGGTGCGTCTGGGGTCCAGCCACAATTGCTCGGCCTCCACCAGGCGGCACTTCGAGTCCAGGCTCCAGCCGGCGGGCAGCGCGCTCTGCAGTTCGGCGGCGTACAGCACCAGCTCGTCGGTCAGGGCATCGAGATATGCCTCGCGGCGTTGCCGGGTATCCACCGTGGGGTCCGGATCGGAGGCGAGGAAGTCGCGCAGGCCGTGAACCAGGTCGCGCACGTCCGGCTGGCGGCCGAAGCGGGGAAATACCGATTCCACCAGCCACGGCTCGCGGATGGCGCGCGATTTCCAACTGGGCGGCAACGAGGCCAGCAGGTAATTGTTGCCGCCGCGCTCGCTGTTGAGCTGGCTGATGTTTTGCGGCTTGGTGCCTCCCAGCTTCTGGACCGCCAGATGGGGGTATTCGCGATAACCGCCGGGGTGGTCGCGCTTTTCCCGTTTGGCTTGCCGCGCTGCCTTGCCGGCGTCGCCGAAGCGGTCCTCGTTGATGGTCTTGAACACGGCATGCGCCAGCGAGCTGGCATAGAGCGGCGCCAGCAGATGGTAGTGCCCGTCCTTGCAGGGATCGTCGCCGCTCAGCCAGTAGAGCTGTTTGGCGCGGGCGTGCGACGCGAGCGCGCCGCGCGGCTGCACCAGGCCGGCGAAAGCCTCGATCCAGGCGGATGCCTGGTCGGCGTCGTCGCTGAGCGCGTCGACGAGGTCGCGATCGCGGGCGACGATGGCATCGAGCAGCGGCCTGCCATCAATATCGACCCGCAGGAACTTGAATACGTCCAGCGCCGCCGCGTTGCCGACCACGTCGTCGGCGAACGCGCGTCCGAGCGTATGGCTGCCGACTTCGCCATGGTCGGGCAGTGTCTCGGGCGGGCGATAGAGGTTGGTGCCACGCGCGTCCGGGTGCATAGGCTTGATCGAATGGGTGACGGCCTGAATTTGGTTGACGCGACGTGCCGCGTCATCGATCCAGTTGGTGAAGGCGAATTGTGCGGTCAGTTCGTCCCGCTTGGGGTCGTCGGGCTGGAGCTTTTCCAGCTTGCCGTCGCGGCGCTCCTGCAGGAAGCGTTCGATGGCGGTACGAAACGCCGCACGGCGATCCGGGTGGAGTAGGGTCATGAGAGGGTCCCCCTTGGGCTGCCTTTTGAAAACGCCGTAGAATCGGCCTGGCATCGCCATTTCAGCGACGTTCGAAACGGCGGTGCGGTGATTTGCGCCGATAGTCCAAAGAAGTGGATGCGTGCAACAGTCATATCGATCTCCTCCTTGATAACCACCAGTGGTGGACAACTAACGCTCAACTGCCATCGAGGCAGCCTCCAATGAAACCTTCCGTCGCACTCAAGCTGCATGGTCACGCGATCGCCGAACTCGCCGGCCGCTTCCGCACGGCCAATCCGCGCGTGTTCGGCTCGGTGCTGCATGACAGCGACAGCGACGGCAGTGACCTCGATCTGCTGGTCGATGCGTTGCCGGGCACGACGCTGTTCGACCTGGGCGGTCTGCAGGTGGAGCTGGAAAATCTGCTGGGCGTGCCGGTCGACCTGCTGACGCCAGGCGACCTGCCGCCCGCATTCCGCGAGCAGGTACTGTCAGAGGCGCGTCTGCTGTGACGGATCGCGGGCTGCGGGACTACATCGAGCACATGCTCGAGGCGGCACGGCAGGCTTGTGGTTATGTCGACGGCATGGACCGGGACGAATTCCTGCATGACAGGCGCACCCAGCAGGCGGTCATCCTGAATCTGGTGATTCTGGGTGAGGCGGCGACGCGCCTGATGAAGGAACATGCGTCGTTCCTGGCGGCTTATCCGGCGGTGCCGTGGAACAGCATGAAGGGCATGCGCAACCGCCTGGCGCACGGCTATTTCGATATCGATCTGCAGGTGGTCTGGGAAACCGTGCAGACCAATCTGCCGGCGCTGGTGGACGCGCTGCCCGCCATTCTTCGCGCGGCGGACGGCCATTCCGAGCCCCGGCATTAGCGCAAGGCAGGTCATCGGCTGCGGCTGAAGCCGAGCGCCGGATGAAAGCGCCAGCCCTGCTGGCTGTCGGGCAAGGTGACGGTGCCGTAGCGGCGGGCACAATCGCGCAGGTCCATATCGAGCGATTCCGACAGCGCGCCCAGCGCCGCCATGTAATCCGTTTCGCCCCAGGGAGCGATACCCGGGCCTTGCACCTGCGCGTCGGGCACCCGCTGATTGAGGCTCGCGTCGACGCGCACGTAAATGGATTCCCAACGGCGTTTGCCGGGATCGATCCGGTGCAGTGCGTAGTTCTCCTCATCCTCGTCCGGCAGCAGGACCAGCTCGACGCGCGGGGTGGCGTCCTCGCGGAATGGCAGCTGCTGCGCCAGCACGCCGGTGAGGTGGGCCTGCGGCAGCATCCAGATGCTGCTGGCGTTGAGCGGGGCGGCATGGGCCTGCTGCCGGCGTCGTTCGCGCTCGCTCATCGGTGTGGCCGTCTCGGCACTCGGCAGCATGCATTGTGCCAGGCGTGCATGTTCGAGGTCGACCAGGCTTTCGCTGGGGCGCTGCCTGTCCGGTGGCCGCGACAGGATGCGCGGCCGCGCGTCGATCACCGTGCGCTCGTCCTCGTCGAGCAGGCTCGCCAGACTGTGGCTGAGCAAGTGGAACGGGCCTTCGTTCTGTTCGAAGCCGGGTCGGCAATAGGCCGCCTGGCCGGGATGTTCGACGCTGCGAAGATTGCGCTCGAGCAGGTGCAGGTTGGCGGTTTCGCAGGGGCCGGCGCGATGCCGGCGTACGCGTCCGGCCAGCTGGATCAACGAGCGCATGGAAGACGGTTCGACCACCGCCCAGTCGTAGTCATGGTCGCGGCCGACTTCGGTGACGGGTGAGCCGAGCACGACGAACAACTGGTCCTGCTCGGCGTGGCGGTCGATCAAGGCGCGGATGTCGGGGAGATCGAACACCGCCTGCGGCTGGCGCCGATCCAGCGCCTGATCCAGCCGCTGCTCGATGGCCGAGCGGATCAACAGCGGAAACTGCGAATGGTAGGTGCACAGGTGAATGTGCACGTTGGCCGGTGCGCCGAGGCGGTACAGCGCCAGTGCCACGTCGAACAGCGGCTCGATATTGGCCATGCGCACCAGGCCAAAACTGACCCGCTTATGACTGTGAGTATCGACAACGTGATGCGCGGTGTGAAGTTGCAACGCGCTCTCACGCAGCGTTTCGGCGAATGTGCGGCGGATGGTGGCCGGATCGCTGTCGCTGCAGCGTGGTGGCACCAGCTCGCTGCGCCTGCGCACGATGTCCCTGCCAAGACGTGCGTGGCGTCGCTCGACGAAGGCGTGATGCGCAGCCTCGAATACGCCGGTATCGACGCAGTCCGCCCTTGCCTGATCGAACTCGTCGACCCAGGCGCAGCAGACCTCGACCGCCATGCCGGGGCGCTCGCCGCGATTGCGCTGGTAGGCGGCACGGCCGGCACGGTAGGCCTGGAACATGCCCTGCACCAGCGCCGGCGGCAACGTGGCGGAGGACAGCAGCAGGCGCGTGCCTAGCAGGCCGGCCCAGTACACCAGGCGGGTGAGCGCGGGCAGATCGGCCAGGTCGAAATCGTCCAGTTCGTCCAGCACCAGGTCGCCGCTCATCAGCCGCAGCATTGGCGCAATCTGGTGCCCGCCGCGCTGGCTCTCGGTGGCCGGAACCAGATGATCGATCGTACACACCAGCAGCGGCGCGGCCAGCAGCGCGCGGACCTGCGGGTCTTTCATCGCCCTGTGCAGCAGGGGGTGGGTGTCGCTGCCTTCGAAGAAAACATGGCCGTCGTCAGGCAACAGCGCTTGCGTGGAGGCTGACCCGCTGCGTTCGGCCAGGCGCTCGTGGTAGGCAAACAGTTCGCGATTGGCGGTGCCACCGACGCGGATGGCCAGTTCGTCATCGGACAGGTGCATCGCGTCGCGAAAGGCACGCCCGGTCTGCAGGGTCAGCGTGCGCAACCCCAACGCAAACGCGCAGCGCAACCCCTGCTGCGGATCGGCCAGTGCGTTCATGATGCGGGCGTTGGCGAGCGTCTTGCCGCAGCCTGTGGATGCCATGTTGACGATGAAGGCGCCCTGGTGTCGCGCTCGTTCGCGCATCGAGGCGGCGAGGTCGGCCGCGCGATCCTGCCAGCGGAAACGTTCGTCCTGGCTGCGCCTGCGCAGGCCCTTGTGGCGCACCAGTCGCGGCAACTTGCGCTCGAAGCCGGGCAGGGCGTGGGTGATGGTGCCGGCGTGCTTTTCGACACCCAGCAGATGTTCGTCCAGGGGCTGGTTGTAGTCGCCGGTGGCGCGGTCGGTATTGGCATAGACCGGGTAACCCGGCTCGCCGCGTTCGCGTTCCGCTTGCTTGGTCAGCCCGGAATAGTGATGGTCCGCCAGCATCAGGCCAAGCCTGGCCACGTGCATCACGTAGGGATCGTCCAGCCAGGGTCGGTTGTCCGGTTGGCGCAAGCGCTCCCATAGTTGCCGGGTCAGCCTCGCGGCACGATTGCGCCACAGCGGCGTAGTGACCGGCAACCCCTGCGGGAACTGCCAGTACGCTTCGATCACCTTGCGGTCGTCGGTGGTGGGAAGTTCGTTCCAGAGCGGGCCGATCTTGCCCAGCAGATCATTCAGCTGGCTGGCGCGGAAGTCGGGTACCTTGGCACCCAGCCAACGAGGCCGGCCTTTTTCGTCCCGCGACGGCATCACCGGTAGCCGATGATGCGTGACGACCAGCCAGGCCACGGCCTGGGCCAGTGGTGGCAAGGTGGCGAGCGGTGCATCGACCGGTGTGTCCAGACCGTCGCGCTGCAAGCGGCCCGGGGCCAGCCAGCTGGCGTCGTCTTCGGCGGTCGGTTCCGTCAGGCGCCGCAACCATGCTTCGTCCGAGGCACCGGGGCCGACGAACGCCTGGAACAGGCGCAGCGATATCCACTCGTGCCGGTATTGGTTGCGCTCGGCGAGGGGGTTTTTCAACCGCATCTGAAACGCGAGGCACGCCTTGCCCAGGTCATGCAGCAGCGCCGCCAGGGCGCAGAGCAGGTGGATGTCGTGAAGGCCGTGCCAGTCGTTTTCGTCCTTGCGTCGCAGCACGTCGGCCTGGGTGGTGTTGGTAGGCACCGCGCCTTGCTCGTTGAACTGGCTGGCATCACCCACCACCCACAGCAGCTCGCTGTGGTCCAGCCCGCGAATCCAGTGGCAGGCGACCGCGGTATTCTTGCGTGCCGTTTTCCGTAGCAGGCGGCGCAGGGTGTCCAGCCCGTCCCGGGTGATCGGGGTCTGCCAGGTGCGGTCGCCGCGGCGTTCGGCGAATTGATCGAGGATGCGGCGGGTTTCCGTCAGCGCGCGCTTGGAACACTGCGAGATCAGCAGGATGTTCATGCCATGTCCGCGGCGGTATCGATGGCGACGGACTTGAGCGTATCGATCATGAAATCCAGCGCTTCGGTCCGCGTGAGGCTGTCGATGCAGGCCTGGCGGAATGCCTGCTCTTCGTCGCCATTCATGGCGGAAAGAAACGCCTGCGGCAGCACCACCGCATCCTTGACCAGGTCGGCGACGTCGAACACCAGGCCGCCGCGCCGGGTCTTGCCGTGCAGCACGGCAAGGCCGTGCGGCAGGCCGAGCACCCAGGTGGCAGTGGCGCCGAGGCCATAGGCCAGGTAGTTGCCGTGATCGAGGAAGCGGTTGGCCGGATCGGTGCCGCCGCCGCGTTTGGCGCGGGTGAACGGGCCGTAGTTCACGGCACGGGCCGCCAGCTTGAACAGTTCCTTGGTCAGGCGTGCCTCTTCGGTCAACAGATAAGTCTGGTCCGGGGCGGTGTCGATCGCGCCGTGCGACCGGTGCAGCACATCCTTGAGCGCCTCGATCGACACGGCAAAGCCGGCATCGCGAAGCGCCCGGCTGCCGGTCCAGTGCTGTTCCACGCGTTGCAGCCGTGCATGTTGAAAGGCCTTGGCGGCGTGCAGCCGGCCCTCGTCCTTGAACCAGAAACGCACCCAGGCCTGCAGATATTCCGTGGGGCGGTACTCGCTTTGCGGGGTAAACCACGCGACCTCGATATCCACCTCGTTGGCACTGAACAGCGGTGTGCCACCGCCACCGCAAAAGCCGACCAGCACACCAGCCTTGGCCAGTTCGCGCATCGCCGCCTGGGTGATGGATGTGCCCGTGCCGAGCATGACCGTGGTGGTGTTGGCGATCGGGATATTCCAGTAGAGCGAGCGCTTGCCCTCGTCGGTGACGAACTCGACGCGGCCACCGTTGACCAACACGCGGCAATGCTCAAGGTAGTAGATGTTCGCCCGCTTCGAGTGCAGGATCGATTTGAGATCCGTGGGCGTGAATTGGTTGGTGTCCATGTCCCCCCCCTTCGGTGCTCCGCCTTTTTCAGCATGGCGGCGCGCCGTCTCAAATTGCAAGACTGTCGGGGAGTGGGTCGGCAATGGCGTGGGCGCAATTTTCGAGGGGCGGCCTGCGCCAAGGCCCGGTGGAGCGACACGGATGCCCACGCGCGCACCGCGGTTCCGTCGATCGGGTGCGGCAGTGGATTTCATGAAAAAGCCGCCCTGGTGAGGGGCGGCGCTGAATGGTGCCCGAGGCCGGAATCGAACCGGCATGACCGCGAGGTCGAGGGATTTTCTTGCCACTTCGGCTTTCGCCGCCAGCGCGAGCGCTGTTCGTGGTCTGGAGCACGCCTTCACCATGGCCTTGCCGGCTTTAGGTGCCCGCCGTCTGCTCTCTACACCTTCCCCTGACTTTGGATCGGAGGCTTGGCTCGGCGTTGGCTCGAATGCCTGCGGCGTCCAGGGCGTTCACCGAATTTGACGGGCGTCACCTCCGGGGTTTCCCGCGGAGGGCTCAAATTGCTTCAAGTCCCTTGTGTCTACCAGTTTCACCACTCGGGCTGGTTTGACTCGTTGCCGAGCCGATGTTCGCCCGGGCAAGCCGGGCTTGTTTCAACTTTACCGCCCACCTGGCTCAGGGGCGACATCAGGAACCTGGGCGAGCCGATCCGGACCGCTGGTTCGACGACCGGGAAACCGCGCGGCAATCGGCTTCGTGACCCGCGTTTTTACAAAAAGGGAATCGACAACGGGGTTTCGCGTCCCTTGCCTGCCCCCGTTTCGCCCTCCGCACCCGACGGGGCTTGCGCGCGGCGCGCATCGTAACATGCGCGGTGGCGGCGCCCGTAGCGGGCCGGCGGGTCAGATCAGGCTCTTGAAGATGTGGATGCCGGCCGTGTATTCGCCGATGATGGTGCCGGTGCTGACCAGGAAGAAGTTGAGCAGGGTGCGTGCCACGCGGTTTTTCCACCATCCGCTCCAGTGCACGATGTCGTCGCGCAGGGTGTCGAAGTCGACGACCCGGGGCCGGCGCACCCAGGCTTCGACCATGGCGCTGATGCCGCCGGAGGGAATGCCGGGGCGGAAGGGCTTGATCGGGGCGGCGATGAAGGCGGCGATGACGCTCAGCGGGTGGGCGCCGGCAATCACCGCACCGATGGCGGAGAAGCCGCCGGTGTACAGCACCCACGCCAGCAGCGCCTGCGTGCCCAGCGCGGTGTTGCGATGGAACGCCCAGGCAATGGCGACGAACACCAGCAGCACTAGGCCGCCGGCCACCCACTTGGGCCAGCGTGCCTTGGGCGGGGTGCCGGCGAGTTCGGCCACGGTAGTGGCTGGATCCGCCCGGTCTTCGCGCAAGTGGCTGCACAGGCCCTTGAGGTGGCCGGCGCCGATCACCACCAGCACGCGGCGTGGCTCGCCGGGGGAGCCGCGGCCGGCCTCCTCGCGCAGGCGCGCGGCCATGAAGCCGTCGCGTTCGCCGATCAGGCTGTCGTACAGCGGGCGTGACTCGCTGGCGAATTCGCTGAACGCGCTCTCGAGCAGGTCGCCCTCTTTCAGTTTCTCGATTTCGGCCTGCCCGATGTCCTCGCGCTCGAACACGCTGGCCAGCAAGCCGCCGAGCAGGCTGAAGCGCTGCCAGAAACCGACGCTGCGCCAGGCGCGCTTGAGCGTGGTGCCGACTTCGCGGTCGATCAGCCACAGCGGCAGGCCGCGCTGTTCGGCGCCATCCATTGCGGCCTTCATTTCCGCGCCGGGCTGGATGCCCGACTGGTCGGCCAGGCGCTTCTGGAACGTCGACAGCACCAGGCTGGCCGCCACCATGCCGGCCTTGCCCTGGCGGATGACGTTGAACAGGTCCATCTGCTTGAACGCGTCCGGATCGCGCATGCTTTGCGCGCGGCTCTCGCACAGCTCCACCGCCACTGCATCGAAATGCTCGCTGGCGAGCAGGGCATCGACCGCCTCCATGCTGCTGCGCGATACATGGGCGGTGCCGAGCAGCACGTATTCCACGCCATCGCGCTGCACGCGCTCGATCGGCTGTCCCTGCAACGCGGCGGGCAGGGAGGGGGCTTCGGTATCGGTAACGCTCATGCGATCTGCAGGCCGTTCGGAGGGGGAAAGTCCAAGCATGGGGACGGCCATGGCGTGGAGCAAGCGACGGGCGAATGCTCAGTCACGATAACGCTTGAGCAGGTCGGCATACGCGTCGATGCGGCGATCGCGCAGGAACGGCCAGATCCTGCGCACCTGCTCGCTGCGCGCCAGGTCGACCTCGGCCAGCAGCAGTCCGCGCGCATCGGTGCCGGCCTGCGCCAGGAACTCGCCTTGCGGGCCGGCGACGAAACTGGAACCCCAGAACTGGATGCCGGCGCCGACCTCGCTGGGATCGGCTTCGAAGCCGGTGCGGTTGCAGGCGAGCAGCGGCAGGCCGTTGGCTATGGCATGGCCGCGCTGCACGGTGATCCAGGCGTCGCGCTGGCGATCCTTCTCGGCCTGCGCGTCGTTCGGGTCCCAGCCGATCGCGGTGGGGTAGAGCAGCAGTTCGGCCCCGGCCAGCGCCATCAGGCGCGCCGCTTCCGGGTACCACTGGTCCCAGCACACCAGCACGCCGAGCCGGCCGACCGAGGTGTCGATCGGTTCGAAGCCGAGGTCGCCCGGGGTGAAGTAGAACTTTTCGTAGAACGCCGGATCGTCCGGGATATGCATCTTGCGGTAGATGCCGGCGATCGTCGCGGAGCAGTCGAAGACCACCGCCGTGTTGTGGTAGAGCCCGGCCGCACGTCGCTCGAACAGCGAGGCGACCACCACCAGTTCCAGTTCCTCGGCCAGCTTGCCGATGCGCGCGGTGCCCGGGCCGGGGATGCTCTCGGCCTGGTCGAACACGTCGACCGATTCGTGCTGGCAGAAGTACGGGCCGTTGTGCAGTTCCTGCAGCAGCACCAGTTCGGCGCCGGCCGTGGCGGCGGCGCGCAGGCCGGTTTCGATGGCATCGAGGTTGGCGTCGCGGCTGCCGCGGTCGGTTTCCTGCAGCAGCGCGACCTTGAGGGTGTGGCGGGTCATCGGCTTCAATCCGGGTGTTGCCTGGCTCGGCAGACCGTGAAGTCTAGCCGAAGCGGCAGAAACTCAGGTCAGGCCCAGCGGCAATTGCATGGTGATGCAGTGCAGGCTGCCGTTCTGCCAGATCAGCGGGCGGCACGGCACCTGTACCACGACGCGGCCGGGGTGTGCTTCACCGATGATGCGCGCGGCTTCGTCGTCGGCCTTGTCGCCGTAGGCCGGCACCAGCACGGCGCCGTTGACGATCAGGTAGTTGGCGTAGGAGGCGGCGAGCCGGCGGCCTTCGTCGATGATCGGCTGTGCCCACGGCAGCGGATGCAGCCGGTACGGGCGGCCGTCGACGGTGCGCAGCGCGGCCAGTTCGGCGGCCATGCGCTGCAGTTCGTCGTGATGCCGGTCGGCGGCATCGTCGCAGGCCTGGAACACGATGCGTTCGCCCGGCGCGAAGCGGGCGAGGGTGTCGATGTGCGCGTCGGTGTCGTCGCCCTCGAGGTAGCCGTGGTCCAGCCACAGCACGCGCGAGGCATGCAGGCTGTCGCGCAGGATCGCGCTCATCTCCTCGCGCGACTGCTCAGGGTGCCGCTGCACCAGGCAGCGCCAGGTGGTCAGCACGGTGCCCGCGCCGTCGCTCTCGATGCCGCCGCCTTCCAGCGCCCAGTCCACGCGCTTGTGCACGGCGTGGCCGAACACGCCGGCCTGGGCCAGTCCGGCGACCAGCGCGTCGTCCCGATCGGCACCGAACTTGCCGCCCCAGCCGGTGAAGCGGAAGTCGGTGAGCTGGAAGCCCGCGGCGCCACCCTGCAGGGTGATCGGGCCGGAGTCGCGCAGCCAGGTGTCGTCATAGGGCAGCTCGACGAGACGGACGCGGGCGGGATCGACGCCTGCCTCGCCGAGCAGGGTCTCGACGTGGGTCCGCAGCGCGTCGTCGGCCACCACCACGATCAGGTGCTGGAACCGGGTCACGGCGGCGGCCAGCGCCACGTAGGTGGTTTCCACCGGGGCGAGGCGTTCGGCCCAGTCGGTGCCGGCATGCGGCCACGCGATGAGTACCGCGGCCTGCGGTTCCCATTCGGCCGGCAGGCGCAGGGATTGGTCGGTCATGAC
The DNA here is from genome assembly GCA_028866435.1 of Lysobacteraceae bacterium. Lineage (GTDB taxonomy): Bacteria > Pseudomonadota > Gammaproteobacteria > Xanthomonadales > Rhodanobacteraceae > Rhodanobacter. Next base: position 7,315 of record JAGWIC010000060.1, on the reverse strand, counting down.
GGGATTCTCGTGCGTGGATTGTGGCGCCTGCAGCGGCACCGGGGCGCGCATTTTAGGCGATTGCGCCGCGCCGAGGCGCCAGGACGGCCGATTTGCACGCCCGCGGGGTGTCCGGAGGGGGCATCCAAGGGATATGGCCCATGAAAAAGCGGCCCGTGTCGCCACCGGCCGCAGCGGGACTGCCGGGGATTCAGTGCGCGGCGGACGGGTCGGTGTTGTTGCCGGCCGGCGTGTTGAGCACCGAGTGGATCACGTGGCTGTGTTCGAAATAGACGATGAAGGTGGGGTATTCCCAGCGATTGATCTGCGGGTGCCGCTTGCTGTCGCCACCGCGCGGCGCCAATTTGCGCTGCGGGGCGCCCCAGCCCTTCTCGACCTGGCCCATGGTCAGCCCGCGACGGGGCAGGTGCATGGATTTTTCCTGCTGCACGCGGTGGATCAGCAGGCTGTCGCCCTTGCCGGACTGTGCCGCCTGGGCCGGCGACGAGATGCCGACGCCGGCAACGGCGACCATCATGGCGACGATCGAAAGACTGCGCGTGAACTTGACCATGGCTCCCCTCTCCAGACCGGACTGTATGCGGCGTCGTTGTAGCAGAACTGCCCATGCTACGCCATGTCGGGCGGCGTTCATTGCGATGGGTTGGGCATTCGTCCCGCGCCCGCGCAGCCACGACGGTTTGCTCGAGAATAGCCGTATCGACGCTATCATGGTCGGCTGCGGGCGAATGCCTGGCCGGCCTGGATACGGTTTTTCATGATTTCGTTTCGACACTTCGCCCTGCGCCGCGGCACGCGACTGCTGCTTTCCGACATCGACCTGGTCATCCAGGGCGGCTGGCGGCTGGGCGTGATCGGCCGCAACGGCTGCGGCAAATCCAGCCTGTTCGCGGCCCTGCAGGGCAAGCTGGAGAGCGACGCCGGCGAGCTGGACCTGCCGGCCAAGCTGCGGCTGGCCTCGGTCGACCAGGAAACGCCCGCGCTGCCGGACGCGGCGATCGACTATGTGCTGGGCGGCGACGTGGAACTGGCCGAGGCGCTGCGCGCCGAGGCCGAGGCGGGCGAACGCGGCGACATGGAGGCGATGGCCGAGGCGCACCAGCGCATCGAGGAACTGCACGGCTACGACGGTCGTGCCCGCGCCGGGCGGCTGATGCATGGCCTGGGCTTTGCGCCGGAGACCCACGAGCGCGCCGTGCAGGAGTTTTCCGGCGGCTGGCGTGGGCGGCTGAACCTGGCCCGGGCGCTGATGTGCCCCTCCGACCTGCTGCTGCTGGACGAACCCACCAACCATCTCGACCTCGACGCCGTGCTGTGGCTCGAGGAATGGCTGCGCCGCTACCAGGGCACCTTGCTGATCATCTCGCACGACCGCGAGTTCCTCGATGGGGTGATCACCCATACCCTGCACCTCAACGACGGCAAGGCCAGGCTCTATACCGGCAACTACAGCGCGTTCGAGCGCCTGCGCGCCGAGCAGTTGCGCCAGCAGCAGATCTCGCACGAGCGCGAGCAGGCCGAGCGGGCGCACCTGCAGTCCTTCATCGACCGCTTCAAGGCCAAGGCGACCAAGGCCAAGCAGGCGCAGTCGCGCATGAAGCGGCTGGAGAAGCTGGCCGGCACCGAGGCGGTGCGGGTCGAGCGCGGCTTCAGTTTCGAGTTCGCCAAGCCCGCCCGCGTGCCCGATTCCATGCTGCAACTGGAGGACATCGCCGCCGGCTACCTGCACGACCCCGCCGGCCAGGGCCAGCACGGCGAGGTGGCCAACATCGTCCTCTCCGACGTGCGCTTCAGCCTCGAGGCGGGCCAGCGGATCGGCCTGCTCGGCCCCAACGGCGCGGGCAAATCCACCCTGGTCAAGACCCTGGTGGGCGAGCTCGCGCCGTTCACGGGGGAGCGCAAGTCGCACAAGGATCTGCGGATCGGCTACTTCGCCCAGCACACGGTGGAAAGCCTGCGCGAGGGCGCCAGCCCGCTCGACCACCTGCAGGACAAGGCGCCCGGGGTGGCGACGCAGGTCATGCGCGATTTCCTCGGCACCTGGAATTTCGCCGGTGACCGCGCGTTCGAGTCGGTCGACGGTTTCTCCGGCGGCGAGCGCGCCCGCCTGGCGCTGGCGCTGATCGCCTGGGACAAGCCCAACCTGCTGCTGCTGGATGAGCCGACCAACCATCTCGACCTGGACATGCGCGAGGCGCTGGCCGACGCACTGGCGGGCTTCGAAGGTGCGCTGGTGCTGGTCTCGCACGATCGCCACCTGCTCGGCATGGTCTGCGACAGCTTCTGGCGCGTGGCCGATGGCGTCGTCGAAAGCTTCGACGGCGACCTCGACGACTACGCGCGCTGGCTGAAGACGCGCGGCTCGGCCAGCAAGAAGGCGGCCAAGGCGGAAGTCGCGGCCGGCAAGCCGGTCGTGCCGGCGGCCTCGCCCGAGGAGCGCCGGCGCCAGAGCAACGCCCAGCGGGAGCAGGAGAAGACCGCGCGGCAGCGGGTGAAGCGGATCGAAACCCGCACCGCCACGATCGACGGCGAGCTGGCGGCGCTGGAGGCCCGGCTGACCGACCCGGCCACCTACAACGGCCCCACCCGGGACATGATGCAGTTGGGCCAGCGTCAGACCGAGCTGCGCCAGGAAAAGGAGGCACTGGAGACCGAATGGCTGCAACTGGTCGAGCAACTGGAAGCCTGAGCGCCGGCGTGGACACGCAGGCGGAGCAAGCACTGCAGCTGTGGCTGCCGGCGCTGTCCGCGGTCGAGCCGGATCATCCGCTGCGGGCGGTGCTGGCCCGTGCCGACCGGCTCGGCGACGGCCCGTCGGGCTATCTTGCCGGCCTGGGGGAATATTTCGCCGGCGTGGACCGCCGGCTGCCCGCGGCGGCGATCACCCGCGACTTTCTTGCCGGCGACGCGGCCAACACGCACTGGCTATGCGCCGACCCGGCCTGGGTGCAGCCGGATATGACCGGGGCGCGGCTGCTGGCCTGCGGCCGTCTGCAGCTGCAGATGGACGAGGCGCAGGCCCTGGCCGCGGCGCTGCAGCCGCTGTTCGAGGAAGCCGGGATGCGGCTGCTGGTTTCCACCCCCGATCGCTGGCATGTGCAATTGCCGCGCGATCTTGCCTTGCCCGATTTCGCCGCACCCGAGCAGGCCCTGGGCGAGAATCTGGCCCAGCACCTTCCCGGCGGTGCCGAAGGCCGCCGCTGGCGCATCCTGCTCAACGACATCCAGGTGCTGCTGCACCAGCACCCGCTCAACGCGGAGCGACGCGAGCGCGGGCTGGCGCCGGTCAACAGCCTGTGGCTGTGGGGCGGCGGCCCGCTGCCGAAATCGGTACGCAGCGACCTGCGCGGGGTGGTCAGCGACGACCTGTTGCTCAGCGCACTGGCCGCCGCCGCCGACCGGGTGCATCTGGACCGCACCGCCGACACCGTCGCCGCCGCCCGCGCCGGTTGGCTGATCGACCTGCAGGATCTGCCCGCACACGAGGTGGCGCAGCATTGGTGGCCACGCCTGCAGCCGCTGCTGGCCCGATGGCCGGTACGGCTGCATGCCAGCAGCGGCGAACGCTGGCTGCACAAGCCGTGGCACCGCTGGCGGTTCTGGCGCGGGGCAGGGCGTTGAACCCGCTGCAGCTGCGCCGCCGCGAGCGCCGCGGCGCGCCCAGCGGCTGGCCGGACACGGTCCACCCGGTGCTGCAGGAGATCTACGCCGCACGCGGCGTGCTCACCCCGGACGCGGCCGACCATCGCCTCGCGCGCATGCTGTCGCCGCAGACGCTGGGCGGCCTGGACCAGGCCGTCGACCTGCTGCTGCAGGCCATGCGCGAGGACTGGACGATCCTGATCGCCGGCGACTACGACTGCGATGGCGCCACCGGCACGGCGGTGGCGGTACGCGGCTTGCGCATGCTTGGCGCGCGAAGGGTGGCTTACGCCATCCCCCACCGGTTCGTGCACGGCTACGGCCTGAGCCCGGCCCTGGTCGAGTCGCTGCAGCCGGCGCCGCAGCTGCTCGTCACCGTCGACAACGGCGTGGCCAGCGTGGCCGGCGTCGCGGTGGCCCGCGCGCGCGGCATCCGCGTCATCGTCACCGACCATCACTTGCCCGGCGGGCAACTGCCGGCCTGCGATGCCATGGTCAACCCGAACCTGGCCGGCGACCTGTTTCCGAGCAAGATGCTGGCCGGGGTGGGGGTGATGTTCTACCTGCTGCTGGCCTTGCGCGCGAAGCTGTACCCGCGTGATCCGCCCGACCGCGCTGATCGGCAAACAGCCAGCCCCGGCCGTGTCCCTGGACCGGGCCCGCGCCCCGATCTTTCCTGCCTGCTGGACCTGGTCGCGCTGGGTACGGTGGCCGACCTGGTGCCGCTGGATTTCAACAACCGCGTGCTGGTGGCGGCCGGCCTGCAGCGCATTCGCGACGGGCGCGCCTGCGCCGGCATCACCGCCCTGGTCGAATCCGCCAGGCGCAGCCTGCCGACCCTGTGTGCCAGCGACCTGGGTTTTGCCGTCGCGCCGCGACTGAACGCGGCGGGCCGGCTGGAGGACATGCGGCTGGGCGTGGAATGCCTGCTCAGCGACGACGTCGCCCACGCCCGCCGTTGCGCCGAGCAGCTCAGCGCGATCAACCTGGAGCGTCGCGACCTGCAGGCCTCGATGGTGGCCGAAGCCGAGCGGATGGTGGTCGGCCTGAGCGACGTCAGCGCGATCGGCGTGGCCTTGTTCGAGCCATCCTGGCACGCCGGCGTGATCGGCCTGGTGGCCTCCAAGCTGAAGGACCGGCTGCACCGCCCGGTGATCGCGTTCGCCCCCGCCAGCGAGGACGAGCCGCACAGCCTGCGCGGCTCGGCGCGCTCCATCCCCGGCTTCCACATCCGCGATGCGCTGGCGGCCATCGACGCGCGCCAGCCAGGGCTGATCGAGCGCTTCGGTGGCCACGCCATGGCGGCGGGACTGAGCCTGAAAACGGCCGACTACGGCCGCTTCGCCGCCGCCTTCGACGCCGTCGCGCGCGAAACGATCGAACCCGAGCGGCTGCAGGCGGTGCTGTATACCGACGGCGAACTGCCAGCGGGCTGCGCCTCGCTGGCGCTGGCGCGGCAGCTGCGCCAGGCCGGCCCGTGGGGGCAGGCCTTTCCGGAACCGCTGTTCGACAACCTGTTCGACTGCGCCAGCTGGAAGGTGATGGGTGAGCGCCACCTGCGCCTGCAACTGCGCGACCCGCGCGACGGCGCCGTGCATGACGCGGTGATGTTCAACGCCTACCACGGCCAGCCGCCGCCGGCACGGCTGCGTGCCGCCTACGAGCTGACCATCAACGACTGGCAGGGCCGCGAGGCGCCGCGGTTGCTGCTGCGCCATATCGAGCCGGCTTGATCGTGGTCAAAATCCCTTCACGCCCGATGATCCATGCTTGCGCCAGGCCAATCGAAGGAGAACGACCGTGATTGCACAGATCGAGGGATTGCCGGCGGGCACCGTGGGTTTTCGTGCCCATGGACAGGTGACGTCGGCGGACTACGAAAGCATTATCGTGCCGGATGTCGAGGCGGCCTTCGCGCTCAATCGCAAGCTGCGCATGCTGTACGTGACGGCCGAGGATTTCACCGGTTTCGACCCGGGTGCGATGTGGGACGACGCCAAGCTCGGCATGCGCCATTTCAGCGGCTGGGAGCGCGTTGCCCTGGTCACCGACGTGCCGTGGCTGCGTACCGCCGCCACCGCCTTCGGCTTTGCCGTCCCGGCCAAGTTCCGGCTGTTCCACGGCACCGAGCTGGCCGCGGCCAGGCAGTGGCTGGCCCAGGATTGAACGGATCGCCACTGGCCAGCGCAAATCACAAACCCCTTGCCAATGGCCTCGCGATCTGTTCAAGTTGGGGCATGGAACTCATCACCGCCCGCCTGAACAAGCTCGTCGCCTCCGCGGCGCGCGACCTCGTGCCGGCGGTCAACAATAATCGCGCGAACAATTACGCCAATCACTGGCGGGCCCGCGCGTAGCTACAAGTCTCCACGAAACCACGCGATGAAGGCCCGCCCAGTGCGGGCCTTCTGCTTTTCTGCTTCCTGCTTTCCGCGAATCCGTTCGCAAGCTGCAAAACCGGCCATCGATGGCCGGACCTTCAATCAAACCGCGACCCACTTGAGAGGAAAGGCACCATGTGTTCGATTTTCGGAATATTCGATCTGCAGCCAGGCGACGACCTGACCGTCCTGCGCCGGCAGGCACTCGAACTGTCGCAGCGCCAGCGTCACCGCGGTCCCGACTGGAGCGGCGTCTTTGTCGATGCCGGCGCGATCCTGGTGCACGAGCGGCTGGCCATCGTCGACCCGGCCAGCGGCTCGCAGCCGCTGCGCTCGCGCGGCGGCGGCCTCGCCCTGGCCGTGAACGGCGAGATCTACAACCATCGCGACCTGCGCAGCCGCAGCGACTACGACTTCACCACCGGCTCCGACTGCGAGGTGATCAACGCGCTCTACCGCGAGGACCCCGCGGATTTCGTCGGCAAGCTCAACGGCATTTTCGCGTTTGCGCTGTGGGACAGCCAGGCGCGGCGCTACATCATCGCCCGCGACCCGCTCGGCGTGTGCCCGCTGTACTGGGGGCACGACCAGCAGGGGCGGCTGTGCGTGGCGTCGGAAATGAAGGCCCTCGTCGGCGTTTGCGCCGATGTCGGCACGTTTCCTCCCGGCCATGTCTATGACAGCGCCACCGGCGAGCTGCAGCGCTACTACCACAAGCCCTGGCGCGACTATGAGCATACCCGCGGCGAGGAAATCGCCGCGCCCGCCCTGCGCCAGGCGTTCGAGGCGGCCGTGCATCGCCAGTTGATGACCGACGTGCCCTATGGCGTGCTGCTTTCCGGCGGCCTGGACTCGTCCCTGGTGGCCGCCTGCGCGGCCCAGTTCGCCCGCGAGCGGGTCGAGGACGACGACCGCAGCGAAGCCTGGTGGCCGCGCCTGCACTCGTTCGCGATCGGGCTCGACGGCTCTCCCGACCTGGCCGCCGCGAAGATCGCCGCCGACGCGCTGGGCACCGTGCACCATGGCTTCGTCTACACCTTCGCGGAGGGGCTGGACGCACTGCCCGAAGTGATCCGCCACATCGAGACCTACGACGTCACCACCATCCGCGCCGCCACCCCGATGTACCTGCTGGCGCGGCGGATCAAGGCGATGGGGGTGAAGATGGTGCTGTCCGGCGAGGGCTCGGACGAGATCTTCGGCGGCTACCTGTACTTCCACAAGGCGCCCTCGGCCGAGGCCTTCCACGAGGAGACCGTGCGCAAGCTCGACGCGCTGCACAGCTACGACTG
>JAGWIC010000115.1 GCA_028866435.1 Lysobacteraceae bacterium | reverse complement strand
TCGATGACCAGTTCGGCCGGCGCCAGCGGGTTGATCTGGGTGGCGTCGCCGCCGAGCTTGACCACCGCGTCGCGCATCGCGGCCAGGTCGACCACGCAGGGCACGCCGGTGAAGTCCTGCAGCACCACGCGGGCCGGCATGAAGGCGATCTCGGTGTCCGGTTCGGCCTTGGCGTCCCATTTCGCGATCGCCTCGATTTCCTTCGCGGTCACGTCCACGCCGTCCTCGTGGCGCAGCAGGTTCTCCAGCAGGATCTTCAGCGAGAACGGCAGCCGCTTCAGGTCGAAGCGCTGGCCCAGCCTGGCCAGGCTGGCAAACGCGTAGCTCTTGCCGTTGACTTCGAGGGTGTCGCGTACGGAAAAGGTGTCTTTCATGGGAGAGCTCCTGGCTGAATCCTGCGGCTGGGATGGTTGGACCTTGGCGACGGGGCGTCGCCAGCCCGGCCAAAGAGGCAATTATCACTGAAATGCGGTAAGGGCGGCGTGCAGATCGCCTCAAGACGACGGCGCGGCCGACTTCCCGCACACGCTGGCGGTTAGACTGCGCCAGATGCCGGTGGCCCGACTTCGCCAGCCAGCATGCCCTTGATCCCCAGCGCACACAAACGCCTTTGATGACATGCAGCATTCGATGATTTCGATGACTCTCTCCGCCGTTTCGCTGCGCGACCTGACCCTGGTGCAGGCGGTGCAGCGCCATGGCAGTTTCAACCGCGCCGCGCGGGCGATGCACATCAGCCCATCCGGGCTCTCCCATCAGGTGCAAAAGGTCGAATCGGCGCTGGGTTCGCCGCTGTTCGAGCGCGGCGGCAGGCGTATCGTGCCAACCGCCGGGGGGCAGCGGCTGCTGCAGCAGATCGATGCCGTGCTTGCCTCGGCCGAACACCTGCAGCAGCTTGCCCGCGCGGGCGACATCGCTTTCGGTGGCGAGCTGCGCCTGGGCGTGCCGGCCTCGCTGGGGCCGTATTTGCTGCCGCACCTGATCGCACCGTTCCCGCAATATTTCCCGGGTGTGCGGCTGGGCATCTCCGAGGGCAAGCCGCGCGGCCTGTTGCGGCGCCTGCAGGAGGGGGAGCTCGACGCCGTGCTGGCGCCGCTCGCGCCCGAGGTCAGCGGAATCGCCTCCCGCCTGCTGTTCGCCGAGCCGTGGGAGCTGATGCTGCGCGCGGATCATGCCCTGGCGGGCCAGGCCGACATCGCGCTGGACCAGCTCGACCGGGCCGAAGCCACGCTGATGGCGGAAAGCCATGCCGATGGGCTGGCCGGCGACGGCGGCGAGCACGGCCACGTGCAGGACGTGAGCCTGGAAAGCCTGGCGGCCCTGGTCAGCCTGCGCGGCGGCTATGCGCTGGTGCCCGCGCTGGCGCACGAGCGGCTGGCCTCGATGCCGAACATCGTGCTGGCCAAGCTCAAGGGGCAGTCGCCGGGGCGGGAGATCGCCCTGTACTGGCGCGACGCCACGCCCTGGCACGACGATCTGCAAGCCTTCGCCGAGCTGTTGCGCAAGTTGGCAAGGCAGCGGCCGGGCCTGCGGGTCAGGGGCACGAAGGCCGTGTAGGAGCGCACCCTGTGCGCGATGCTTTTCCGCTCTGCATCACCCAAAGGCCATCGCGCACAGGGTGCGCTCCTACGGGTGGTTCAATGCGGAAGGCCGCCTCGCGGCGGCCTCCGTCCAATCGCCTGCTGCCGCAACCTCAGCCGCGCGAGGCGCGCTTGCGGTCGTTCTCGGTCAGGTGCTTCTTGCGCAGGCGGATCTCCTTCGGGGTGATCTCGACCAGCTCGTCGTCGTCGATGAAGTCCAGTGCCTGTTCCAGCGTGAACTTGATCGCCGGGGTCAGCTGGATCGCATCGTCCTTGCCGGAGGCGCGCATGTTGGTCAGCGGCTTGGGCTTGATCACGTTGACGGTGAGGTCGTTGTCCTTGGCGTGGATGCCGACCAGCTGGCCCTCATACACATTGTCGCCTTCGGCGGCGAACAGCTTGCCGCGTTCCTGCAGCGGCCCGAGCGAGTAGGCAGGCGTGGTGCCACCGGCGTTGGCGATCATCACGCCGTTGAGGCGCTTGGCGATCTGGCCCTCTTCCTTCGGACCGTAATGGTCGAACACGTGGAACAGCAGGCCCGAGCCCTGGGTCAGGGTCTTGAACTGGTTCTGGAAGCCGATCAGGCCACGTGCCGGAATCTCGTAGTCGAGGCGCACGCGTCCCTTGCCGTCGGACTCCATGTTCTTCAGCTGACCCTTGCGCACGCCGAGCCTTTCCATCACGGCGCCCTGGTGCACTTCCTCCACGTCGACCACCAGTTGCTCGATCGGCTCCATCTTCTGGCCGTCGATCTCCTTGATGATCACTTCCGCACGCGACACCGCCAGCTCGTAGCCTTCACGGCGCATGTTCTCGATCAGCACCGACAGATGCAGCTCGCCGCGGCCGGACACCAGGAACTTGTCGGCGTCGGAACCTTCCTCGACCTTCAGGGCCACGTTGTGCACCTGCTCACGATCCAGGCGCTCACGCAGCTGGCGGCTGGTCAGGAACTTGCCGCCGGAGAGATCCTTGTTGCCGGCAAACGGCGAGTTGTTGACCTGGAAGGTCATCGAGATGGTCGGCTCGTCGACGGTCAGCGCGGGCAGCGCCTCGGGCGTATCCAGTGCGCAGATCGTGTCGGAGATGGTCAGGTCGGCGATGCCGGAGATGGCCACGATGTCGCCGGCCTCGGCGCTGTCCTGCTCGATCCGCTCCAGGCCGAGGAAGCCCAGCACCTGCATCACCTTGCCCTGGCGCTTCTTGCCATGGCGATCGATGACACTGACCGGCATGCCCTTCTTCAAGGTGCCGCGTTGAACGCGGCCGATGCCGATCACGCCGACGAAGCTGTTGTAGTCGAGCTGGCTGATACGCATCTGGAACGGGCCATCCGGGTCCACGTCCGGCTTGCTCACGTGCTTCATGATCGCTTCGTACAGCGGGGTCATGTCGCCTTCGCGCACGTTCTCGTCCAGGCCGGCATAGCCGTTCAGGGCCGAGGCGTAGACGATCGGGAAGTCCATCTGCTCCGGGGTCGCGCCGAGGCGGTCGAACAGATCCCACACCTGCTCGACGACCCACTCGGGGCGCGAGCCGGGGCGGTCGACCTTGTTGATCACCACGATCGGCTTGAAGCCCATCGCGAAAGCCTTCTGCGTCACGAAGCGGGTCTGCGGCATCGGGCCGTCCATCGCATCGACCAGGATCAGCACCGAGTCGACCATCGACAGCACGCGCTCCACCTCGCCGCCGAAGTCGGCATGGCCCGGGGTGTCGACGATGTTGATGCGGTTGCCCTGCCAGGTGATGGCCGTGTTCTTGGCCAGGATCGTGATGCCACGCTCCTTTTCCTGATCGTTCGAGTCCATCACGCGTTCGGCCAGCACGGTGCGTTCGGCCAGCGTGCCGGACTGCTTCAGCAAGCAGTCGACGAGGGTGGTCTTGCCGTGATCGACGTGGGCGACGATGGCGATGTTGCGCAGGTTTTCAATGGACATGGAAAGCACTCGGGTGGCGCTTGCAGCCACCACGTGGGTTATCAGAGGGATTAACCTGCGGATTATACGGATTTATGTGACAAGTTGCTGCACCAGGTGGCCGCCGCGGGGCGGCATCCGTTCATGCAGTCGCTGCCGGTGACCGTTGGCGGGTGCCGGCACGGCCGGGTGCCTGCCGCGGCCCGGGCGACGCCGGCAAGCGGCCGGGAGCCGGTTCGGTGGCGCCCTGCCGTCGTAGGTCGGGCTTCTAGACCAGGCCGGTGAGGTAGTACGTGGCGATCACCACCAACACGGCCAGGGTCTTGATCACGGTGATCGCGAAGATGTCCTTGTAGGCCTGCCGGTGGGTCAGCCCGGTGACCGCCAGCAGGGTGATCACCGCGCCGTTGTGCGGTAGCGTGTCCATGCCGCCGGAAGCCATCGCGGCGATCCGGTGCAGCACCTCCATCGGAATGCCGGCGGCCTGCGCGTTGTGGATGAAGGTGTCGGCCATCGCGCCCAGCGCGATGCTCATGCCGCCGGAGGCCGAGCCGGTGATGCCGGCCAGCGCGGTGACCGTAACCGCCTCGTTGAGCAGCGGGTTCGGGATCGCATGCATGGCATCGGCCACCAGCTTGAAGCCGGGCAGGGCGGCGATGACCGCGCCGAAGCCATATTCGGATGCGGTGTTCATGGACGCCAGCAGCGCGCCGCCGATCGCCGCCTTGCTGCCCTCGGCGAAACGCGCCGCCACCGGCCGCCATGCGCTCAGCAGTACGCACAGGATGCCCAGCAGCAGCGCGCCCTCGACGGCCCATATCGCGGCGATCTTCGCTACCTGCTGCACCACCGGCGCGGCGTTGCCGACCACCGCCGGCACGAACGACTGCGTGCTGCCGTAGACGCGCGGGATCAGGTCGGTCAGCAACTTGTTGCCCGCGCCGACCAGCAGCAGCGGCAGCAGCGCGACCAGCGGATGCGCCAGCCGACCGTGTTCGAACGGCGCCGGCTCGTTGACCAGGTTGTCGCCATAGCCCTCGCCGGCAAGGGCCGCCCGGTGCCGGCACCATTCCAGGTAGCCGAGCCCGGCGAGCAGGATGAACAGCGCGCCGATCG
>JAGWIC010000059.1 GCA_028866435.1 Lysobacteraceae bacterium | reverse complement strand
TGGGCGCCAAGTCTTTGATTGCAATGGAGGCCTAGGTCGGAATCGAACCGGCGTACGCGGCTTTGCAGGCCGCTGCATGACCACTCTGCCACCAGGCCATTGCCCGTCGTACGGCGATCGTGATGATCGCAGATGACTGGAAAAAACAAAACCCCGGTGGTCCGAGGCTTTGCGTGAAACTGGAGCGGGAAACGAGACTCGAACTCGCGACCCCGACCTTGGCAAGGTCGTGCTCTACCAACTGAGCTATTCCCGCATCTGAGCCGCGAATCATACCAGACTGGAGCGGCTTGTGAATAGCCGCGAAGGCATTCCCAAGCTGTCCTTTCCCGACCGGCCTGGCCTGATGTGCGGCGCTGCGCGGGCACATCGTCCAAAAACAAAGCCCCGAACGGGCCAGGGCTTGGTCGTGCAACTGGAGCGGGAAACGAGACTCGAACTCGCGACCCCGACCTTGGCAAGGTCGTGCTCTACCAACTGAGCTATTCCCGCATTGGAGCCGCGCATTCTAATACGTGAAACAGGATCGTCAAGCCCGGACGGCCGCGAGGCGTTCGCGCCGGTCACGCCCCGTCGGCATCCTTGCCGTGCGAGGCGGGCATGTCGCCGCGCAGCATGGGCCACGCCGCCCGCAGATAGTACAGACCCGACCAGATCGTCAGCACGCCGGCGATGACCAGCAGGCCCTCGCCGATGTGGTACAGGCGCAGCGCGGTCGCTTCCTTTTCGTGCTGGACGATCAACACCACCAGCGCCACCATCTGCATCATCGTCTTCAGTTTGCCGACCAGGGCCACCTTCACGGTGGCGCTCATGCCGATCTCGGCCATCCATTCGCGCAAGGCCGACACGCTTATTTCGCGCCCCACGATGACCGCCGCGGTAATCGCCATCAGGATGCTGGACCAGCCGCTGCTGGGATGCGACTGGACCAGCAGGAACAAGGTCACCGCCACCATCAACTTGTCGGCCACCGGATCGAGGAAGGCACCGAATGCCGAGGTCAGGTTCATCCGCCGCGCCAGAAAGCCGTCGAGCCAGTCGGTAAACGCCGCCAGCACGAACACGATCGCCGCCGTGATGTTGTGCCCGGGAAAGGGGATGTAGAACACCGCCACCATCACGGGCAGCAAGGCCACTCGGAACAGGGTCAGCCAGGTCGGCAGGTTGATGCGCATGATTCGGTCCGTGTCTTTGGTCGCAGTGTCGCACGCCATCGCCTGGCGCATGAATGAAAGCGCGACCGCCATTCAGCCATGCATGCTTGCATAGATGCGTTCGGCCAGGCCGCGATCAATCCCCTTCACCTGCATCAACTCCTCGATGCCTGCGCTTTCCACGCCTTGCAGGCCACCGAATGCCTTGAGCAGGGCCGCCCGGCGTCGCGCGCCCACGCCAGGCACGTCTTCCAGCACGCTGCGCTCGCGCGCCTTTTCGCGACGCTTGCGGTGGCCGCTGATCGCGAAGCGATGGGCCTCGTCGCGGACCGCGGCGACCAGGTGCAGCGCCGGCGATGAGGAACCCGGGTGCAACTCGCGAGCGAGGCTGCCCGCTTCATGGCGTGCCAGGATCAGGGTCTCCTCGCCGGCACGGCGTCCAGGGCCCTTGGCCACGCCGACGACCTCGATGCCGGTCACCCGCAGATCCCCGAGCACCTGCAGCGCCTGCGCCACCTGGCCGCTGCCGCCGTCGATGAGCAGGACGTCCGGTCGCGCCCCCTCCCCTTCGGCGACCTTGCGGAAGCGGCGGGTCAGGGCCTGATGCATCGCGGCGTAGTCGTCGCCCGGCGTGATACCACTGATGTTGAACCGCCGGTAATGGGATTTTTCCGGCCCTTCCGGACCGAATACCACGCAGGAGGCGACGGTCAATTCGCCCATCGTGTGGCTGATGTCGAAGCACTCGATGCGGCGCGGCGGCGACGCCAGGTCCAGAATCTTCCGCAAGTCGTCAAAACGGGTGCCCAGCGTCTGGCGGCTGGCCAGACGCGCGGTGAGCGAGGCCTGCGCATTGCGCTCGGCCATCTGCAGGAATTGCGCCCGTTCACCGCGCACACTGGATTTCAGCTCCACCGTGCGACCGGCCTGCGCACTCAGCAGTTCGGCGAGAATCTGCTGGTCGGCCAGCGGCTGGCCGAGGATCAACTCGCGCGGAACCGGCCGCTCGAGGTAGTACTGCGCGATGAACTGCACCATCACGTCGGCCGGCTCGGCATCCAGCGGCAGGCGCGGAAAGAAGTCGCGCGTACCCAGGCTGATGCCGTTGCGGAAGAACAGCACGCTGACGCAGGCCAGCCCGGCCTCGATGCAGCAGGCGATCACGTCCATGTCCGCACTGGCGCCCTGCACATGGTGCTGCGCCTGCAGCTGGCGCAGGGCGGCGACCTGGTCGCGCAGCCTGGCCGCGCGCTCGAACTGCAGGGCATTGCTGGCCTGCTCCATCTGTTCGCCCAGTTCGTCGATCACCGCGTTGCTGCGGCCTTCGAGGAACATCTCGGCGTGGCGCACGTCGCCGCGGTAGTCGTCGACGCTGACCAGTTGCACGCACGGCGCCGTGCAGCGGCCGATCTGGTGCTGCAGGCACGGCCGCGAGCGGTTGCGGAAATAGCTGTCCTCGCACTGGCGGACCTTGAACAGCTTCTGCATCAGGCTGAGGCTTTCGCGCACCGCGTAGGTGCTGGGATAAGGCCCGAAATAGCGTCCCGGCAGGTTGCGCGAACCACGGTGGAAGGCCAGCCGCGGGTAGTCCTCGCCGCCGGAAAGATAGATGTAGGGATAGCTCTTGTCGTCGCGCAGCAGGATGTTGTACCGCGGCTTGAGTGACTTGATCAGCTGCGATTCAAGCAGCAGCGCCTCGCCCTCGGTGCGCGTGACCGTGACCTGGACGCTGGCGATCTGCGCCACCATCGCGGCGATGCGCGGCTCCATCCGCGGCTTCAGGAAATAGCTCCCCACCCGCTTCTTCAGGTTGCCGGCCTTGCCTACGTAGAGCAGTTCGCCGGCCGCATCGAAATGGCGGTAGACACCGGGCGAGGAGGTAAGCGTGCTGACGAAGGCCTTGCCGTCGAAGGGGGGCGGATGCGCGGATTGCATGCGCCCATTCTAGCCGCTGGGCGATATGGCAATGCGGAAAGCCGGCTCACTCGCCTGACTGCAGCCACCGCTCGGCACGCTGCAGGTCGGCCTCGGTATCGATCCCCGGCGGAAACGGTTCCGGGCTCAGTCGCACGGCGATGGCATGGCCGTGTTCAAGCACGCGCAGCTGCTCCAGCGACTCGGCCTGTTCCAGCGGCGTGCGGGCCAGCCCCGCATAGCGCGCCAGGAAGCCGGCCCGATAGGCGTAGATGCCGATATGGCGCAGGAACGGCGTCCCCTGCGGCAGCACATGGCGGTCGCCGGCAAACGCATCGCGGGCCCAGGGCAGCGGCGCGCGACTGAAATACAAGGCGCGTCCGCTGGCGGCACGCACCAGCTTCACCACGTTCGGGTCGAACAGCTCCTCGGCACTGGCGATCGGCGTGGCCAGGGTGGCCATCGGCGCATCGTCCGCGGCCAGCGCCTGCGCCACCGCGCGGATGCCGGCGGCGGGTGCGAACGGCTCGTCGCCCTGCAGGTTCACCACGATGGCGTCATCCGCCCAACCGTAGTGCCCGGCGCATTCGGCCAGCCGGTCGCTGCCGGAGGCGTGGTCGCTGCGTGTCATGCAGATGTCCACGCCAGCGATCCCGTCCAGCGCCGCGGCGATGCGGGGATCGTCCACCGCCACCACCACCTGGCAGGCGCCCGCCTGCAGCGCCTGCTGCGCCACGCGCACCACCATCGGCACGCCGCCGATCTGCCGCAGCGGCTTCGCCGGCAGCCGGGTCGAGCCGTAGCGGGCGGGGATCGCGACAATGAAGCGGGGGACGGCGTGGGACATGGAAGACCTTCAGGCGGACGGTCGCGATGACCGCCACGATACACGGACCGGCACGCGCCGTTCAGTCGACCCGCTGCAGGTCGAAGCCGCAGCCATTGGCCAGTTCGAGAAAGCCCGGGAACGAGGTGGCGACGTGGCGACAGTCGACGATGCGCACCGGTGCGGCCGCCACCAGCCCGGCCACCGCGAAACTCATCGCGATGCGGTGGTCGGTGAGGCTCTGCACCGTGCCGCCACCGATGGTGCCGCCCTCGATGCTGGCGCCATCCGGCGTTTCCCCGATCGTCACGCCGAGCGCCCGCAGGCCGGTCGCCATGGCGGCGAGACGGTCGGACTCCTTCACCCGCAACTCGGCGGCGCCGCGGATCACCGTGCGCCCCTTGGCCACCGCGGCGGCGATGAACAGCGCCGGAAATTCGTCGATCATGTCCGGCACCAGCGCCTCGGGCAGTTCGATGCCGTGCAGCGGGGCATGCCTTACCCGCAGGTCGCCGACCGGCTCGCCGCCGCTTTCGCGCGGATGCTCCACCGTGATGTCCGCTCCCATCAGCCGCAGGGCCTGCAGCAAGCCGGTGCGGCGCGGGTTGAGGCCAACCGCGGGCAGCCGCAGGTCGGAACCCGGCACGATGCTGGCGGCGACCAGGAAAAACGCGGCCGAGGAAAAGTCGGCCGGCACGTCCACCGCGGTGGCGCGCAAGGCATGGCCTCCGCCGAGCCGGGCATGGCCGGGGGTGAAGCTGATCGGCCAGCCGAACGCGGCCAGCATGCGCTCGGTGTAGTCGCGGGTCGGGTGAGGCTCGATGATCTCGGTTTCGCCCTGCGCGTAGAGGCCCGCCAGCAGCAACGCGGACTTCACCTGCGCACTGGCCACCGGCAGTTCGTAGCGGATGCCGTGGAGCGGCTGGCCGCCATGTATGCGCAACGGCGGCAGGCCCTGCTCGGTGTCGATGCGTGCGCCCATTTGTGCCAGCGGATCGGTCACCCGGCGCATCGGCCGCTTCGACAGCGAGGCGTCGCCCACCAGCGTGCTGTCGAATGCCTGCCCGGCCAGCAGGCCGGCCAGCAGGCGCATGCCGGTACCGGCGTTGCCGCAGTCCAGCGGCTGGTCCGACCCGCGCAAGCCATGCAGGCCAACGCCATGCACCACCCGCTCGCCTGCCGATGGCGCCTCGATCACCACGCCCAGCTGCGCCAGTGCGGCGGCGGTGGCGCGGGTATCCTCGCCTTCCAGAAAGCCGCGGATAGGCGAGATTCCCTCGGCGATGGCGCCGAACATCAGCGCGCGGTGCGATACCGACTTGTCGCCGGGTATGCGCACGCTGCCGTTCAGGGGGCGGCCCGGCCGGCTGCTCCAGTCCAGATGATTCAAGCGCTCTTCTCCATGTTGATCCAGGGTATCCGCAGACCGCTCAGGGCAGCGCCACCGGATAGGAACCCAGCACGCGGATGGTGGCCGCCGATGCGCCGACGTCGTGCACGGCGGCCTGCAGCGTCTCATCGTGGATATGGCCGGAGACGTCGATGAAGAAGGCGTACTGCCACTTGCCGGTATGCGCCGGCCGCGACTCGATGCGGTTCAGGCTGACGCCATGGCGGGCAAACGGGCTGAGCACGTCATACAGCGCGCCGGGCTTGTCGTTGACGGTGATCAGCAGCGACGTGCGGTCGTTGCCCGAGGGCGGGAACAGCGAACGGCCGATGACCAGGAAGCGGGTGGTGTTGTCGGCGCGGTCCTCGATGCCGTTGGCCACCGTCTTGAGGCCGTAGACCTTGCCCGCGGTCTCGCCCGCGATCGCTGCCGCGTCGTCGGCGTGGCGTGCCAGCCTCGCGGCCTCGGCATTGCTGCCGACGGCGATGCATTCCACCCCGGGGAGGTTGATGCGCAGCCAGGTCTTGCACTGCTGCAGCGACTGCGCGTGCGCATAGACGCGCTTGACATCCTCCAGCCTGCCGGCCTGCGAGTGCAGGCATTGGTGCACGCGCAGCTCCACTTCGCCGCAGATGGTCGCCTCGGAGGTGAGGAACATGTCCAGGGTGACCTGGATCATGCCCTGCCCCGAGTTTTCCACCGGCACCACGCCGAAGTCGGCATGGCCGGCGGCGACCTCCTGGAACACCTCCTCGATGCTGCCCAGCGGCAGGCCATAGGCGGCATGGCCGAAATGCTTGCGCACTGCCTGTTCGCTGAAGGTGCCTTCCGGCCCGAGGAAACCGATCTTCAGCGGGTCTTCCTGCGCCAGGCACGACGACATGATCTCGCGGAACAGGCGCACCATCTCGGCATCGGACAAGGGGCCGGCATTGCGGTCCACCACCATGCGCAGCACATGGGCCTCGCGCTCGGGACGATAGTAGTCGATGGCGGACAAGCCCTCTCCCTTCACCCTGGCGACCGTCTTGGCATGTTCCGCGCGCTCGGAGATCAGCTGCTGGATATGCCGGTCGATGCTGTCGATGCGCTCGCGCATCTCGCTCAAGGGTGTCTTGTCGTCCGCCATGGTTCAGCCGCCTAAATGTAAAGAAGTCCGCGCGCAGGACGGCATCTTGCCTGAAAAATGCCGGATTTGTGCAATCAGCCGTGTCGCCGGGCGAATTCCCGCATGAACGCGCCCAGCGCCTGCACGGCTTCCACCGGGACGGCGTTGTAAAGCGAGGCGCGCATGCCGCCCAGCGCCTTGTGCCCCTTGAGGGCGAGCAGGCCGGCCGCTTCGGATTCCCGCAGGAATGCCGCGTCCAGCGATGCGTCGCGCAGGGTGAAGCGCACGTTCATGCGCGAACGGTCGGCGCGTTCGATCGGGTTGCTGTAGAACCCGTCCGAGCCGTCGATCACCTGATACAACAGCTCGGCCTTTTCCCGATTTCGCCCGGCCATGGCCTCGAGGCCACCCTGCTCCAGCAGCCACTGGAAGGTCAGCCCGGCCACGTACCAGCCCCAGGTGTTGGGGGTGTTGAGCATCGAATCGTTGGCCGCCTGCTCCGCGTAGCGGAAGATCCGCGCCATCGGGCGGCCGGTTCGCTGCAACAGCTCGCGCCGGACGATCATCACCACCAGGCCGGAGGGGCCGATGTTTTTCTGCGCGCCGGCATAGATCAGCCCGAAGCGGGAAACGTCGATCGGCTCGGACAGGATATTGGAGGACATGTCGGCCACCAGCGGCACCGCACCGACATCGGGAACCTGATGGAACTCGACGCCGTGAATCGTCTCGTTCGGCGTGTAGTGGACGTAGGCGGCCCGAGGGTCGAGCCGCCAACTGGCCGGTGCCGGCAGCCGGCGATAATCGTCGGCCTTGCCGCTGGCCACCACGTTGACGCGCACATAGGCGGCCGCTTCGCTGATCGCCTTCTGGCTCCAGTGGCCGCTGTCGATGTAGTCGGCGCTGGCGCCCTCCCCGGCCAGGTTCATCGGGATCTGCGCGAACTGCTGGGTGGCACCCCCTTGCAGGAACAGGACGGCATACTCGTCCGGTATCGCCATCAGCCGGCGCAGGTCGGCTTCCGCCTGGGCCGCCATGGCGATGAAGGGCTTGCCGCGGTGGGACTGCTCCATCACGGAGGAGCCGGTGCCATTCCAGTCCAGCATTTCGCGCTGGGCACGCTCGAGCACCGCCAGCGGCAATGCCGCCGGGCCTGCGCTGAAATTCCACACTCTGCTCACCTGCGATTCACCCTGTCGAGATAGTCGGTGCATTATGGCGCAGCGCAGCACGCGGGCGTCAACTGCCTCGGCGGCACCGGCTCACAGGCGGATCAGCAAGGCCAGCGCGATGCCCAGGGCGATGACCGCGGCGGTGGCGATCAGCCACCAGACCTCGCTGGCGGGGCCGGCGTCTTCCTCGGGCAGATGGCCCGGCCGCAACTCGGCCGTCGTGATCGCGGGCTCCGGCTCCATCCCCGGCGCATCGAGCACGAAGCGGTGCATGGCCAGGCCGACCTGGTCGCCCGGCTGCAAGGCGACCCGCGACACCGCCACGCCGTTGACCCGCAGCGGATGGCGCGCCGATGCCTGGACCGTGTCGAGCATGAGCTTCCCGTCGTCCCATCCAATCCGCAACGACGCCGTGTCGCCCTGCGGCAGCTCCAGCGGCCACGCGCCTGACGGGCCAAGCAGCACGCCGTCGCGCACGGCCAGCACCCGTCCGGAAAGCGGGCCGGAAACCGCCCGCAAGGCGACGGTGCAGCCGTCCGGCCCGGGCGGGATCAGGGGCGTGCGCCGCGAAGGATCTTCATCGGCGCACAGCAACATGCGGCAATCCCCCACGCTGACGACGTCGCCAGGGCGAAGCAGTGCGCCTTCGTACACCGGGCGGGCGTTGACGTGGACGCGATCCGCCGGGGGCAGCACCTGCAGTATCCAGCCGCGGCGATCCTGGCGGATGCTCAAGTGGTGGGGAGCGGCCTGGCTGCCGGCCAGCACGAGGTCATTGTCTGGCGCGCTGCCAACACGCAAATGCGCCTGCGTCCAATGAAAATCCTCGCGGGCCGCATGGGGAAATTCAATGCGCATGGGTGAGCCTGCCGAAAGACCGCGAAACTTTAGCATGCGGCCTGCCGCGCTCGATCATCCCCCGCGGCATTAAGATGGGGCTTTGCCCTGGAGCCCGCAGATGCCCACGATCGACATACGCCGCCCTCACCGGCTCCCGACCGCCGAGGCCCGCGCTTTGGTGGACAAGGTCGCTGCCCGCATGCAGGAAAAGTTCGGCATGACCGGGCAATGGCAGGGGGACATCCTGAAGTTTTCGCGGCCCGGGGTCAGCGGCTCGATTGCCGTGGGCAGCGACGCGATCGAGGTCAGGGCCGAGCTGGGCATGATGCTGACCCCGCTCAAGGGGATGGTCGAGCAGGAGATCCGGCGCAAGCTGGATGAGCACTTCGCCTGAACCGCCTTGATGTTTCTTTAACCAGAAACCTATTCGTGGCATACTCATCGGCTTACGCAGCCATGGCGGTTGCGCGTGAACCCCGGAACACATGGCCAAAGACGACGTCATCGAAATGGAGGGCACGGTCCAGGAGACCCTGCCCAACACCATGTTTCGTGTGCAACTTGAGAACGGGCACGTTGTGATTGCCCACATTTCCGGTCGCATGCGCAAGCACTACATCCGCATCCTCACCGGCGACAAGGTCAAGATCGAAATGACCCCGTACGACCTGAGCAAGGGCCGGATCACGTACCGCATGAAGTAGCCCGCCAGGCGGCTGCCTGCGGCGGCGTCTTGCGCGCAGGCAGCGGCAACGGCCATGGCAGCTCCATGAAAACAAAGGCGGCGCAGTGCGCCGCCTTTGTTTTTCGCTGCGTCGGGGATCCGGCCGGGATCCCTAGCCGACCACGACCGGCAGGTTTTCCGTCGCCGCCGTGCAGTCGACCTTCAGCTCGCCTTCGTGCACGCTCAGATGCACCAGGCCGCCATCGGCCAGCTTGCCGAACAGCAGTTCGTCGGCGAGGGCACGCTTCACCTTTTCCTGGATCACCCGCGCCATCGGCCGCGCGCCCATCTGCGGGTCGAAACCATGCTCGGCCAGCCAGCGGCGCGCGTCGGCGTCCACATCCAGGCTCACGTGCTTCTCCGACAGCTGGCTCTCCAGCTCGATCAGGAACTTGTCCACCACCCGCAGGATGTGCTCGAAGTCGAGTGCGCCGAACTGGATGATGGCGTCCAGCCGGTTGCGGAATTCCGGCGAGAAGAGACGACGGATCACCTCCATCGCGTCCGACTCGTGCTTCTGTTCGACGAAGCCCATGCTGCGCCGTGAGGCAATCGCCGCGCCCGCGTTGGTGGTCATCACCAGCACCACATTCTTGAAGTTCGCCTCGCGGCCGTTGGTGTCGGTCAGCACGCCGCGATCCATCACCTGCAGCAGGATGTTGAACACATCCGGATGCGCCTTCTCGATCTCGTCCAGCAACAGCACCGCGTGCGGGTGCTTGGTCACCGCCTCGGTCAGCAGCCCGCCCTGGTCGAAGCCGACATAGCCCGGAGGCGCACCGACCAGCCGCGACACCGAATGCCCCTCCATGTACTCGGACATGTCGAAGCGGATCATCTCGATGCCAAGCTGCATCGCCAACTGCCGGGTCACCTCGGTCTTGCCGACGCCGGTGGGGCCGGCCAGCAGGAAGCAGCCAATCGGCTTGGACGGATCGGCCAGGCCGGAACGGGCCATCTTGATCGAGGCGGCCAGCGTCTCGATCGCCGGGTCCTGACCGAACACCACCATTTTCAGGTTGCGCTCGAGGTTGCGCAGCACGTCGCGGTCCGAGGCGGACACCTGCTTGGCCGGGATCCGCGCCATCTTCGCGACGATGTACTCGACCTCGCCGACGTCCACCGTGCCTGTGCGCTGGTCTTCCGGCAGCAGGCGCTGACGCGCGCCGGCCTCGTCGATCACGTCGATCGCCTTGTCCGGCAGCAGCCGGTCGGGAATGTGCTTCACCGACAGGTCCACCGCCGCCTTCAGCGCCTCGTTGGTGTAGGCGACATGGTGGTGCTCCTCGAAGCGCGAGCGCAGGCCCTTGAGGATCTCGATGCTGTCGGCCACGGTCGGTTCGACCACGTCGATCTTCTGGAAGCGCCGCGCCAGCGCGCGGTCCTTCTCGAACACGCCGCGGTACTCCTGGAACGTGGTCGAGCCGATGCAGCGCAGCTCGCCGGAGGCCAGCATCGGCTTGATCAGGTTCGAGGCATCCATGGTGCCACCCGAGGCCGAGCCGGCACCGATGATGGTGTGGATTTCGTCGATGAACAGGATCGCGCCCGGCTGCTTCTTGAGCTGGGCGATCACGCCCTTCAGCCGCTTCTCGAAGTCGCCACGGTACTTGGTGCCGGCCACCAGGGCGCCCAGGTCGAGCGCCCAGATGGTCGCGCTCTCCAGCACCTCGGGTACCTCGCCATCGACGATGCGCTTGGCCAGCCCTTCGGCCAGCGCGGTCTTGCCCACGCCCGCCTCACCCACATAGAGCGGGTTGTTCTTGCGCCGCCGGCACAGCACCTGGATCGTGCGCTCGATTTCGTCGGCGCGGCCGATCAGCGGGTCGATCTTGCCTTCCAGCGCCAGTTCATTGAGGTTGCTGGCGAACTCATGCAGGGGATTGCCCTTGGGCTCGCCGCCCTCCTCGCCTTCCCGCTCGTTGCCGGTGCCACCGGCGGCCGGCTCGTCGCTGATCTTGGCGATGCCGTGCGATATGTAATTGACCACGTCGAGCCGGGTGATCTCCTGCTGGTGCATGAAATACACCGCATGCGAGTCCTTCTCGCCGAAGATCGCCACCAGCACGTTGGCGCCGGTGACTTCCTTGCGGCCGGAAGATTGCACGTGATACACCGCGCGCTGCAGCACCCGCTGGAAGCCCAGCGTGGGCTGCGTGTCACGCTCGTCGCCGGGAGGCAACACCGGCACGGTCTCGTTGATGATGCGCGACAGCTCCGCCGACAGCCGCGGCAAGTCCACGCTGCAGGCTCGCAGGGCGCCCAGCGCCGATTGATTCTCGATCAGCGCCAGCAGCAGGTGTTCGACCGTCATGAACTCATGACGCTGCTCGCGGGCCTGCTTGTAGCACTGGCCAATGGTGACTTCCAGATCCTTGCTGAACATTCGGATCGTCTCCGCTTGCATTGTTGGGCGGCCTTGAGCGCCGCGATGATCACCAAATGGGGTCGATCAGAGCTTTTCCATAGTGCACAACAACGGGTGCTGGTGGGAGCGTGAATATTCGTTGACGTGGGTAACCTTGGTTTCGGCCACCTCCCGGGTAAACACCCCGCACACGCCCTTTCCGCGGGTATGCACGTGCAACATTACCTGTACTGCCTGCTCCTGATCCAGGTTGAAAAATCCACGCAAAACCTCGACCACGAAATCCATCGGGGTGAAATCGTCGTTCAGCAGCAACACCTGGAACAGTGGCGGCCGGGCCACTTCCGGCTTGGCGGTTTCAAGCGCCAAGCCGCGGCCACTGTCGTGCTCGTGTTCGTTTTCCTGGGACATGGGTTCTCGGATAGCCTTGCCTGGTACGAAGTATACGCCGCGGCGGCTGCCGCCCGGCCGCGGGTGCCTGGCTACAGGTGATGGCACAATGGCGGCTTTTCCAGCCCTCATCCCGCCCATGGCCGATCCCAAGTCAGCTCCGGAAGTCTGGCGCCCCCACGTTACCGTAGCCTGCGTCGTGGCCGACGGCGACCGCTACCTGATGGTGGAGGAGGAGGTTGCCGGAAAGCTCGCCTACAACCAGCCGGCCGGCCATCTCGACGACGGCGAGAGCCTGCACCAGGCCGCCGTGCGCGAGACCCTGGAGGAAACCGGCTGGACCGTCGAATTGCAGCACCTCATCGGCATGCACCAGTGGCGCAGCACCGAGCACGGCGAGGCCGTGCTGCGCTTCAGTTTTGCCGCGCGCGCCGTCGGCCACGACCCCGGGCGTCCGCTGGATACCGGCATCCGTCGCGCGCTTTGGCTCACCCGCGCTGAGATTGCCGATCTGGGCGGGCGCCTGCGCAGCCCGATGGTGCTGCTGAGCATCGACGCCTGGCTGGCCGGAAGGAAGCTGCCGCTGGACAGCCTGGGCTACCTGCCCGGGAACGATCACCCATGAGGATCATGCTGGGCATGTCCGGCGGGGTCGACTCCTCGGTGGCGGCGCTGCTGCTGAAGCAGGCCGGCGAGCAGGTGGAAGGCCTGTTCATGCAGAACTGGGAAGAGGACGAACGGTCCGGCCCCTGTACCGCCGACGCCGACCGCAAGGACGCCGTCGCCGTATGCGGGCGACTGGGCATCCCCTTCCACGCGCGCAACTTCGCCAGCGAATACTGGGACGGGGTGTTCGAGCACTTCCTGGCCGAGTACCGCGCCGGGCGCACACCCAACCCGGACGTGCTGTGCAACCGCGAAATCAAGTTCAAGACCTTTCTGAACGAGGCGCAGGCGCTGGGCGCGCAAAAAATCGCCACCGGCCACTACGCACGCGTCGATTGCGTGGACGGCCGCTATCGGCTGTTGCGCGCGGTCGACGCAAACAAGGACCAGAGCTACTTCCTGCACGCGCTGGGCCAGCAGGCGCTTGCCGCCACGCTGTTTCCGCTGGGCGAGCTTGAGAAGACACGGGTACGCGAACTGGCCAGGGAAGCGGCACTGCCGACCCATGCGAAAAAGGACTCGACCGGCATCTGCTTCATCGGCGAACGCGACTTCCGCAGCTTCCTGGCCCGCTACATTCCCGCGCGCGCCGGCGAGATGCGCACCCCGGAAGGCCGCTCGGTCGGCGAGCACCAGGGCGTGATGTACTACACCCTGGGCCAGCGCAACGGCCTGGGCATCGGCGGCCGGCACGACGCCAGCGGAGAGGCCTGGTTCGTGGTGGGCAAGGACATCGTCCGCAATGTGCTGTACGTGGCGCAGGGCGGCGAAAACCCGTGGCTCTACTCCAGCGTGCTGCACACCGAAGCCCCCCACTGGACTGCCGGTACGGCGCCGGCCGGCGAATTCAGCTGCACCGCCCGCACCCGCTATCGGCAGGCCGATCAGGCCTGCGTGGTGACCGTGCGGGACGATGGCGTTGCGGTACGCTTCGAGCAGCCGCAGCGCGCCGTCACCCCGGGCCAGTCAGTGGTCTTCTATGCTGGCGAGGTCTGCCTCGGCGGCGCGGTGATCGCGGCCACCGATGCCGCCTACGGCGGCCTGCCGCCGGCCTTCCCTCCTCCCACCGCCCTCACCGCAAGAGAATCACCATCCCGTGTTTGAAACTTTCGGCATAAACGAAGAACGCGTACTCGGCCTGGCAGGTCTGTTCCAGGCGTGTACGCTGACCCAGCAACTGGCCAACGAAGGTCGTTGCGACGACCTCGCCATGGAAGCCGGCGTGGCCAGCATCTTTCGCATCGATGCGCCATCGGTGGTGGGTGTCTACGGCAATGTCTCGAACCTGCGCATCGGCTTGCGCAGCCTGATCACCCAGCTCGACGAAAGCGACAAGGACATGTCGGTGACGCGCATGGTGGTGACGGTGATGCGACTGGAGCGCAGCCTGTCGGGGCGTCCGGAATTGCTGGAAAGGCTGCAGCAGGGAATTCTCGCCGCGCAACGCCAGGTCGAGCACTTCGGGCAGGATTCGGACCAGGTCATCAGCCGCCTGGCCGAATTGTATGCCTCGACCCTGTCCACCCTGCGCCCCCGGGTGATGGTCAGCGGCAACCCGCAGCAGCTGCAGCAGCCGAAGGTGGTGGAGCGGGTCCGCGCCAACCTGCTCGCCGCGGTGCGCTCGGCCGTGCTGTGGCGCCAGATCGGCGGGCGGCAATGGCAACTGCTGGTGTATCGACGCCAGTGCAGCATGCTGGCCCGCGGACTGCTGACCGGCGCCACCCTGGACAACCGCTGACGCCCGAGCCATCCCGCCTGGCTGGCGGCGGGACCGGAAAAGCAAACGGCGGGCAATGCCCGCCGTTTTCCTTCCCTGGGTCGAACTCCCTTGCGATAACCCTCTGGTAGACCACGCCCACAGCTTGCCGGACCAGCGTGACAATTCCATGATGGCTGCATGTCAGGCAGCCATCATGCGCCTGCATTCGCCGCTCAGAACTTGTACGAGATCATCAGGCGGTTGTAGGTAAACGACTGGTTGCCGGGGTTCAGCCCGCTGCCGCCGACCGAGCGCTCCCACCGATTGCGCAGCGACAGGCCCTTCAGGTAGCCGTCCAGGTTGTAGATGATGTCGAAGTACACGTCGTGGCTGTTGCCGCGCAGGTCGGTGGTGTACTTGGCGTAGGCGGCCATCAGCTGCAGCTTGTTGTCGAAGAAGTTGTAGGCGGCCTTGGCCTTCCAGGCATGGCCCGGGCCCTGCTCCACCAGGCCGCGGATCATCGAGGTGGTGTACAGCGGATCGGTCGCATACGAAGCGGTGTACGGCGAAATGATCGCACCGGCGCCAACGGCACCCGCCTGCTGCGAGATCTTGTTGTACGCCACGTCGAAGCGACCGTTCGGAATCGCGATGCCCACATCGGCACCCCAGGCGCGGCTCTTGACGCTGTTGCCGGCCACGCCGTCGACCTTGGTGCCGGTCGCAACCAGGGTGTTGCTGGAACCACCCGTCTCGGTGACGTACTGGGCCGCCACGAAGGGATCGACGCTGCTGCCCGTCTTGAAGGTATAGCTGCCGTCGACATAACCCATGCGGGCGAAATTGAGGAAGTTGTAGTACCAGCCCTGCGCCTTCAGGCCACCGGCCGCATAGGTGCTGCCCAGGGCCCAGGCGCCGTTGGCGGAAGTCGCCGTGCCCGGCAGGCCGCCCGAACCGCCGTACATCGAATCGCCGTCATAGGTGGCCGGGTAGTACAGGTTGTCGGAGGTATAGCCATTGGAGGTGCGGCTCTTCCAGCCGAAGCTGCGCAGGCCGATGATGTCCCAGCCCTTGCTCGGCGTGAAATCGGCCATCAGGGCGTTGTAGGACGCCGGAATCACGCGCGAGTCGCTGCTGCCCATCCACGGCGTGTTGAGGTACTGGTAGCCACCGCGCAGCAGCATCCACTTGTTCTGGTATTGCGCATACGCCTGGCTCAGCCCGGTGACCGAGTCGGACGGACCCATCAGGGTGGTGTCGATCTTGGACGGGGTGTCGGACTGGGTACCGAAGGAGTTGGCGGTGGCCAGCGAGGCCGCCAGGCTGAAACCGTCGCCGAAAGTGCCGGTCTTGGCATTCAGCAGCAGTGCTCCGGACAGGGCATGGGCATCAGGCACGGCGTTCGTCTGGTACAGGCGATCAAAGTTGTAGGCGCGCAACTCGCCGTTCACCTGCCCTTGCTTGAAGATGTCATTGAGGCTGTCGGCATGGGCAGCGACGCCGGTGGTGCCGAGCACGGCAGCGATGGCTGCGGCGACAAGTTTGTTTCGCATGAAGATCTCCGGTTCGAGTGGTTGGCAGCGTGTGGCTGTTTTGAGTAAGTAGTTGCGAACGATGTTCAAATTTCGATAACCAGTATCTCTGGCCAGAATGACGCTTTCGTTACAACGCGATGCCGTCGCAACTTCTTGTGGCCACCCTCGATGGCCCCGACAGGGATACGGTCAGGCAGCGGCGCGGCGCTAGCCACGACGCACCAGGCACGGTCGCCGAGCGCCAAGGGGGGGCGCGGGGGCGAATGCTATGCTTGGCGACATGTCCGATATCCCTGTCTCGCTGCCCATGCGCATGGCCGAACGTTTCCGTGGTTTCCTTCCGGTCGTGGTCGATGTCGAGACCGGCGGATTCAGCGCCGAGCACGACGCCCTGCTGGAGATCGCCGCGATCCCACTGAGCATGGATGGCGAAGGATCGCTGCGCATGGACCCGGTGGTTTCGACCCACGTGGAGCCCTTTCCGGGCGCCAACCTCGACCCACGCTCGCTGGAGATCACCGGCATCGACCCGGACAATCCGCTGCGCGGCGCACTGACCGAGCACAAGGCGCTGGACCACATCTTCCAGACGGTACGCGAGGCCGTTCGCCGGGCAGGCTGCCAGCGGGCGATCCTGGTCGGCCACAACGCGGCGTTCGACCTGGGCTTCCTCAATCAGGCGGTGCTGCGTTGCGGCCACAAGCGCAACCCGTTCCACCCGTTCAGCTGCTTCGACACGGTCAGCCTGGCCGGTCTCGCCTACGGCCAGACCGTGTTGAGCAAGGCGGTGCTGGCCGCGGGCATCCCGTTCGACGGCCGCGAGGCCCACTCGGCCGTCTATGACGCGGAACGTACCGCCGAATTGTTCTGCACGGTGGTGAACCGCTGGCGGCAGCTCGAATTGATGGAGGCGGCGCGCCAGAGGGCGGTGCCATCGTGAAGACGCGGGCGGGCGAAGTCCGGCGTCCAGGGGCGACAAGATGACATCCATTTCCTTTTTGTCATCTTGCTGAAACAATCATTTCATCCAATGGCAACACCCATCCCCTGTAATGGCCCGGTCTCATCCAATGACTCTTCAAGGAGCTAACGTGCTGACCTCTCGCAAATCCCCGCTTCGCTTCGCTGCCGTGGCCGCGATCGCCGTGGCAACGACCTTCGGCGCTTCCGCGCAAGCCACTGATATCACCGGGGCTGGCTCCAGCTTCGTCTACCCGGTCGTCTCCAAGTGGTCCGCCGCCTATGCCGAAAAGACCGGCAACCACGTCAACTACCAGTCGATCGGTTCCGGCGGTGGCATCGCGCAGATCAAGGCCGGTACGGTCGATTTCGGCGCCTCCGACATGCCGCTTGACGAAGCCACCCTCGACAAGTTCGGCCTTGGCCAGTTCCCCGACGTGATCGGCGGCATCGTGCCGGCCTTCAATATCGAAGGTATCGCGCCGGGCAAGCTGGTGTTCGACGGTCCGACGCTGGCCGACATCTACCTGGGCAAGATCACCAAGTGGAACGATCCGGCGATCCAGAAGCTCAACCCGGGAACGAAGCTGCCTGCCGCCAGCATCACCGTCGTGCATCGCTCGGACGGCTCCGGCACCACCTTCAACTTCAGCGACTACCTGTCCAAGGTCAGCCCGGAGTGGAAGACCAAGGTCGGTGAAGGCACGGCCGTGCAGTGGCCGGTCGGCGTGGGCGGCAAGGGCAACGAGGGCGTTTCCGCCTACGTCAAGCAGATCAAGAACTCGATCGGCTTTGTCGAGTACGCCTACGCGCTGCAGAACCACATCGGCTACGCCGTGATGAAGAATGCCGCCGGCAAGGTCGTTGCACCGACCATCGCCAATTTCCAGGCCGCCGCCGACACCGCCGACTGGAAGCATTCGAAGAACTTCAACCTGGTCATGACCAATGCTCCGGGTGCGAACGCCTGGCCGATCACCGCCACTTCCTGGGTGATCATGTACAAGAAGCCGAAGAACGCCGCTCATGCGAAGGTGGCCTTCGACTTCTTCAAGTGGGCGTACGAGCATGGCCAGGAACAGGCGCGTTCGCTCGACTACGTGCCGCTGCCGCCGAGCCTTGTGAAGCAGATCGAAACGTATTGGAATACCCAGTACAAGATGTAACCTCCAAGGTTGCCGTTTCACGCAACCGAATGCTCGAACACGCTGCGCGCAATCTCTGGTTGCGCGCAGCGTGTCTATGATGAATCCACCAGCGGATGATGTCCCAGCATGCAAGTGACCAGTGCCGAACCGCTCGCTCGCGATATCGACAAACGGTCGCGTGCCGATGCCCGCCACGACCTCATCTTCCACAGGTTGCTGAAATTTTGTGCCCTGCTGGTGCTGGCCTCCCTGATTGGCGCGGCGCTGTCGACCCTCTGGGGAGGCCGCGCCGTACTTTTCGGGCAGGGCTGGCATTTCCTGACGAACGACGCCTGGAACCCCGTCGCCGACGACTACGGCGCGCTCGCCCCCATCTTCGGCACCCTGGTGACCTCGCTGATCGCCGTGGTGCTCGCCGTGCCGGTGAGTTTCGGCATCGCGCTGTTCCTCACTGAAATCGCCCCGACATGGATGCGCGGCCCGGTCAGTGCGGCGATCGAACTGCTGGCCGGCATTCCCTCGATCATCTATGGCATGTGGGGCCTGTTCGTGTTCGTGCCGTTCATGGCCAACATCGAACCCGGCCTCAACGACACCCTCGGGCAGCTGCCGCTGGTAGGCAAGCTGTTCCAGGGTCCGCCACTGGGCCTCGGACTGCTGACCGCCGGGATCGTGCTGGCGGTGATGATTCTGCCCTTCATCACCTCGGTGATGCGCGAAGTATTCCTCACCGTGCCGACCCGGCTGAAAGAGTCCTCCTACGCGCTGGGCTCGACCACCTGGGAGGTGCTGTGGGACATCGTGCTGCCGTACACCCGCTCGGCGGTGATCGGCGGCATCATCCTCGGCCTGGGACGCGCGCTGGGCGAGACCATGGCGGTGACCTTCGTGCTGGGCAACTCCTACAACATCACCGCTTCGCTGCTGATGCCCGGCACGTCGATCTCGTCGAGCATCGCCAACGAATTCAACGAGGCGGTGGGTATCCACCGGTCGGCGCTGATCGCGCTCGGCTTCCTGTTGTTCGTGGTCACCTTCATCGTGTTGCTGATCGCGCGCCTGCTGCTGCGTCAACTGGCCAAACGGGAGGGCAACTGATGTCTGCCGCAAGCATCTACATGCGCCGTCGCCTCACCAACGTGCTGGCGATGATCCTGAGCGCATGCGCCACGGCCCTGGGCCTGCTTTTCCTGGTCTGGATCCTGCTGGTCACCGCCCGCAACGGACTAAGCGCCTTCCATGTCAGCCTGTTCACCAAGATCACCGCCTACGCCGACCAGGGCGGCCTGTCCAACGCCATCGTCGGCAGCCTGATCATGGACCTGATGGCCTTGATGATCTGCGCGCCCATCGGGGTGCTGGCAGGCGTGTATCTGGCCGAGTATGCAAGCCGTACCCGGCTCGGCACCACGATCCGTTTTCTCAACGACATCCTGCTGTCGGCGCCGTCGATCGTGATGGGCCTGTTCGTCTACGTGATCATCGTGCTGCCGATGTCGCACCTGACCAATGGCGGCATCTCGTTTTCCGGCTTTGCAGGCAGCGTGGCACTGGCATTGATCGGCCTGCCGGTGATCGTGCGCACCACCGACGAAATGCTTCACCTGGTTCCCGGCACCTTGCGCGAGGCCGCGCTGTCCCTCGGCGTGCCGAAATGGAAGCTGACCGTCCAGATACTCATCCGCGCGGCCAGTTCCGGCATCCTCACCGGCGTGCTGCTGGCGTTGGCCCGACTGGCCGGCGAGACCGCGCCGCTGCTGTTCACCGCGTTCGGCAACAACTTCATGACGGTGCACCCCCTGGACGAGATGGCCAGCCTGCCGATTGCGATCTACCAGTACACCAATGACCCCAGCCCCGCGCTGCATTCCATCGCCTGGGCCGGTGCGCTGCTGATCACGATCTTCGTGCTGACGCTCAGCCTGATCACCCGCTTCCTATTCTCGCGCAAGAAGGTAACTTATGAATGACCTCGCTGACGCTGCGGCAGCCCCGGTAGCTGGCGTCGAGGGACGCGCCACCAAGATCAAGGTCCGCGATGTCAACTTCTATTACAACCGCTTCCATGCGATCAAGGGCATCAGCATGGATGTCCCGGAGAAGCAGGTTACGGCGATCATCGGCCCGTCCGGTTGCGGCAAGTCCACCTTGCTGCGCATGTTCAACCGCATCTATGCGATCTACCCGAAACTGGAAGCCACCGGCGAGATCGTGCTGGACGGGGAAAACATCCTCGATCCCGGCTATTCGATGAATCGCCTGCGCAGCAAGGTTGGCATGGTGTTCCAGAAGCCGGTGCCGTTTCCGATGACCATCTTCGAAAACGTTGCCTACGGCATCCGCCACCACGAGAAACTTTCCAAGGCGGACATGGCCATCCGCGTGGAACAGGCGTTGCGCAGTGCGGCGCTGTGGGATGAGGTGAAGGACAAGCTCAAGCAGAATGCGCTCGGCCTTTCCGGCGGCCAGCAGCAGCGGCTGTGCATTGCCCGCGCCATTGCGCTCAAGCCCGAGGTGCTGCTGCTCGACGAGCCCACCTCGGCACTGGACCCGATCGCGACCAGCCGTATCGAACAACTGGTGGCCGAGCTGAAAAGCGAGTACACGATCGTCATCGTGACCCACAACATGCAGCAGGCGGCCCGCTGCTCGGACCTCACGGCATTCATGTACCTGGGCGAGCTGATCGAGTCCGACCAGACCGAGAAGATATTCACCAAGCCGGGCAAGAAGCAGACCGAGGACTACATTACCGGACGCTTTGGCTGACGCCAGCATCGCAAAACGCGCAAGCGCCGGCATCGGCGACGGGCATCAGACCGCAGACATTCGAGGCACAGCATGAGCACTGACAAAGAACACATCATCAAGAGCTACGACAGCGAACTGGGCCGGCTGACCGGTGAAATCGTGCGCATGGGCGAGTTGTCGGTGACCCAGCTGGAGGCGGCCATCGATGTCATGGACCGACGCGACGAGCGCGCGGCCCAGCGCGTGGTCGGCAACGACGAAGCCATCGACCAGATGGAACAGGAGATCAGCCACGACGTGGTGCGCCTGCTGGCGCTGCGTGCGCCGATGGCGGGCGACCTGCGCAACATCTTCGCCGCGCTGCGCATCGCCGCAGACATCGAGCGCATCGGCGACTACGCGGCCAACGTGGCCAAGCGCTCGATCCCGCTGTCGATGTTGGCGCCGGTCGGTCCGTCCGGCGGCCTTGCCTATCTGGCCGAACTGGCCGCCGAAAGCGTCCGCGAGGTGCTTTTCGCCTATCGCGACCGCGATGCGGAGCGCGCCTACAAGGTGTGGAAGGGGGATGTGGTGCTGGATGAGGCCTATACCGGCTACTTCCGCCAGTTGCTCACCTACATGATGGAAGACCCGCGCAACATCACGCCCTGCACCCACCTGCTGTTCATGGCCAAGAACATCGAGCGGATCGGCGACCATGCCACCAATATCGCCGAGAACGTCTGGTTCCAGGTGACCGGTGAGCCGCTGGACAAGCAGCGCAGGAAGGGCGACCTGACCTCCAGCCCGGAAATGACCAAGCTCGGCGACAAGCCCGAGTAAACGGCGGCGCGACCGGATCGATCGTCCTTCCGGCGAACGCCGGACATCCGTGCCGTGAGATGCCCCGCGCCGGAAGGCACGGGGCCATTCCCGCGCTCAGTGCGGATGGCGGGATTGCCGCCGGGACCTTGCGCCGCGCACCATGCCATAGATGCCGATCAGCAACCACGCCAGCTGCATCAGGAAAGCGGCCATGTTGAAGTTGCCGAACAGCAGCGACAGCATCACCCCGATCGCGCCGGCGGTGTTCATCAACTGATAGACCAGGCCGTGGCCCTGCAGCTTGCGTTCCTGCAGCAGCAAATACGCCAGCAGCACCAGCGCCACGCCCACGTAGCCGGCCCAATCATGCCAGTGGAAGTTCACCGCTTCGCACCCCGCTGACGCAAGGCCTCGAACAGCGCCACGCCGGTGGCGACCGAGACGTTCAGACTTTCCATCGTGCCCGGCATCGGAATCTTCGCCACGAAGTCGCACAGTTCGCGGGTGAGCCGGCGGAGGCCCTCCCCTTCGCTGCCCAGCACGATCGCCGCCGGCCCGCGAAAGTCCACACCGTAGATGGCGACGTCGGTATCGCCGGCAAGGCCGGTGATCCACACCCCGGCATCCTTCAACTCCCGCAAGCTGCGGGCCAGGTTGGTCACGGCGATCAGCGGCACCCGGTCGGCACCGCCAGCCGACGCCCGGCGCACCACCGGCGTCAGGCCGACGGCGCGGTCCTTCGGCACGATCACCGCCGTCACCTTCGCCGCCGCGGCGCTGCGCAGGCAGGCACCGAGGTTGTGCGGGTCGGTGACGCCATCGAGCACCAGCACCAGGGCGTCGTTGCCATCGCGCTCGAGCAGGCCGGCCAGGTCATTTTCATGCGCGGCGGGCGCGGCCTCGTAACGTGCCGCGACGCCCTGGTGACGGGCTTCGCCCGCATGCCGGTCCAGCTCCTCGCGCGTACGGTGCTGCACCGGAATGTTCAACTTCTTCGCACGCTCGGCCAACGCCAGCACGCGCGGATTGCGCTGGCCGCTTTCGACCAGCACTTCACGCACGCGCTCGACATCGTTGCTTAGCGCGCCTTCGACCGGGTTGATCCCGACGATCCAACTCT
>JAGWIC010000114.1 GCA_028866435.1 Lysobacteraceae bacterium | reverse complement strand
GATTGCGGCACTCACGCTCGTCGAAGCCCGGCTCGCCGAGGCGGTAGTCGACATATTCCAGTGCGGCGTTGCCCGAGTAGCTCACGATCGGGAACACCGACTTCAAGGCGGCATGCAGACCCTTGTCTTCGCGCTGCTTCGGAGCGACGTGCTCCTGCAGGAATTCCCGGTAGGAATCGGTCTGGATGGTCAGCAGGTTGGGCACGCCCAGCACGGGGGGCCGCTTGCCGAAATCCTTGCGGATGCGCTTCTTCTCGGTAAACGAGTAGGTCATGGGTTGACGCCTCGGTTCGCAGTGGCGCCGGTGGTGCACGCACCGGCTGAAATGATGAAGGCTGGATCTGGGGGATCGCGGTTGTCGACTCTTGGCGAATCGACAGCCGCGATGCCTCAGAGCTAGAGCCTCCGTGCTCGATGGGCAATAAACAGGCTCCTGCCCATGCATTGCTCGTCCGCCAGGGGCGGGTTCCGCTGACTCGGGCGCTAGCGCCCGAGTCACGGCGGGCCATCCTGGCCCGCGCACCGCCGAATCCCTTAAGCGGCCAAAGCCCGGGAGCTTTCGCCCCCAGGCTTGGCTTGCGCTAGGTCGAACCGACGGCGCGCAAGAGCGCCGATTACTTCAGTTCGACCGTGGCGCCGGCAGCTTCCAGGTCCTTCTTGAACTTCGCCGCGTCTTCCTTCGAAGCGGCTTCCTTCACGACGCCACCGGCCTCGGTGAGGTCCTTGGCTTCCTTCAGGCCCAGGCCGGTGATCGCGCGGACGGCCTTGATCACGTCGACCTTCTTGGCGCCGGCGTTCTTCAGGATCACGTCGAACTCGGTCTGCGCCTCGGCCACCGGGGCGGCAGCGGCGGGGCCGGCAGCGGCCACCGGGGCGGCGGCGGTCACGCCAAACTTCTCTTCGATCGCCTTCACCAGGTCCATCACTTCCATGAGCGACTTGGCGGCGACGGCTTCAACGATCTGTTCGTTGGTCAGGGACATTGCATTTACCTCTGGAAATGGATTCAGATTGTTAGACGAAAAACTCAGGCGGGTTCGGCTTCGGCCGGCACGTCGGCGGCGACGTCGCCACCGCCCTGCTGATCGGCCACGGCCTTGACGACACGGGCGAACATCGAGGCCGGTTCGGCCAGCACACGGGCCAGCATGGCCAGCGCCTGTTCGCGAGTCGGCAGCGAGGCCAGCACGTCGACGTGTTCCGCCGACAGCAGCTTGCCTTCCCATGCGACGACCTTCGTCTTCAGCTTGTCGTTGCCCTTGGCAAACTCCTTGATCAGACGCCCGGCTGCGCCGGGCTCTTCCGTCGAAAATGCGTACAGCAGGGGACCGACCAGGACGTCCTTGACGACCTCGAATTCGGTACCGGCCACGGCGCGCGACGCCAGCGTGTTCTTGACAACTCGCAAGTACACACCGGTTTCACGGGCCTTCTTGCGCATCGCGGTCATCTGAGCGACCGTGGTGCCCGCATATTCGGCAGCGACCAGGGAGTGGGCCTTCGCGGCAACTTCTGCCAGTTCGGCGACTACTTCTTGCTTCTGAGACAGATTGAGAGCCATTGCACTCCTCCAAATGAACTCCGCTTACGGCTCCTGCCGCTTGCGGTCCTGGGCGACGCCATCCGTGACGTCGGGGACCGGAGGTCCCGGGTGTTGGCCTTTCCAGAACAGATGAGGAACATTCCAGAAGGGGCAGCACCATCTGCGCAGGCCAGGTCGTACACGACCCGATTAAGCGATCCCGCTGGCGACGACGGCGATTCCCTGCCAGACACGAGCTCCCTGCCCGTCATCGTCGTGCGCTGATCGCGCCTGCGGTCTTTGACGGCGATCCCGGCACTCCATCGCGGGAGGCTGGGACTGCCCTCAAAAACGTGCCCGCACCGGCGTACCCGCCGGCGCGGGGCTTGATTCTTACTTGGTCGCCAGCGTCAGCGTCGAGGTATCGACCGCCACGCCCACGCCCATCGTGCTGGACAAGGCCACCTTCTGCAGGAACTGGCCCTTGGCGCTGGACGGCTTGGCCTTCAGCACGTCGGCGATCAACGCGTTGAGGTTGTCCGCCAGCTGGGCCTGGTCGAAACTGGCCTTGCCGATGGTGGCGTGGATGATGCCCGCCTTGTCGTTGCGGAACTTGACCTGACCGGCCTTGGCGTTGGTCACCGCGGTGGCGACGTCGGCCGTGACCGAACCGTCCTTCGGGTTCGGCATCAGGCCACGCGGACCGAGCAGCTGACCGAGCTTGCCGACCACGCGCATCGCGTCGGGGGTGGCGATCACGCGACCGAAGTCGAGGTCACCGGCCTGCATGCGCTCGGCCAGATCGTCCATGCCGACGGCGTCGGCGCCGGCGGCCTTGGCGGCCTCGGCCTTGTCGCCGGGCGGGCAGAACACGGCCACCTTGATCGTCTTGCCGGTGCCGTGCGGCAGCAGCGAGGAACCACGCACGCCCTGATCCGACTTCTTCGCGTCGATGCCCAGACGCACGGCCACATCCACCGACTCGGCGAACTTGGCCTTGGCGTTGTCCTTGACGATCTTCAGTGCTTCTTCCAGGCCGTAGAACTTGCCCGGCTGCACCGCGGCCTGGGCCGCCTTCATACGCTTCGTGAGCTTTGCCATGTCTTAACCCTCCACCACAAGGCCCATGCTGCGGGCGCTACCGGCAATGGTGCGCACCGCGGCGTCGAGATCGGCAGCCGTGAGATCCGGCTCCTTCTGCTTTGCCACGTCTTCCAGCTGCTTGCGGGTGACCTTGCCCACCTTGTCGGTGTTCGGCTTCGGTG
This sequence comes from Lysobacteraceae bacterium, assembly GCA_028866435.1. Lineage (GTDB taxonomy): Bacteria > Pseudomonadota > Gammaproteobacteria > Xanthomonadales > Rhodanobacteraceae > Rhodanobacter. The sequence continues at coordinate 1,877 of JAGWIC010000114.1, read as the reverse complement.
AACCCTTGGCAACGCCGGTGATCTTCTTCAGAAGGATCGTGGCGGGCGGGGTCTTGGTGATGAAGGTGAAGCTGCGGTCGGAATAGGCCGTGATGATGCAGGGAATCGGCAGACCCGGTTCCAGCTTCTGCGTGGCGGCATTGAACGCCTTGCAGAATTCCATGATGTTCAGGCCACGCTGGCCGAGCGCCGGACCAACCGGCGGCGACGGGTTTGCCTGGCCGGCCTTGACCTGCAGCTTGATGTAACCGACGACTTTCTTTGCCATGGGATTTTCCTCGCGAGTCCAGGCGCCTTGCGGCTCCTCGCTGTTCACCGGTCCGTGGATGGAAGGAAGATCTGCATCGTGCAGATCCGAAAACGCGGACACGCCGGGTCATGAGACCCAGGCGTGAACCGCGCAGTATAGAGATTAGGTGCCTGCTCGGCAAGCCCTGGCGCCCGGAGCCGCCAGTTCGATCAGGCGGCCGGCGCCCGTGTCAGGCCTTCTCGACCTGGCCGAACTCCAGCTCCACCGGGGTCGAGCGACCGAAGATCAGCACCGCGACGCGCAGGCGGCTCTTCTCGTAGTTCACTTCCTCGACCACGCCGTTGAAGTCGTTGAACGGGCCCTCGGTGACGCGAACCATCTCGCCCGGCTCGAACAGCACCTTAGGCCGCGGCTTCTCGACGCCTTCGCGGACCCGGCTGATGATGGCTTCGGCCTCGCTGTCCTTGATCGGCAGGGGACGATCGGCGGTACCGCCGATGAAGCCCATGACCTTGGGCGTCTCCTTGATCAGGTGCCAGCATTCGTCGTCGATGCGGGGCGACTTGCCCTCGGTATTCGTCTCGATCTGCACCAGCACGTAGCCGGGAAAGAACTTGCGCTCGCTGCGGCGCTTCTGGCCGCCGCGCATCTCGATGACTTCCTCGGTCGGGACCAGCACCTCGCCGAAACGCTCTTCCATCTCAGCGCGCTTGATACGCTCGTCGAGGGACCGCTTGACCTGGTTCTCGAAGCCCGAATAGGCGTGTACCACGTACCAACGCTTGCTCATGCTCTCCACCTCAGGAACCCAACTTCAGCAGCCAGTCGAGAATGACCGAACTCAGGATGAGGTCGATCAGACCCAGCAACAGGGACAACACGATCACCACGGCAATGATGATGCCGGTGGTCTTGATCGTCTCGTCCCTGGTTGGCCAGACCACCTTGCGCATTTCGAACTGCGACTCGGCGAGGAAATTCCTGACCCGCCGGCCGATCGCGGTGAACGCGGCGATGGCCAGCGAAATCACCAGCGCAGCGACCACGCCCAGCATTCGCACGGACGAGGAGACATTGCCGTCGTTACCGAACCACGAATAGGCAAAGATACCGGCAACCAGCACCAACCCTGCCAGTATCAGCTTGCCGATGTCGGCGGCGTTCGAGCCCTTGGGTTGTTCTGCCTTGGTATTCATGCACTAGTGACCAGATGTCGCAGCACGACGGGCCTCGCGGCCGACCTTGCCATCGTCACCCGTCTCGATCCTCGGGGAAGTGGCACGCCAGGAGGGACTTGAACCCCCAACCTGCGGTTTTGGAGACCGCTGCTCTGCCAATTGAGCTACTGGCGTACAAGACTTGAACTTCAAACACGACGGCGAGCGGCCTTGATCCGCTCGCCCCGTGAAGATTATTTCAGCCATCCTCCCTGATGGCAAAGATCAACCCGGCATCCATGCCGGATTCTCACAAAAGCTCTTACTTGATGACCTTGGCCACCACGCCGGCGCCGACGGTGCGGCCGCCTTCGCGGATGGCGAAACGCAGGCCCTCGTCCATCGCGATCGGGTGGATCAGGCTCACCACCATCTTCACGTTGTCACCCGGCATCACCATCTCCACGCCT
>JAGWIC010000058.1 GCA_028866435.1 Lysobacteraceae bacterium | reverse complement strand
CTGTCGCTGCAGCTGGGCCGGTTGAAGGATGCCGGCAAGATGCAGCCGACCCAGGTGTCGCTGGCCAAGTGGAACAACTGCCGCATGGCGATCGACATCGCGCGCCAGTGCCGCGACATCCTCGGCGGCGCCGGCATCACCACCGAGCACGGCGCGATCCGCCATGCGCTGAACCTGGAATCGGTGATCACCTACGAGGGTACCGAGACCGTGCACGAGCTGGTGGTGGGCCGCGAACTGACCGGCATCAACGCGTTCTGACGATTGAGGCGAGGAGCGCTCCCGTGGCCGTCATTCCAGCGAAGGCTGGAATCCAGTGTCTTTCGTTCAAGGTCCACGGACGCTGGATCCCGACCTTCGCCGACATGGCGGAGGGAGCGAACAGCAACCCGGGCCGGAGTGTCCTTGGCATGAGCTGGCAACACATCCGCATAGAAACCGGGCGCCTGCTCCCGCGCCTGCCGCGGCCGGCGGCCCGGTCGCGTCGCCGCGCATGAGCCACGTCCCGCCCGCGCTGCTCGTCGCGCTCACCGAGCGGGTGCCCGAGCGGTACCGGTGCCCTCGCTGGACGAGCAGATCCGCCTCTTCGAACCCTTCGGTCGCGACAAGGACCGGGCCCGCGCCGCGGCGTTGCGCCAGCTGCGCCAGCCGCCGTCCGCGTTGCCGATCGTGTCCTCTTCCTGACCGCTGCCCGCAGCCGTTTCCGCATCCAAGACGAACCCAGTCATGACCACCATTCCGTTCGCCCTCGGTTCCCGCCACAAGGGCTTCAACCGCGCCGAGATCGTCGACCAGAACTTCACCGAGTTCGTGCAGCTGTGGCAGGGTCCGGTGCAGGCCGCGCCGCGCGACGACGCGCCGGTGCTGCCGGGCAGCGCGCTCGACGCGCGCGGCTTTCGCGAGCTGCTCGAATCGCAGCTGATCAGCCGCCACCTCGACCTGATGGCGCGCGTGCTGCGGGTGCAGAACAAGGTGTTCTACACGATCGGTTCCAGCGGCCACGAGGGCAACGCGATGGTGGCGCGGCTGACCCGGCACACCGACCCGGCGTTCCTGCACTACCGCTCCGGCGGCTTCATGGCCGAGCGTTTCCGCAAGCTGCCGGGGATGGACCCGGTGATGGATTCGGCACTGTCCTTCGCCGCCAGCATGGAGGACCCGATCTCCGGCGGCCGCCACAAGGTATGGGGCAGCAAGCCGTTGTGGGTACTGCCGCAGACCTCGACCATCGCCTCGCACCTGCCCAAGGCGCTGGGCACCGCGGTGGCGATCGAGCAGGCCGGGCGGATCGGCCATCAACTGCCGATTCCCGCGGACAGCATCGCGATCTGCTCGTTCGGCGACGCCTCCAGCAACCATGCCACCGCGCAGACCGCGTTCAACGCCGCGGCATGGACGGCCTACCAGCAGCTGCCCGCGCCGGTGCTGTTCGTGTGCGAGGACAACGGCATCGGCATCTCGGTGAAGACGCCGGCCGGCTGGGTGGCCAGCAACTTCCAGCACCGTTCCAACCTCGACTATTTCTTCGCCGACGGTCTCGACCTGGCCGAAGGCTACGCCCAGGTGCAGCGCGCGGTGGAGCATTGCCGCCATACCCGGCGACCGACTTTCCTGCACCTGAAGACCACCCGCGTGATGGGCCATGCCGGTACCGACTTCGAGATCGAGTGGCGCAGCGTCGAGGAGCTCTTCGCGGTCGAGTGCTCCGACCCGCTGCTGCGCTCGGCCGACATCGCGCTGGCGTCGGGCCTGTACGCGAAGGACGAACTGCTGAATCTTTACGAGGCCACCCGCAAGCGCTGCTTCGCCGCCGCCGAGGACGCGGATGCGCGCCCGCGGCTGACCTCGCTGGCCGAGGTGATCGCGCCGCTGGCGCCGTACACGCCGGCCGCGGTGCAGGCCGAGGCGGAGCGGGCCGACTACGCCGAGCAGCGCCTGGCGGTGTTCGGCGGCGAGGCGAAGCTGCCGGAAAACCTGCCGCCGCGGCACCTGGCGATCCAGATCGGCCAGGCCCTGCACGACCTCATGGCAAAGTATCCCGAGGCGCTGCTGTTCGGCGAGGACGTGGCGCAGAAGGGCGGCGTCTACACCGTCACCAAGGGCCTCAACAAGGCCTTCAAGGGCAGCCGCGTGTTCAACACGCTGCTCGACGAAACGATGATCCTGGGCCTGGCCCAGGGCTACGCCAACATGGGCATGCTGCCGTTGCCGGAGATCCAGTACCTGGCGTACTTCCACAACGCCTGCGACCAGATCCGCGGCGAGGCGGCGTCGCTGCAGTTCTTCTCCAACGGCCAGTACCGCAACCCGATGGTGATGCGGGTCGCCTCGCTGGGCTACCAGAAGGGCTTCGGCGGGCATTTCCACAACGACAACTCGATCGCCGCGCTGCGCGACATCCCCGGCCTGGTCGTCGGCTGTCCCAGCCGTGGCGACGACGCGGCGACGATGCTGCGCACGTTGATGGCGCTGGCGAAGGTCGACGGCCGCGTCTGCGCCTTCCTCGAACCGATCGCGCTGTACATGACCAAGGACCTGCACGAGGCCGGCGACGGCCAGTGGCAGTTCGACTACCCGGCGCCGGACCAGGCGATGCCGCTGGGCGAGGGCCGCGTCTACAACGAGGGTGCCGACGACCTGGTGGTGTTCACCTTCGGCAACGGCGTGCCGATGGCGCTGCGCGCGGCGCGCGCGATCGAAACGGAGCTCGGCTGGCAGGTCCGCGTGGTCGACCTGCGCTGGCTGGCACCGCTCAACGACGCCTTCATCGCGACCCAGGCAGCGAGTGCCAAGCGTATCCTGGTGCTGGACGAGGGCCGCAAGAGCGCCGGCGTGGGCGAGGGCGTGATCACCGCGATCGTCGAGGGCGGGCACGGCGCCACGCCGATCGAGCGCGTGGTCGGTGCCGATACGTTCACGCCGCTCGCGGGCGCGGCGCTGCTGGTGTTGCCGGGCGAAGCGGAGGTGGTGGCGGCAGCGCGGCAACTGGCGCAGCGCAAGTAGCCGCGTGGCCGGCGGCGGGCGCGGCTCTCAGCGTTGGCTCTTGCGTGTTTCCACCGCGCGCAGGTGGCGCCCCTCCGGCGGCGGGGCGACGCCGGCGCTGTGCAGGCATACCCGGTTGCGGCCGGCGAGCTTGGCGTCGTACATGGCGTGATCGGCCCGCTCGATCAGTGCGTCGAGGTCATCGCCGTCCTGGCGCATGGCGACGCCGATGCTGATGCTGAGCAGCTCGGAATCGTTGTCGATGACGATTTCCAGCCGATACACGCGACGGCATAGCCGGGTGGCGACCTGCATGGCCTCCTGCGCGTCCGTGTTATCGAGCAGGGCGACGAATTCTTCGCCGCCGTAACGTCCGAAGACATCGCCCGGCCGCAGTTCGGCGCCGAGCGTCGCCGCAACGGCGACCAGCGCGCGGTCGCCGGCGTGGTGGCCGTGATGGTCGTTGAGCAGCTTGAAGTGGTCCAGATCGAGGAACAGCATGGCGACCGGCCGTTTCGAACCGGCCGCCAGCAGGGCACTGGCCCGCTCGCTCCAGCCGCGGCGGTTGAGGGTGTGGGTGAGCGCGTCATGGTCGGCCAGCCCGCGCACCATGTCGCGATCGCGGCGCAGGCGCAGCGCGCGGTCGGCCAGGCCCAGCGACAGCACCAGCGCTTCAAACGCGCCACCGGCCAGACTGGCATCGTTGAGCCAGTCGAACCGGGGCAGGGCGCCGTTGGCCTGCGCACTCGTCGCCGCCGTGAGCAGCAGCAGCGGCGTCCAGCCGATCAGGAAAAACCAGGCCTGGCGGGAGCCCCGCGCGGCGGCGACGATGGCGGCCACCAGCAGCAGCACGGCACCGATCATCAGCAGCGGGTTGAGCAGGGTCTGCGCCACCTCGATCAGCAAGGGGACGCCGCTGCAGCGCATCAGTACCAGCTGGATCATGCCCGCGGCCAACGCCATGATCGGCACCCGCAGCAGCCGCGCATACTGTTGCATTTCGCAGAATCGCAACATGAACAGCGACGCGAATGCCACCGACAAGGCGACCGCCGCCGAGCCGGCCATCACGATCCCGCCGACCAGCCATTGCCACTGCAGCGGATGGAACACGAAGCCGGTCTGGATGCCCTGGATCAGCGCATAACAGAGAATGTAGCCGGCGTACCAGGCATAGGTGACGTCGCACAACATCACGGCGAAGCACAGCGCCATCAATGCCATCGCCAGCATCGTCGCGAAGCAGGCGCTGGCAAATGCCAGCCATAGCGCGTCCTGCTGCATGTAGTCGTCCCACGGCTGGATCTGGAATTGCACCGGCGCACTCAGCATCGGCGACGGCTCCAGCCGCAACAGGATCGGCGTCGATGCGGCCAGGGTGGAGGGCAACTCCCAGCTCAGTCGCCCATGGCCATGGAGGCCCGGGCCGAAATCCTCGATCGCCAGCGGGTGGTCGTGGCCGCGTTCGACCACGGTGATCGCGCCGAGCGGCGGCGGGGTGATGGTGAGCACCCGCTTTTCGCCGTTCCATGGCGGCAGCGTCGCGATCACCACCCAGCTGCCCAGGTTGCTGCGGGGAAAGCGCCTCAGTACCGAGGGGTCGAAGCTCTTCAGCGCGTCCGAACGGTAGGCTTCCAGCACGCTTTGCGGGGTGTCGCCTGGCTGCACTTCGCGCCAGGCGCCGTTGAGCGGCATGCCGGAGGCGCCGGCCGTGCCAAGCCACAGCATCAGCAGGACGAGCACGAGGCCGCATCCGCGACGCCGGCGGCGCTCGCAAGCTTGCCATGTGGCCCGTTGCTCCATTCGATTCCCCCCCGGGTCGCGCGTTACCCAGCCGGGCGACCGGCGTGAGTAGGCCAAGTTCTGCCGGAATCACGGTGTGGGCAGCCAGCCGGCCATCACCTCACCGATGCTTCGGTCGGTTCCAGCTGCGACGACGTCGTGCCATGCCTACTGGCCGCGCCGCCCATCCGGTCCATGGCAAGGCACGCACAGGTCGTGCCAGTGGCCGCAGGGACGCGATCGTCCATGTCCCGGGGCCGCGAGCGACGGTTGGCGCGGGCGGGCGTGGACTGAATTCGCCCACAAACGGCCCGGAATGGCCGGATTCGGACCTACAGAGTCACGCCGGCAGGTCGCCGCGGAGCCGCGGCCTGGGGCTGTGCCGGGGTCATTGCGGCCGGCGCGCGCCCAGCAGCACCAGCACTTCCTGGGCGCTGCGGATGCGTTCGCTGGCGCCGGGCAGGTCGAGGACGATTTTCAGCTTGTCCTGGCCGTCGAGCTTGTAGACGCGCGGCAGGCCCTGGATCAGCTTGATGATCGTCAGCGGGTCGACTTCGGGTTTTTCCCTGAACACGATGCGGCCGCCGTTGGCGCCGAAGTCGAGCTTGCGGATGCCCAGCGGGGTGGCCATCAGCTTCAGGCTGGCCACGGCGAACAGCTGCTTGGCGCTGTCCGGAAGCAGGCCGAAGCGGTCGATCATCTCCACCTGCAGGTCGCGCAGCTCGTCCTCGCTGCGGGCGCTGGCGATGCGCTTGTAGAGGGTCAGGCGGGCATGCACGTCGCCGAGGTAGTCGTCGGGGATCAGCGCCGGCAGGTGCAGTTCGACCTCGGTCTCGTGCTCGCTGCTGAGGTCGAAGTCGGGCACCTTGCCCGAGCGCAGCGCGCGTACGGCGCGATCGAGCAGCTCGGCATACAGGCCGAAGCCGATCTCCTGGATCTGGCCGGACTGCTCGTCGCCGAGCAGCTCGCCGGCGCCGCGGATTTCCAGGTCATGGGTGGCCAGGGTGAAGCCGGCGCCGAGTTCCTCCAGCGAGGCCAGCGCCTCCAGCCGCTTCTGCGCGTCGGCGGTGATCGCCTTGCGATCGGGCACCACGAGATATGCGTAGGCGCGGTGGTGCGAGCGGCCCACGCGGCCGCGCAACTGGTGCAGCTGGGCCAGGCCGAAGCGGTCGGCGCGGTCGATGATGATGGTGTTGGCGGTGGGGATGTCGATGCCGGTTTCGATGATCGTGGTGCACACCAGCACGTTGAAGCGCTGGCGGTGGAAATCCGCCATGACGCCTTCCAGCTCGCGCTCGGGCATCTGGCCATGGGCGACGCGGATGCGCGCCTCCGGCACCAGTTCGCCCAGTTCGCGCACGATGCGCTCGATGCTCTGCACCTCGTTGTGCAGGAAATACACCTGGCCGCCGCGCGCCAGCTCGCGTTGCAGCGCCTCGCGGATCGTCGCCGGGTCCCAGGCCGAGATGAAGGTGCGTACGGCCGAACGGTGCGCCGGCGGGGTGGCGATCAGCGACAGGTCGCGCAAGCCCGACATCGCCATGTTCAGCGTGCGCGGGATCGGCGTGGCGGTCATCGTCAGCAGGTCGACCTCGGCACGCAGCTTTTTCAGCTGCTCCTTCTGGCGCACGCCGAAACGCTGCTCCTCGTCGACGATGACCAGGCCGAGATTCCTGAACTTGATGTCCGGCATCAGTAGCTTGTGGGTGCCGACGATGACGTCGATCTGGCCATCGGCGAGCCGCTGCAGCGCCTCGTTCACCTCCTTGCCCGACTTGAAGCGCGACAACACGTCGACGCGTACCGGCCAGTCGGCGAAACGGTCGGCGAAATTGCGGTAGTGCTGCTGCGCGAGCAGGGTGGTCGGCACCAGCACGGCCACCTGCCTGCCGGCGGTGGCCGCCGCGAACGCGGCGCGCAGCGCCACTTCGGTCTTGCCGAAGCCGACGTCGCCGCAGATCACCCGGTCCATCGCCCGCGGTGCGGCCAGGTCGGCGAGCACGGCCTCGATCGCGCTCTCCTGGTCGGGCGTTTCCTCGAACGGGAAGCTGCGGCCGAATTCCTCCACCAGCTGCAGGTCGATCGGCATCGACTCGCCCCCGCGCGCCTCGCGCTGCGCGTAGATGGCGAGCAATTCGGCGGCGACGTCGCGTACTTTTTCGGCGGCCTTCCGGCGCGAGCGCTCCCATGCGTCGCCACCGAGCGAATGCAGCGGCGCCAGTTCGGGCGCGGTGCCCGAGTAGCGGCTGACCAGGCCCAGTTGCGACACCGGGACGTACAGCTTGTCGCCCTTGGCGTACTCGATGGTGAGGAACTCGCCATCCATGCCGCCGACGTCCATCGACGCCAGCCCCTGGTAGCGACCGACGCCATGGTCGACATGGACGATCGGTGCGCCCAGGGTGAGTTCGGTGAGGTCGCGGATGATGCTTTCGGGATCGCGCGCGGCGCCGCGCCGGCGTTTGCGCTCGCGCTCGCTGCGCACGCGTTCGCCGTACAGCTCGCGCTCGGTGAGCACGGTGAGCGCCGGTTTGCCCAGCGCAAAGCCTTGTTCCAGCGGCGCCAGGGTGATGGCGAAGCGGGGCGCCGTGTCGGCGGACGCTTCGGCCGGGACAAAGCTCGACCAGTGCTCCACCAGTGCCGGCTTCAGCCCGGCCGCGGCCAGGGTCTGGATCAGCGCCTCGCGGCGGCCGGGCGAATCGGCGGCAATCAGCACCCGGCCCGGGTAGCTGCCCAGGAAATGGCTGAGCGAAACGCAGGGTTCCTCGCCCTTGCGATTCAGTGGCAGCTCGGGCGCGGGCCGGGTGCCGCTGTCGATCGCGTGCTCGTGGCCGGCGTCGACCAGTTCCACCCGCAGGCGCTTGTTGAGCTGTTCGCGCAGTTGCTCCGGTGGCAGGTACAGCTCGGCCGGCGGCAGCACCGGCCGTTCGATGTCGTGGGCGCGCTGCTCGTAACGCTCGCCGGTCTGTGCCCAGAACTGGTCGGCCGCTTCGCCGGCCGCCTCGCCGAGCAGGAACAAGGCGTTGTCGGCGAGGTAGTCGAACAGCGTGGCGGTGCGCTCGAAGAACAGCGGCAGGTAGTATTCGATCCCGCCCGGCGTGACGCCTTCCTTCATGTCCTGGTAGAGCGGGCAGCGGCGCACGTCGATCGGGAAGCGTTCGCGCAGCTTGCCGCGGAACTGCTTGGCGGCTTCCTCGGTCAGCGGAAACTCGCGTGCCGGCAACAGCTCGATCTTTTCCACCTGCTGCTGCGAGCGCTGGGTTTCCGGGTCGAAGCTGCGGATCGATTCCACCTCGTCGTCGAACAGCTCGATGCGGTAGGGCTCGCTCGTACCCATCGGAAAGATGTCGAGCAGGGCGCCGCGCACGGCGAAGTCGCCCGGTTCGGCCACCTGCGGCACGTGCCGGTAGCCGCAGGCTTCCAGCCGCCGCTGCTCGGCGGCCAGGTCCAGCTTCTGGCGCCTGGCCAGCAGCAGACCCGAGCCGGTGACATGCGCGCGCGGTGCGATCCGCTGCATCAAGGTGGCGATCGGCACCACCAGCACGCCGCGGCTCACCGCAGGCAGCCGGTAAAGCGTGGCGATGCGTTGCGAGACGATTTCCGGATGGGGGCTGAAGGCGTCGTACGGCAGCGTTTCCCAGTCGGGGAAATGCAGTACCGGCAGGCTGCCGGCGAAGATGCCCAGTTCCGACTCCAGCGCCTGGGCGCGCTGGGTATCGCGGGTGACCGCCACCAGCAGGCCGTCATGCGAACGCGCCGCTTCGGCAATCATCAGCGCGCCGGCCGAGCCGTGCGGCCGGCTCCAGAAGCGGCGTTGCTTGGGTGTGCTCGGTAGCGGCGGATGCTTGATCAGGCTGGGTGACATAGGGCGCGCAGGTTCAGGGCGCCGCCATCGAGCCGCGCCGGGGAAAGCGGGCAAGTGTAACGCGACAGCCCCGGCGGGCCGGGGCTGTCAGTGGTGTGCGATGCCGATTCAGAGGGCGAGGCGGATCAGCGCGGTACCGGGCTCGTCCGGGATCAGGCGCTTGCTGAAGCCCAGTTCGTGGCACAGGTGCAGCATCGGCCGGTTCTCGCACAGCACGTAGCCCCAGATCTCGGCCAGCCCGCGCCGACGGCAGTCCGCGACCAGGTGGCGCATCAGGTTGGCACCCAGGCCGAGCCTGGCCCAGTCATGTTCCACCAGTACCGAGAATTCGGCGCTGTCGGTGGGCTCGTCGACGAAGATCCGGCCGACCCCGCGCATTTCGGCGGGCCGCACCGACTCGTCCATCAGCACGTAGGCGGTCTCCCGCCGCGGATCGATGCGGCACAGGCGCTGCGCCATCGGCCCCGGCAATTCGGACATCGCGTGCAGGAAGCGGCGGCGGATTTCTTCGGGCGACAGCCGGCGAAAGCAGCGCTGCATGGCGGCCACGTCGCCCGGCTCGATCGCGCGCAGCAACAGCTGGCGGCCGTCCTGGGTCATCACCGTCTCGCCGCGGGGTGTCGAGGTATCGCCGGTACGGGCGAAACGCTCGCTGCTGCGTGGCGGAATCGTGGCCAGGCGGGTGGGGGCAGAGAATTCGATCGCGTGCATCATGGTGGCTCCGTACTTTGACGTATTGTGTGCAATGCAGCATCAAATTGCAACAAGAAAAAGTGCGAAACGGTCAGCAAAATCGGTGCCATGTTCCGCGTCTATACGCATTTCGTGCTGCGGCACGGAACGAGAGCGGACCGGCCCGCCTGTGCACACTATCCCTGGCATGGCAGCCGTGGCCGTCAAGCCGCATCCGGGTACGCCGACGCAGCTGGTCGACGGCTGCGGCGACGCGATTGCCCGGTATGCGCGGGCGCGGGATCCCGGGGTCGCCTCGCGATGGCGGCACGACGAGCAAAATCGGGGCGACCTCAGCCCAGCAGCCTCAGCAGCGTCTGGGCGGCGAGTTCGGACGAGGCCGGATTCTGCCCGGTGATCAACAGGCCATCGCTGACCACGTAGGGCTGCCAGTCGGCCCCCTGGGAGTAGTTGCCGCCGTTCTTCTTCAGCATGTCCTCGACCAGGAACGGCACGACGCTGGCAAGGCCCACGGCGGCTTCCTCGGTGTTGGTGAAGCCGGTCACCGACTTGCCGTGCACTACCGAGCGGCCGTCGGCGGATTTCGGGTAGCGCAGCACGGCGGGCGCATGACAGACCGCGGCGACGGGCTTGCCGGTCCCGAGCATGGTTTCGATCAGGGCGATCGAGCTGGCGTCTTCGGCCAGGTCCCACAAGGGGCCGTGGCCGCCGGGATAGAACACGGCGTCGAAAGCGGTGGCAGAAACATCCCGCAGCTTGCGGGTGCTGGCCAGCAGGGCCTGCGCCGCGGCGTCGGCCTTGAAGCGGCGGGTGGCGTCGGTCTGGAACGAGGGGTCGTCGCTCTTGGGGTCCAGCGGCGGCTGGCCACCGCGCGGGCTGGCCAGGGTGATGTCGGCGCCGGCGTCCTTGAAGGCGTAGTAGGGGGCGGCGAATTCTTCCAGCCAGAAGCCGGTCTTTTCGCCGGTGTCGCCCAGTCGGTCGTGCGAGGTGAGGACCATCAGGATTTTCATGGGAATTCCGTTTTTTTGGGGATGAGAGGTGACGCGGTGATTACTCGCTGGCGACGCGCACCACGAGCTTGCCGAAGTTGTTGCCCTCGAGCAGGCCGATAAAGGCTTGCGGCGCTGCATCGAGGCCGCCGACGATGTCTTCGCGGAACTTGACCTTGCCCTCGCCCACCCACTGGCTCATTTGCGGCAGAAACTCGCCGTAGCGGTGGCCGTAGTCGTCGAAGATGATGAAGCCCTGCATCCTGACGCGTCGGGTCAGCACGGTGCGCGCGAGCAGGCCCAGCCGGTCCGGTCCCGGCGGCAAGGCGGTGTCGTTGTAGTTGGCGATCAGGCCGCACACCGGTATGCGGGCCGAGGTATTGAGCAGAGGCATGACCGCGTCGAATACCGCCCCGCCGACGTTCTCGAAATACACATCGATGCCTTGCGGACAGGCGGCCGCCAGGTCGGCGGCGAAGGTGGCGCTGTGGTGATCGATGCAGGCATCGAAACCCAGTTGCTCGACCACGTAGCGGCATTTTTCAGCGCCGCCGGCGATGCCGACGCTACGGCAGCCCTTGAGCCTGGCGATCTGGCCGACGGCCGAGCCCACCGCGCCGCTGGCCGCGGCAACCACGACGGTCTCGCGGGGCCTGGGCTGGCCGATGTCGAGCAGGCCCATGTAGGCGGTGAAACCGGGCATGCCCAGCACGCCAAGGGCCAGCGACGGCTGCTTCATCCGCGGGTCCAGTCTGGTCAGGCCGCTGCCATCGGAGAGTGCATGGTCCTGCCAGCCGCTGAAGCCCAGCACGAGGTCGCCCTCCCTGAAATCCGGGTGCTTCGACACCAGCACGCGCGAGACGGTGCCGCCGACCATGACTTCACCGATCCCCACCGGCTCGGCGTAGGACCGGGCGTCGCTCATGCGGCCACGCATATAGGGGTCGAGCGACAGGTAGAGCGTGCGCAGCAGCAGTTGGCCCTCCGCTGGCGCAGGCAGCGGGGTTTCCCGCAGGCGGAAGTTTGCGGCGGTCGGTGCGCCGACCGGGCGGGAGTTCAGCACGATGGCGCGCTGCAGGATCGGGTGGGATGACATGATTTTCTCGATGGAGTTGATGAAGGCGGATAGGCTGGACGGCGTGCCATCAGGCTTGCCCCGGCGCCGCCGTTGGAATCAGAGCGCGGTCTCGAGGATGCGCCGGCTGGTGGCCAGGGTGACGTCACGGTGCTCGCCCAGACCGGTCATGCCGTGTGCCTCCAGCTGGGTGACGATCGGGTCGATCGCCTCCGCGCCGAGCTGGTAGTCCGCCAGGCGGGTGCCCATGCCCATGTCCTCGAAGAAAGCGCGGGTGCTCGCGATGGCCCGCTCGATGCGTTCGTCTTCGCTGCCTTCGGTGACATGCCAGACCCGTTCGGCGTATTGCAGCAGCTTGCCGCGCTTGCTTTCGCGGCGCACCCGAAGGCTGGCCGGCAGCACGATGGCGAGCGTGCGGGCGTGGTCGATGCCATGCAGTGCGGTCAATTCGTGGCCGATCATGTGCGTGCTCCAGTCCTGCGGCACGCCGGCGCCGATCAGCCCGTTGAGGGCCAGCGTGGCGATCCACATCAGGTTGGCGCGGGCGTCGTAATCCTCGGGTCGGGCCAGCGCCTCGGGGCCGGTTTCGATCAGGCTCTGCAACAACCCCTCGGCGAAACGATCCTGCACCCTGGCGTGCACCGGATAGGTCAGGTATTGCTCGACGACATGCACGAACGCGTCGACCACGCCGTTGGCCACCTGCCGCGGCGGCAGGGTGTAGGTGACGGTCGGGTCGAGTATCGAGAACTGCGGGAAGGTATGCGCGCTGGAGAACGCCAGCTTGGCCTGGATCGACCTGCGCGTCACCACGCCGCCGTTGTTCATCTCCGAGCCGGTCGCCGGCAGGGTGAGTATGCTGCCGAAGGGCAGCGCCGAGCGGACGTTGCGGCCATGCGTTTCCATGATGGTCCACGGGTCGCCCTCGAACGGCACCGCCGCCGCGACGAACTTGGTGCCGTCGATGACCGAGCCGCCGCCGACCGCCAGCAGAAAATCGAGCTTGTCGCGGCGCACCTGTTCCACCGCCCGCATCAAGGTCTCGAACGAGGGATTCGGCTCGATGCCGGAGAACTCCTGCACATGGCGCTGGCCCAGCGCCGTCTTCACCTCGTCCAGCGTGCCGTTCGCCCTGGCGCTGCCGCCGCCGAGCAGGATCAATACCCGTGCCGACTCAGGCAGCAGGCCGGCCAGCTTGCCGATGGTCTGCTGGCCGAACACGATGCGGGTGGGGTTGTGGAACTCAAAATTCTGCATGAAATTCTCTCTGATTAGACTGGTCGTCTAGCATGGACCCGCAAGTATCGGGCTGCGCCTGCGGGCGCGCTGTCCGTCAGCCGGAGGGAGCGCCGGAAGCGGGCAGTTGCAGCCAGTGCCGGGTGGCGAGCATGGCGCCGTCGAGGGCGCTGCGGTCGAGCCTGAACTTGCTCAGCAGGGTGGCGCCCAGCCAGAGTTCGTAAAGCGTTTTCGCGCTGTGGCGCGGGTCCAGCGAAGCCGGCAGGGAGCCGTCGACGATGCCTTCGTGGATGCAGCGGGCCAGGCGTTCGATGATCCGGTCGGTACCCCGGTGCAAGGCCAGCCGCATCGGCTCTGACAGGTCGGATACTTCGCCACCCAGCTTCACCGCCAGGCATTTGCCCTGCGGGCATTCGCCGGCTTGCACCAGCAGCCATTGCTGCCAGTAGCTCATCAGCCGTTCGGCGGCGCTGCTGCCGGGGCGTGAAAGCAGGGCTTCGACCTGTGCCAGATAGTCGCTGAAGTAGCTGTCCAGCAAGGCTTCGCCAAACAGCTCCTTCGATTTGAAGTAGTGGTAAAACGAACCCTTGGGGACCGCCGCGGCGCCCAATATCTCGTTCAGGCCCACCGCGGAGAAGCCCTTGCCGAGGATGATCGGCTTGGCGGCATCGAGGATGGACTGGCGTACGCCGGTGCGGTCGGAGTTCATGGGCGCGCATCGTACAGGCAAATAGACCAGTCGTCTAGGCTGGCCTCAAACACCTCGTGCGTTGTGGCGCGTGGTGGCGACGGATGCCCGGAGCGGGCTGGACGGCTACCAGATCAGGTCGTCGGGAACCGGGAACTGCCGGTAGTACTCGTCCTCGACCTGCTCGCCGGCGTCGCCCCGGCCATGGTCCAGCACGATCGCCGCGGCGTCGCGCTCGTACACCTTGTCGGCCGCCGCGCGGGGCAGCAGCTCGTAGCCCTCGCCATGGCGCACGATCACCAGCGCGCCGCTGGCCAGCTGCGCGCGCAATGCCTGGTTGACCAGCACATCCTTGATCCGCTCGCCATCGGTGAACCGGTAGCTCAGATCGCCTTCACGCTTGACCTTGTGCACGTCGATGATCTGGCGGATCTGTGCGTGGCCCTCGCTCAGCCGCAATTGCGCGTTGCGCTCGGCGGCGAGCGCGCGGTCCCGCTCGGCCTTCTCCAGCGCCAGTCGCTGTGCCTCGACCTGCTCCGCGCTCGGTGTCGCCGGCTTGGTGCCCTTGCGTTGTGCGGCCTGGTCGCGCACCACCTTCGCCACCTGGTTCTTCTTGACCAGGCCGGCCTTGAGCAGTTGTTCTTGCAGGGGATTTCGCATGGGATCGGTGCAGGCGCCGGGCGGGATTGCGGCCGCCGATTGTAGCGTGCCTGACGGCAGCGCTCATTATCCCGAGTTGAGTGCGATAAAGACACCCGTCAAGGCATTTTGCCCCGCGTTGCCGGAGGCCAATGAATAGGGGCATCGCCAAATCGCGTTTGGCGCGACCGATTACTCACCACAAAATCGCCAAAAAGTGACCCCGGGCGCATTTTCCCGCATCCCGGGCCGGTGGTTCCGACAGGAATGCTACATTGCCCCGGCGACACCCACCTAACGCTAAGAGGGAATTACGATGCTCAAGAAACTGTCTCATCGCGCAGCGCTGGCCGGCTTTCTGGTGTTCGGCCTGTCCACTTCCGCATTCGCCGTCAGCCCGCCTTCCGTTGGCCTCGGACAAGCGTGGCCCAATACCGTCGACGTCAGTCCCAGCCCCAATTGGCATGCTTATGTATTCATGCTCGGCGGCGTCAAGTACGTACAGGTCAACGATATCAACGGGAATGTTCTGGGTGCCGTCGGCACCGCCAATGGCCAATTCATCACCCTGCCCATTGGCCGCTTCTCGCAGCTCGTCTCGACGCCGCAGCAGCCGGCGGCCACGCCTGCAACAGCCCCGGCGGCAGGTATCGCGACCACGGTCTACAAGGACAGCACTACTCAGGTCACCGCGACCCCGCTCAGCAATGGGACGGTCCTGTTGAATGCGACGACGACCACGTGTGACCCGATCGACTGCAGCGGCCGGCTCCAGTAAGCTCAGGACATGCGCGCGCTCAACGCCCGTATTTTCGGGTCGAGCAGTAGCACGCTGATTTTTCGGCCATTAGGCAAGGCGCGTTCGCGCGCCTTGCCTTCGAATGTGGCGGCGCGATCCTCGATCGCCTGAAATCCCCGGCCACTACCTGCGGGCATCACTTGCGGCAGCAACTGCGCCCATTGCACGCGGGACAGGCTGGTTTGCCCGGTTTTGAAGGCCAGGCGCAATACCGCCCAGCGACGACCATAATGTTCCCCGCAGCGAAGATGCAATCCGATCTCGGTTATGTTCCTTCTGCTGCAAGCCTCGGCAATGGCATCGCAGATAAGCCGATAAGTGCTCAATTGCAAGTCGGATGACAAGCGATTCAGTGGTCCGCTCAGGTCGCACCAGTACCTGATGCCGGAGCGATCGAGAGCTCGCGGGATCTGGCCTTCACGCAGGGCCGATGACAGCCCCTTTTCCTGCCACGCCACGGGATAGAGGCTGTCGGCAAGCCCGAACAGCTGGTCCTTCGCTTGCAACGCAAGGTTCTGGTAGCTGCGGTCATCGGCCTCCGATTGTGGCAGTCGAAGCCGGTTGGTCAGCATCATGTAGATCGAATGGACGGCCAGACCGATTTGCTCGAGCGTTTGCGAGGTCATGCGCAGCTGGATTTCACCCAGTTGCGCATTTCGCTGCGCCAGCGACAGGGCGAGTTGCAGGTCGGCTCGTTCGGACTGGGCGTGCCCGTCGAGCGTTGCAATTCTCGCCCCCATCAACAACATCGTCGAAATGACGAACGCAACGACGATCTCGGCCTGGATAGTGCTGTTGTCGTACTGATGCGGCATCAGCGCAAGGATCGCCAAGCTGGCCGCCGTGCCGCCAATGGAAGCGCCATGCCAGCCATGGCGCAAGGCCAGCCAGACAACCGGCAGAAACATCGCGATTTGCGTGATTTGCCTGGTCTGCGTCCCGGGCGAGGCGGCATGACCGACCCAGATCATGAATCCAAGGGTTGGCAGCAAGACGCAAGGAACCTCCAGCGCCAATCGGCTTTGCGCCAACTTGCGCTTGATTTCCGCCCAGTTCGAATGCGCAAGTTCCAGATAGAGGAAGATTGCCAGTGGTGTGATGGTCAAAATACCCAGATAATTGCCAAGCATCCACCGCGCAGTTAATGCGGTGTAGTCAATCGGTGGATAGCCGGGAGGCAATTTGGAGACGGTCACCATTCCCAAGCTGTTCAGCGTCAAAACAGAAGCGGTGAGCAGTGAACATGAAAGCAATGCGCCCATATTCATGCTGCGGGCATGATTAAACAGCCCCCAGCGTGCGCGCGCCATGTACACGATAGGGGTAACCAGCAAAAGCGATGGGAAAAGATTGCACAGTGCCCACGTGGTTCCCAATTGGTCGGCGCAGGTATAGCTCAGATGGGCAAGGGAGCCCATTTCTCCGACGATCAATGCGGGCCAGTACTTGTGGCTGGTCAGTAACGGTGCGCTCACGTAGAGACCGGCAAGGATGAACCAGTTCGAAATCGAAACCTGCCGGAGTAGTGACACTGCAAGGCCGAATATGACGGCTACCGCCACGTGTCGAAGCCAGGTCTGCCCCCTGAATCCGTCAACCATTTTCCGACCCCTCATGTAAATTCCTTTGCGGCGAGTTTGGCTTCCTGAATATCCTTGCCTGCACGGTCAGTGCCCCCCCAGGCACGCATCCAGTCTATCGAAAGCCCGTGCCATTCGCACGAGCCACGCTGGGGGAAAGCAAGAGATACGCCACGCCGGGAGAAATGCCGCATTCGGGGCGGCGACATGCTTGAAATGAGAACTGGTGCCGGTTTTTCCATGAAGCGTCGCGGCGGGCAGGTGGCGCGACGCGATTCCCGGCGGCGACAAAATTTTCAATTACGGGCACTTGTGACGAAAACTGCACTTTTTGCTTCAATCGGCATTGTCCGGTTCGAAAAAGCTCCAGCGCACGTCGGCGAACTGCCGCTTCATGGCGGCCTCGACGCTGTTGATATCGGCGATCAGCGCCTGGTCGCTGGCGCAGGGGCGCATTCGCGCCTTGACCGCCACCATCACGTCGGGCCCCATTTGCAGGGTGACCAGATGGAGCACCTCGGCCACTTCGGGGCGATTGCCGAGGAAGGTCATCAACTCGTCGCGGCGGCGGGGTTCCACGCCCTGGCCAATCAGCAAGGCCTTGACCTCGATGGCCACCAGGATCGCCACCACCACCAGCAATACGCCGATGGCGACGGTGCCGGCGGCATCGAACAGCAGGTTGCCGGTGAGCATGGTCGCGCCTATGGCCAGGGTCGCCAGGCACAGGCCGAGCAGGGCGGCCAGATCTTCCCCGAAGATCACCAGCAGCTCGCTCGAGCGGGTCTGGCGGAACCATGTCCACAGCGGCTGTCCGTCGCGGGCCTTGTCCACTTCCTGCAGGCAGCCACGCATCGAGATGCCTTCGGCGACGAGGCCGAAAAACAGCACGCCGAGGGCCAGCCACGGCCATTTCAGGGGTTCGGGGTGGCCGAGCTTGTGCACGCCCTCGTAGATCGAGAACAGGCCGCCGACGCTGAACAGCAGGATGGCGACCAGGAACGACCAGAAATACATCGCCCGCCCCCAGCCCAGCGGGTAGTCGTCCGAAGGCGGCCGCCGGGCTTGGCGGACACCGAGCAGCAACAGGCCCTGGTTGCCGCAATCGGCCAGCGAGTGCACCGCTTCGGCCAGCATGGCGCCGGAGCCGGTGACCATCGCGGCGGCGAGCTTGGTCACGAAGATGGCGAAATTGGCGCCGAGGGCGAGCAGGATCGCCTTGATCGGGTTGGCGTGGGCTGACGACATGCGATTTCTATCCATGGCGAACGGGGCCGCCGGGCTTGCCGGCGGCGCATGACCGGGCGCGTCGAACTCAGTGGATGCCGACACCCACGCCAAGGCCAAACTGGATGTTGCTGCGGCCCTGGCTCATTTCCGCGGGGGTCCAGACGTGCGACTGGCTGACCTCGACCAGCGGAAACACATAGTCGGCCTCGCCGACCTTGCCGGCGCGGGTGCCGTCGAGCTTGCCGTCGATGGTCATCAGCGCGCCGGCCGGGTAGCTGAGGGGTTCCAGGTAGCCGCGCGCCACCGCGATGAATCGGCCGTTGCCGCTGTCGTTGGCCCGGGGGCGTTGCGAGGAGTCCAGCGGGTAGGCCAGCAATTCGATCTCGCTGTGGTCGCTGAACACGTCGACCTTCACGATGCGCCCGCCCCAGATCACCTCGTCGTTGCGGTAGCGCTCGGGCGCCTGCGCCACCTGTGCCGGGGTCGCCGCGGCGACCGTGCCGGTGCTCTTGTAGATCGGTGCCGGTGCGCAGGCGGCGAGGCCGAGCAGGGCCGCCGGCAAGGCGAGTCGGATCAGGATCCTGGCGGGAAGGTGGCGCATGGTCGTGCTCCTGGTGCGGGGGCGGATGGGGCCGAGCTTAGCGGCGACCCGGCGGGCGCGACAGGCGCGAGGCGGGCAGCGGGCTGGGCACGTTCAGCTGGCTGCCGGCTTCGTCCAGCAGCCATTCCAGTTTCCATTCCGCGGGCCGCTCCTGCGAGAGCAGGCTGGCCAGTACCCGCAGCGGTTCGCGCAGCACCTCGTCCAGGTTCCAGGGCGCGTTGAGGATCACCATCCCCGAGCCGTTCAGGCGCAGCGGCGAGTCGTCGGGATGCGGCAGCAGTTCCGCGCGCAGGACGCGCTTCACGCCGCTGTGCTGCAGTCCGCGCAGGAACGGCTGCACCTGGCTGCGCAGCTTGATCGGGTACCACACGGCATAGATTCCGCCGGGCCAGCGCTGCAGCGCGGATTTCAGCGCCTGCTCTATCTGCCGGTACTCCGCTTCCTGCGCCTCGTAGGGCGGGTCGATCAGCACCAGGCCGCGTTTTTCCCTGGGCGGCAGCAATGCCTTGAGCGCTTCGTAGCCGTCACGCTGGTGGACGTGCACCTGCGGGTTGGCGCGAAACAGGTCGCGCAGCTTGGCGGCCTCCTCGGCATGCAGCTCGCAAAGTTGCGCGCTGTCGCCCGGTCGCAGCAGCCGCGCGACCTGGAGCGGCGAGCCGGGATAGTGCTTCAGGCCCTGGGCGTTGTCGGCGCTGCCGAGGATGCTGGCGCGCCAGCGCCGCAACAGCGGCGGTGCCTTCTCGGCCGGATGCAGGCGGCCGATGCCGTCCTTGTGCTCGGCGGTCTTCCTGGCCTCGAAGCCGTCCAGCGGGTAGTTGCCGCTGCCGGCGTGGGTGTCGATGTAGCAGAACGGCGTCGGCTTGGCCTGCAGCGACTCGATCAATGCCATCAACACCACATGTTTCAGGACATCGGCGAAATTGCCGGCGTGATAGGCGTGGCGATAATTCATGGCGGTCACGGCGGACGGGGGGGTCAAGTATAGGGGTGCCGCACTGGACTGGGCTCCAGAGTTGAAGATGCCTGTTGGCGCGGATAGTCTGCGCCCATGACCTGCTCTGTGCGAAGGCTCAAACGCTCCCTGGCGTTGCGGATACTGTCGGCGATGGCCTGGCTGATGCTGGCCGGCACCCCGCTGGGCGCGGCGCCCGCCGCCATCGGCATGGTGGCGCCGCAGGGCGGGCACGCGAGCACCGCGCCTGTGGCCAGCCACGCCGTCGATAGGGGCGCGCTGGCAAGCGGTGCCCATGGCATGGCGGATCCCTCGTGCTGCGCAGGCCATGCTTCGCCCGGTTGCGATTGCCCATCCGCCTGTGGCAATGCCTTGCCCTCGGTAGGAGCTTTCCTGGCGATGTCGGCCGCGTTCGTGGCGGTCTACGCCCGGCCGCCGCTGGCCTCGGCACCGGCGCCGCATCGAGCGCCGCCGTGGCGGCCACCCGTGGCCTGAATCCATCGATCAGACCGGGACCGACAACCACCCGGCCGCGTATGCCGGCCGGTGGGCGATCGGTGGTGACCGGCATCGTGCCGATGCCTTTTGCGTGGATAGCATCATGAACTCCTTTTCTCCTTCGGCGATCGACCTCTCGCGTCGACGCTTTGTGCAGGGCGTGACCCTTGGCGGCGCCGTCGCCGGGCTCGGACTGCTGCGCTCTGCCGATGCATGGTCGGTGGGGCGGAATGCGCCGATCGCCGGCTCGTTCCACCCGCATGTGCTCAGCGGCACCGAGTTTGCGCTGGATATCGCCCCGACACCGGTGAACTACACCGGCGTGGCCCGCCTCGCCACCGCCATCAACGGCACCGTGCCGGGGCCGATCCTGCGCTGGAAGGAAGGCAGCACGATCAGCCTGCGGGTGAGCAACCGCCTGCATGTGCCGACCTCGATCCATTGGCACGGCATCCTGTTGCCGTTCCGGATGGATGGCGTGCCCGGCATCAGCTACGACGGCATCGCGCCGGGCGAGACCTTCGCCTATCGCTTCCCGGTGCGCCAGTCGGGCACCTACTGGTACCACTCGCACAGCGGCTTCCAGGAACAGGTCGGCATGTACGGGCCGATCGTGATCGAGCCGGCAGGGCCGGAGCGGTACCGGGTCGATCGCGACTACGTGGTGATGCTCAGCGACTGGAGCGACGACGACCCGAACCACATCTTCGCCACCCTGAAGCGGCAAAGCGACTACTACAATTTTGCCGAGCCGACGGTGCCGGAGTTCTTCCATGATGTGCGCGAGATGGGCCTGCAGCGCGCACTGGCCAGGCGGCGCATGTGGAACCGCATGCGCATGAGTCCGGGCGACCTCAGCGACGTCGGCGGCTACACCTACACCTACCTGATGAACGGCAATGCGCCGGCCGGCAACTGGACCGGCCTGTTCCGGCCCGGCGAGAAGGTCCGGCTGCGCTTCATCAACGGCTCGGCGATGACGTACTTCGACGTGCGCATTCCCGGCCTGACCATGACCGTGGTCGCCGCCGACGGCCAGGACATCGCGCCGGTGCCGGTGGACGAATTCCGCATCGGCGTGGCGGAGGTCTACGACGTGCTGGTCGAGCCGCAGGAGGACCGCGCCTATACCGTGTTTGCCCAGTCGATCGATCGCAGCGGCTACGCGCGCGGCACGCTGGCGCCGCGCGAAGGCATGCAGGCCGAGCTGCCCGCGATGGACCCGCGCCAGCGGCTGACCATGGTCGACATGATGGGAGCCATGCCGATGGATCGTGGCGGGCAGGGCGCGATGCCCGGCATGGATCACGGCGGGATGTCCGCGATGCCGATGGAGTCCGCGGTCAAGGCGCGGCATGCGCGCAGCGAATACGGTCCCGGCGTGGACATGCGGGTCGAGCTGCCGCGCAGCAACCTCGACGACCCCGGCGTCGGCCTGCGCGACAACGGCCGCCGGGTGCTGACCTACGCGGACCTGCACACCCTCGGTGGCCCGATCGATGCGCGTGAACCCTCGCGCCAGATCGAGCTGCATCTCACCGGCAACATGGCGCGCTACATGTGGTCGTTCGACGGGGTCGAGTTCGCCGACGCGAAACCGCTGCACTTCAAGCAGGGCGAGCGCCTGCGCATCGTGCTGGTCAACGACACCATGATGAACCACCCGATCCACCTGCACGGCATGTGGAGCGAACTGGAAAATCCGCAGGGCGACTTCCTGGTGCGCAAGCACACCGTCACGGTGCAGCCGGCGCAGCGCGTCAGCTATGCGGTGAGCGCCGATGCGCCGGGTCGCTGGGCCTATCACTGCCACATGCTTTATCACATGCAGGCAGGGATGATGCGCGAAGTGGTGGTGTCATGAACGCGCCGTATCGATGGCTGCCGGCGCGACTGCCGCGTGCCGCCATGCTGGCGGCGCTGGCGACCCTGCCGCTCGCCGTTCTCGGCCAGAGCGCCCCGGCCTCGTCGAGCACCTCGATGTCGATGGACATGGGGGCGATGGCGGGGATGGATCATGCCGGCATGCCCGCGGCCTCGACGACGGTGGCGGCGCCTGCCGCGGCTGGCGGCCCGTCGGCGGCGCCGACGCGGCCCGCCCCGCCCCAGCCCGCGATGGACCACGGCGGCATGCCGGGCATGCGCGCCGGCGCGATGGGCCCGGCGGCGGGTATCGCCCCCGCCGTGGCGGCGCCGGCCGGGATGGCGTCGATGGATCATGCCGGCAGCGATCGTGCCCCGATGGCGGGCATGGCCGCCATGCAAGGTGGCGGCGCGCCGCCGAACGCGCGCAGCGCCGACGATTCCGACGGGGTCGGCTACGGGGCGACGATGCCGCACATGCACGGCAACCGTGCCCTGGGCATGCTGCTGCTGGATCAGCTCGAAACGGTCCACGGCCGCGCCGGCAACGGCCAGGCCTGGCAGGTGCAGGGCTGGTACGGCGGCGACCGGGACAAGTTGTGGCTGCGCAGCGAAGGCGATGCCGGCGGCGGCGTGGTCGAGGATGGCAGCGTCGAGGCCTTGTGGGATCACGCCATCGCCAGCTACTGGGACAGCCAGCTCGGCGGCCGCCATGACTTGGGGGCGGGGCCGCGGCGCGACTGGGTCGCGTTGGGCGTGCAGGGGCTCGCCCCGTACTGGTTCGAGTTGGCAGCGACCGCCTACCTCGGCCCGTCCGGGCGCACGGCGGCGCGCTTCCGTGCCGGCTACGAGCTGCTCTTCACGCAGCGGCTGATCCTGCAGCCGGAACTGGAATTGAACCTGTACGGCAAGGACGATCCCGCCCGCCGCATCGGCGCCGGCCTGTCCGACGTGCGGTTGGGGTGGCGCCTGCGCTACGAGATCCGGCGTGAATTCGCCCCCTACCTGGGGATCGACTGGGTGCGCCGCGTCGGCACCACCGCAGACTATGCGCGTGCCGATGGGCAAGGCGTATTCGACCAGCAGGTCGTTGCCGGTTTCCGCATCTGGTTTTGAGGAGAGGTGACATGAAAAGAGCGATCAGGCAGTACGCCATCACGGTGGCCGTCGTGCTTGGCTTATCGGCCCTCGGCGCGGGCGCCTTCGTCTGGTCCGGCGTCTACGACATCGGCGCCGACGATCACCACAGCAAGCCGGTGCTCGCCCTGCTGCAGACCCTGCGGGAGCGGTCGATCCATCGGCGCTCGGAGGCTATCGTGGTGCCGGATCTGCAGGACCCGCAGCTGATCCTCAAGGGCGCGGGGCAGTACGCGGCGATGTGCACCCAGTGCCATCTCAGGCCCGGCATGGACAATTCCGAGATCCGGCCGGGGCTGTACCCGCAACCGCCGAAGCTGTCGACCGTCCGCACCGATCCGCGCGAGGCGTTCTGGGTGATCAAGCACGGCATCAAGATGAGCGCGATGCCGGCGTGGGGATTCAGCCACGACGACGCCACCATCTGGAGCATGGTGGCGTTCCTGCAGAAGCTGCCCGGCATGACGCCGGCGCAGTATGCGGACATCGTGGCCAAAGC
>JAGWIC010000057.1 GCA_028866435.1 Lysobacteraceae bacterium | reverse complement strand
GGTCGGCTCGCTCCCTGCGGCGCGCGGCCGTGCCTGGCATCGAGCAAGGCCTGGATATGGGCTACCGCTTCTTCGGGGCTGATGTGCTGGACGAGTGCGTCCGCAGCCCGCGCGCGCTCGCGGGTCGGAGAGGTTGCCAGCGTGGGCTGTGGCAACACCGGTTTCGCCGCGGCCGTGCGCGCACCGGGTTTCGTGGTGGCGAGCTTCTTCGCCGCCGGCTTTTCCGCCGCCACCTGGCCGGTCGCGTGCCTGGCCGGCGCAGTCTTTTTGGCGACGGCCTTCGTTGCCGATGGCTTGCCGGAGACCGGCTTGCGCGTCGCAGTCTTCTTCGCCACCGTCTTGCCGACGCTCGACCTGGCGGCATCACTGCCTGCAGCGTTCCTGACGGCAGCCTTCTGCACCGGTGCTTTTGCCGCCGCGCCCTTTGCTGCCGCCGACTTGCGTGTCGTA
Organism: Lysobacteraceae bacterium; assembly: GCA_028866435.1. Taxonomy (GTDB): domain Bacteria; phylum Pseudomonadota; class Gammaproteobacteria; order Xanthomonadales; family Rhodanobacteraceae; genus Rhodanobacter. The sequence goes on along the minus strand of JAGWIC010000057.1, from coordinate 22,976 downwards.
GCCATGCGTTCGTTCTCCTGCCGTGATCAGTTGAACCGACGGCCAGTATGCTCGCCTCGGGCGGGCAGGGCATGGCGCACTGCAGGAACCGTTCATGCTGGAGCGAAGGCCGGTGCGGCGAAACGGCGGCCGCGGGCAAGACGCTTCAGAAGCCCGGGTGCAGCAAGGCATCCACGAAATGCGGCAATACCCGTGCGTTCACCAGTATCGTGAAGATCACGCCGTAGGCCGCGCCCCACAGGTGCGCGCTGTGGTTCACGTGGTCCTGGCCGCGCCGATCCATGTAGATCGAATAGCCGGTGTAAAGCACGGCGTAGACGATCGCGGGCATCGGCACCACCAGCACGATGATCCGCTGCCACGGCGCCAGCAGGATGAAGGAGAACAGCACGGCCGATACGGCACCGGACGCACCAAGACTGCGGTAGTTGGGATTGCCGCGATTTTTCAGATAGGTCGGCAGGATCGAGACCACCAGCCCACCGATGTAGAACAGCGCGAAGCCGAGCGCGCCCAGTTGCTGGCTGAAGAACGGCTCCATCGCCTGCCCGAAGAAATACAGCGTGAGCATGTTGAACAGCAGATGCCCGACATCCGCGTGCACCAGGCCATAGGTCACCAGGCGATGGTATTCGCGCTGGCGCGCGATCGCCGGCGGCCACAGGATCAGGTCATTCATCAGCCGGCTGTTCTTGAACGCCATGAACGACACGATGCAGGTGATGGCGATGATGATCAGGGTGATCGGCATGGTCGGTTCCGTTGCGGGTGAACAAAGCTCGGCATCTTGGCGCCGATGCCGCCGCTTGTCGACCTCGCGCCCGCCGTGAGTGGGGCTCCGATCGCCACGATGCAGGCCGGCGCGGGGTCGGCGCCGGGGCCGTGGCGGACGTCCTTATGGCGACCGGGAAGCTCGACATGACGAAAAATCACTGCCCGGATCGGCAGCGGCCGGCTATCCTTCCACGCTTTGCCCGGCCAGCCCTGGCCACACCGACCCATGAGCCTGCTTCGCTACCTGCATCTGGACGTCTTTGCCGCCACCTCTGGCGGCGGCAATCACCTTGGCGTGGTGATCGGCGCGAACGGCTGGAGCGGCGCCGCCATGCAGCGCTTCGCGCGGTGGACGGCGCTGGTCGAGACCACCTTCCTGCTGCCGCCCACCGACCCGAAGGCCAGTTATCGCGTGCGCATCTTCACCCCACACAGGGAAATCCCCTTTGCCGGCCACCCCAGCATCGGCAGCGCGCACGCGGCGATCGAATGCGGCCTGGTCGAAGTGCAGCACGGCTTGCTGTGGCAGGAGTGCGGCGCTGGCGTGCTGCCGATCCGCGTGACGGGTGACGGCGAGCAGCGTGAATTGCTGCTGCAGTCGCCTGGTGAGCGGATCGTGCATGCCGGCGTGGACGCGCATCCCCTGCTGGCTGCGGCGCTGGCCGGCATCGAGCTTGGCATGCTGCCGCCCGCCCTGGTCGATGGCGGTCGTCGCTGGTGGCTGGCGGAGGTCGCCGACGAGGCCGGCCTGCGCGCGTGGCAACCCGACCACCAGGCCATCCTCGCCCTGGCCCAGGCCAGCGACAGCATGGGCCTGTGCGCGTTCGCACGGGCCGGCGACGGTTCCCTCCGGTTGGTGGTCCGCGCTCTGCCCGCCGGCGTCGGCATCGTCGAGGACCCGGCCTCGGGCGCGGCCAACGGGCTGATCGCCGCCTACCTCGCGCAGGCCGAACCGCAGGGTCCGCTGGCACGCGGCTATGAGGTCAGCCAGGGGCGCGAGATCGGACATGACGCGCGACTGGTGGTGCAGATCGACGGCCAGGTGGTCTGGACCGGTGGGCGCAGCCACACCGTGATCGACGGCAGCCTGGACTGGACGCCGGCCGAGTGAGCGGTGCGGCGCCCGGCGCCGAACCGGCAAGCGCCGGCCCGCAGCTCCGCCGGGGCGGATGGCGCCGCTAGCCGTCCTCGCGTCCGGCCAGGTTGGCCCGCCGCGCCGCCACCAGGGCCAGCGCCGACCAGTCCAGCGCCTCGTCGCCACCGGCGAGCGCTTCCAGAAACCCGTCGCGCAGCACCCCGGCAAACGGCAGCGGCACCCGCGCCGCCTCGCCCGCCGCCTGCGCCAGGCCGACATCCTTGAAACCCAGTGCCATGGTGAACCCGGCCGGGGTGAAGCGCTGTGCGGCAATCAGCTTGCCGTAACCCTGGTAGGCCGGGGCGGCGAACAGGGTGCTCGTCATCACCTCCAGGAAATCCGCCGCGCTGACGCCGTAGGCGCGGGTCAGTGCGGTGGCCTCGGCCATGCTCTCGATCGCGCTGGCGAGCATGAAGTTGCCGGCGATCTTGGCCACATTGGCCCGTTCCGCCGCCTCGCCCATCGGCCACACCTTGCTGCCCATCGCCTCCAGCAGGGGCCGCACCTGCTCGATCACGGCGGCGTGGCCCGCCGCCAGGATATTCAACTTCGCCGCCGCGGCCATGTCTGGCCTGCCAAACACCGGCGCGGCTACATAACCGAGACCGCGCCGGGCATGCTCCGTTGCCAACTCCCGCGCCAGCGCCACCGAGATGGTGGCGTGGTTCACATGCACCGTGCCAGGGTCCATCGCATCCAGCAAACCGCTGTCGAGGATCACCTCGCGCACCGCCGTGTCGTTGGCCAGCATGCTGCACAGCACCTCGCCCTGGGCCGCGCGATCGGGCGTGGACGCCAGTCTGGCGCCCAACGACACCAGCGGCTCGGCCGCGGCGGCGGAACGGTTCCACACGGTCACCGTGTGTCCCGCCCTCAGCAGGTTGCTGGCCATCGCACTGCCCATGGCGCCGAGGCCGATAAAGCCGACTTTCATGAAACATCCCTCTTGCTGATCCGGCGCGCAGTGGAGCATGCGTCATGTTGACGAGGCGCGAAACCGGGCCGGCGGCACCCGCAGGCAAATGCCTCAGGCTTGCGTTTCAATGAACTCGACGTCGGCGATCCAGCTTCGCTTTCTCCGCGCCAGGCGCTCGCCCTCGCTTTCATCGTCGAGACTCACCGGCGAGGGCCGCAGCAAGGACGAATCGAGGCCCTCGAACGTGTTGACGTTGACCACCGCATAGAGCCGTCCATCGATGCGACTGGTCACCATGGGCACCACGCCGCAACGGGTACAGACGTGAAACTCGGCGGTACGGGTAGCGAAGGCATGGTGCGCGACGTCCGCCGGCTCCGCGACCCCGATTTTCAGCACGCCACCCGGCGTGGCGGTCCATGCCGCACCATGTTTCGTGCAGAACGAGCAGGTGCAGGCACGGGCCGGAATACCCTCCGGATCGGGCTCCCAGCGAAACTCGAAGGCGATGTTGCCGCAATGACAGCGGCCGTGGATCAGCATGCGCACACGTCTCCCGACCCGATCAATCGACGATGGTGCAAGCGGCGCTCCTGCTGGTCAAGCGGACCATGCGTGCCGCACGAACCGTCGCCCACGCTCCTAGGCCACCGCACCCGCCGCTTGCCCCGACGCCCAGGCCCACTGGAAGTTGTAGCCGCCCAGCCAGCCGGTGACATCGACCACTTCGCCGATGAAGTACAGCCCGGGCACCTGTTTCGATTGCATGGTGCTGGAGGACAACCCGTCGGTGTCGACGCCACCCAGGGTCACCTCGGCGGTGCGGTAGCCTTCGCTGCCGCTGGCGGTGATCGGCCAGGCCTTGAGCTGGGCACCGACCTGGGCCAGTTCGGCGTCGCGGTACTGACGCATCGGGCGATTTCCCAACCATTGCTCGCACAAGCGTTGCGCCAGGCGCTTTGGCAGCCCATCGCCGAGTACGGTTTTCAGTTCCGCCAACGGTCGCGCCACGCGCTGTTCGGTCAACCATGCGCCAACGTCGAGATCGGGCAACAGGTCGATGCGCAGGTCGTCGCCGGGCTGCCAGTACGAGGAGACCTGCAGGATCGACGGACCGCTGATGCCGCGATGGGTAAACAGCAGCCCGCCGCGGAAACCCTGTCTGCCGACGCTCGCCTCCACCATCGGTACAGCCACGCCGGCCAGGTCCTGGTAATGCTCCTGATGCTTGCCCGAAAGGGTCAGTGGCACCAGGCCGGCACGGGTCGGCAACACCTGGTGGCCGAACTGGCGGGCCAGTTCGTAACCGAAACCGGTGGCGCCCATGCCGGGAATCGACAAGCCCCCGGTGGCCACCACCAGCGACTCCGCATGCACTTCGCCGCGCGCGGTGGCGACGCTGAAGCCTTCCGGCGTCTTGCGTACGCGCTGCACGCCGCAGCCCACCTCCACCGCGACGCCGGCCGCCGCGCATTCGTCCAGCAGCATGCGCACGATCTGCTTCGACGAATCGTCGCAGAACAGCTGGCCCAGCTCCTTCTCGTGCCAGGCGATGCGGTGCCTGTCGACCAGGGCGATGAAATCCCGTGGCGTGTAGCGCGCCAACGCCGACTTGGCGAAGTGCGGATTGGCCGACAGGTAGTTGGCCGGGCTGACCCCCAGGTTGGTGAAATTGCAGCGGCCGCCACCGGACATCAGGATCTTTTTGCCGGCCTTGTTGGCGTGATCGACCAGCAGCACCCGCCGGCCGCGCTGGCCGGCGGCAATCGCGCACATCAGGCCCGCGGCGCCAGCGCCGATGATCAACACGTCCATTTTCACCGACTCATGCCCCGGCTCGCTCCGCTGCGCATCGCAGCGCGGCATTATCCCTCACCCGCGCATGGCATCGCTTACACTGGCACACCCTTTGCGACGAGCCGCCGCCATGCCCTCTTTTGACGTGATTTCCGAAGTCGACAAGCACGAGCTGACCAATGCCGTCGACCAGGCCAACCGCGAACTGCAGACGCGTTTCGATTTCAGGGGCCAGGACGCGTCGTTCACGCTGGATGATTTCGTGATCACCCAGGCAGCGCCCAGCGAATTCCAGCTGCAGCAGATGATGGACATCCTGCGTGGCCGGCTGGTGGCGCGCAAGATCGACGTCCGCGCACTGGAGCTGGCCGACCCGGAGACCAACCTCGGCGGCTCGCGGCAGAAGATCACCGTGAAACAGGGCATCGAGCAAGTGGTGGCGAAGAAGCTGGTGGCCGCGCTGAAAGCCGCCAAGCTCAAGGTCGAGGCGCAGATCAACGGCGACAAGCTGCGGGTGACCGGCAAGAAGCGCGACGACCTGCAGGAGGCCATCGCCGTCCTGCGCAAGGCCGAGGTCGAGCTGCCGCTGCAGTTCGACAATTTCCGCGACTGAGCGCGCATCGCCGTTGCCGTAGGAGCCCGCTGGCGGGCGATGCCGTTGCTCTGATGCACATCGAAGCCAGAGCATCGCCCGCCAGCGGGCTCCTACCGACGACGGCAGGGGTCCTATGCTTTTGAAAGCAGCCGGCCGCCCATCGCGGCATTGACGCCCACCACGAGGGCTACCGCCGCGGCATGGGTCAACAGGTCGGTGGCCGCCGCATCGTAGGCATGGCAGATTTCCAGCAGGCTGGCCGAAGCCGCCGCGCTGGCCAGCCCGATCAGCACCGCCGTCAACACCGGCCGCAGCGGACAGGCCCGGCGCAGCATCAGGATCATCAGTGCCGACAGCGGCACCGAGAAGCCGACGATGAAGACCAGGCAGTCGGTGGATTGATGCAGGCTGGCGATGCTGGTGTGCGGTGCGATCCAGGTGCGCAGGCAACCGACGCCGCTGGCGCCGATCCACAACAGCGCCGGCGGCAGCGGCAACCATGCCCAGGCGGCGCGACGCCCGGGTACGCCGAGGGAAAAGGCGGCCCAGGCGGCGGCGATCGCCGTCAACACCGCGCCGACGGCGGCCCAGGCCAGGTCGGGCGCCGCGTGCAGGCGCAGCATCATGCCGCCGGTACCGTAGCGCATAAGCAGCACGCCGGCGATCGCCGCCACCGCCAGCAACCAGCCGGTGGCGCGCAGCCACGGCGGCGGCAGGCGGCGCACCGGCACCAGCTCGGTGCCGAGACGGTCGATCAACGCCCGATGCGATGGCAGCTCGGTCATGACCTCAGGGTTCTCCATGGAAGCGTTCGCGCAAGGCCTTGAGCGCGCGATGCAGGTTGACCTTCAACGCACCGGTCTTGCGCCCGGTCAGCTCGGCCGCCTCCGCCAGCGAACGTTCGCGCAGGCCCAGCTGCTCCACCGCCTCGCGCTGGCCCGGCGGCAACGCGGCCACCGCTGCCCGCAGGCGGCGCGCACGCTGCGCGCCTTCGGCGGCCGTGCTGGCGTCGTGCGCCTCGGCGTGGTTGTCGACGGCATCTTCGTCGTGCAATTCGCGGCGGTCGCGCCGGCCCTGGCTGCGCAAGGCATCGATCGCACGGCGATTGGCGATCGCGGTAAGCCACGCGTCGTAGGAGCGCGCGGGGTCATAGGTCTGCCGCACGCGGTGCACGGTGATCAGGGTCTCCTGCACCACGTCGTCGAGATGATCGTGCGCCACCCCCTGGCGGCGGGCCGCGGCGCGGATCACTGCCACCGAATCGGCCAGCAGTTTTTCGTAGGCGTGGCGATCACCGGCCTGCGCAGCCGCCATCCATGCCGCCCGACGCTGGTCGGGCGTATCACGGTCGTTGGCGATGGCGGACTCGGCTGGCACGGTCGGAAGCAACAGGCTCGCCCTGCGGGGAATCGCGCTATCTAGACCCATGAAGGCGGTGCCGGTCAAGGCTTGTGACATGCTCGACCCCACGGCGGCGTTGCGATGGACGGGTGCATGCAAGGTGTTCGCTGCATCTCCCGCCCGGGTTACCTCGTACAGGCAGGTAACCGCCGGCGCGCAGCCGACGAATAGCCAGACAACCTCCCACGGACGAAAACCGCATGCTCGTGTTGATCCTCGCCTACCTCGGTGGTGTCCTGACCATCCTCAGCCCGTGCATCCTGCCGGTGCTGCCGTTCGTGTTCGCCCGCTCGGACAAACCCTTCATGCGCAATGGCCTGCCGATGCTGCTGGGCATGGCGATCACCTTCGCCGCGGTAGCCACGCTGGCGGCGCTGGGCGGCGGCTGGGCGGTGCATGCCAATCAGTATGGCCGCTACGTGGCGATGGTGGTGCTGGCCTTCCTCGGCCTGACCTTGCTGTCGACGCACCTGGCCGAATGGATCAGCCGTCCGTTCGTGGCCCTGGGCAACCGCCTGTCGCAGCGATCCGGCGCCGATGGCGATTCGATCTGGGCGGCGGCCGGGCTCGGCGTCGCCACCGGCCTGCTGTGGGCGCCGTGCGCAGGGCCGATCCTGGGCCTGTTGCTGACCGGCGCCGCGCTGAACGGCGCCAGCGTGCAAACCACCTTGCTGCTGCTCACCTACGCCGCGGGCGCCGCCACCTCGCTGGGCCTGGCGCTGATGATCGGCGGCAAGGTCTTCGGTCTGATGAAGCGCTCGCTGGGCGCCGGCGAATGGCTGCGACGGGCGCTGGGCGTGCTGGTGCTGGCCGGCGTCGCCGCCATTGCGCTGGGCCTGGACACCGGCCTGCTCACCCGCGTCTCGCTGGCCAGCACCGCCGGCATCGAGCAGAAACTGATCGACGCGGTACGCCCCGCACCCGCGCCACAACCGGCCCACGAGACCGGCGCGCCGTTGCCGGTCGAGGGCACGATGCCCTCACTGGCCGGCGCCACGCAGTGGCTGAACAGCCCGCCGCTGACGAGGGAATCCCTGCGCGGCAAGGTGGTGCTGGTCGATTTCTGGACCTATTCCTGCATCAACTGCATCCGCACCCTGCCCTACGTGCGCGGCTGGTACGACAAGTACAAGGACCACGGCCTGGTCGTCATCGGCGTGCATGCACCGGAGTTCGCGTTCGAGAAGAACCCGCTCAACGTCGCCAAGGCGGTCAAGGACCTCGGCGTGGACTATCCGGTGGCGCTGGACAACGACTACGCGATCTGGAAGGGCTTCAACAACGAATACTGGCCGGCGCACTACTTCATCGACGCGCAGGGGCGGATCCGTTACCACCATTTCGGCGAAGGCAGCTACCACGAGAGCGAGGACGTGATCCGCCAGCTGCTCACCGCGGCGGGCCAGAAGAACCTTCCCGGCGGCTATGTCGGCGACGATCACCGCGGCGTCGAGGCGGCGGCGTCCGGCGACCGCACGCGCTCGCCGGAAACCTACCTCGGCTACGCCCGCGCCATGAACTTCGTCGGCGGCAGGGTCGACCGCAACGAGGCGGCGGATTACCGCGCGCCCGGCACCCTCGCCGTCAATCAGTGGGCGCTCGAAGGCCGCTGGACCGTACGCGACGAGAACGCGCAGCTGGACACGGCCGGCGGCGCCATCGTCTACCGCTTCCGTGGCCGCGACCTGCACCTGGTGCTGGGCACCGCCAGCGACGGCAAACCGGTGCGCTTCCGGGTGACCATCGACGGCAAGCCACCGGGTGCCGATCACGGCATGGATACCGACGCCGACGGCAACGGCCGCGTCGACAGCCAGCGGCTCTACCAGCTGGTGCGCCAGGCCCATGGCAGCGGCGAGCGGCTGTTCACCATCACCTTCCTCGACCCGGGCGTGCAGGCGTACGCCTTCACGTTCGGCTGAACCGACGTGTAGGAGCCCACTCGTGGGCGATGCCTCTGCCCTGAATCCCGATGGAAAGAGCATCGCCCACGAGTGGGCTCCTACAAAAACGACATCCACGGAGACTCCCATGTCACGCATCGATGAAACCCTCGCGATGGATCGCCGCCACTTCCTGCGCGCCGCGCTCGGCGGTGGCGCGCTGCTGGCCATCGGCGGCGGCCTGTTGCTGCCGCGGCTGTACGCGGCGGCGAATACGCCGGTCGGCACGCCGGGCAAGGTGTTGCTGGAAATCTTCGACGACGCCGGCCGCGACCTCGGCGCGCGCGAGGTACCCAGGCTGGTGCTGACCGATGCGCAATGGCGGCAGCGATTGTCGCCCGCGTCCTATGCCGTCATGCGCCAGGCGGGTACCGAGCGTGCCTTCAGCGGCGATCACGAAAAACCCGCGGTCGCCGGCCTGTACCGCTGCATGGCCTGCGCCACCGCACTGTACGACGCGGCCACCCAGTTCGACTCGGGCACCGGCTGGCCCAGCTTCTGGCAACCGATAGCCAGGCGCAACGTGGTCGAACTCAGCGACCACATGTTCGGCATGACGCGCACCGCGATCAGCTGCGCCGGCTGCGACAGCCACCTGGGGCACGTCTTCGACGATGGCCCGCAGCCCACCGGCCTGCGCTACTGCATGAACGCGGTGGCGCTGCGGTTCGTGCCCCGTACCGCGGGCTGAGCCGGGCCCGGCGGTGGCGGACGACGGGTGCGGGGTTTCACGACGGCACTTGTTTCCATGGCTCGACAACGCCATCTGCTGGACTGTCCCCACCACGGAGTTCGACGTGAGCGAGCCGCTTTCGATTCCCTGTCCACATTGCCACGCGCTCAACCGGGTCCCGGCCGCGCGCATCGCCGAAAAACCCAGTTGCGGCCGCTGCAAGAAGGCCTTGTTCGGCGGCCACCCGCTGGAGCTCACGGACGCCAGCTTCGACGCGGTGGCCGGTCGCGGCGACCTGCCCGTGCTGGTCGATTTCTGGGCACCGTGGTGCGGCCCCTGCCTGGGCTTCGCGCCGGTGTTTTCCGCGGCTGCCAGCCAGTTCGAGCCGCGCCTGCGGCTGGCCAAGGTGGATACCGAGGCGCAGCCCCAGTTGGCCCAGCGCTTCGGCATCCGCAGCATCCCCACCTTGTTGCTGCTGCGCCAGGGCCGTGAGGTCGCCCGCCAGTCCGGCGCGCTGAATGCCGCGCAACTGCGGCAGTTTGTGGACGGTGCCCTGGCACGGCACTGAGCACGCCGGTGGCCGCAGGCACCGGCGGCGGCCACCCATGCCTTTAAGCACACTCCGCCAGCGGCGGCGCCCGCTAGGATCGGGGCTTTGACCCCGAGGAACGGATCCGTGCGCAAGCCCCTGCAAACCGCCCTGCTGGCCGCCTTCGTGCTGGTGGCAGCGTCCACGTCGGCCCTGGCCGCCGACGCACACAAGCCGGCCCCCAGCCAGGTCGCCGCAGCCGGCAACGGCTTCCACCTGCCACCGTTGCCGGCCGACGCCCATGTCGCGCAGACCACCACGGTGGACGGCAAGACGCTGAAATACACCGTCACCGTGGGCTCGCTGCCGGTACGCGACGAGAAAGGCACGATCACCGGCCAGGTGGTGTTCACCGCCTACACCATGGCCGGCAGGAACCGGCCGGTGACCTTCGCCCTCAACGGCGGCCCGGGCGCTTCGTCGGTTTACCTCAACTTCGGTGCGATCGGCCCGAAGAAGGTGGACTTTGGCGTCGAGGGCGACACTCCCTCCGAGCCCGCCACCCTGCACGACAATCCCGGCACCTGGCTCGGCTTCACCGACCTGGTCTTCATCGACCCGATCGGCACCGGATACAGCCGCGCACTGGTCGACGACAAGCAGGCCATCAAGGATTTCTACAGCACCGACAGCGACATCAAGTATCTCTCGCGCATCATCTACGACTGGCTGGCCAAGAACGGCCGGATGACCTCGCGCAAGTACCTGGTGGGCGAAAGCTACGGCGGCTTCCGCGGTCCGCGCATCACCGACTACCTGCAGACCCAGCTCGGCGTGGCGATGAACGGCGTGGTGCTGCTGTCGCCGTATCTGGATCCGGCGGCCTCGTTCGACGGCAACGTGTCACCGCTGCCGTGGATGCTGACCCTGCCCGCGATCGCCGCCGCGCACCTGGAGCGGGAACACAAGCTCAGCGCCGCGGCGATGGCGCCGATCATCGACTACACCCGCACCACCTATGCCGAGACCCTGATGAAGGGCCGCTCCGATCCCGCGGCCACCGCCGCGATGATCGCCAAGGTCACCGAACTGACCGGGCTGGACCCGCTGTTCGTCAAGCGCTCGGGCGGCCGCCTGGAGACCCAGGCCTACCTGCGCGAGGTCTATCGTGCCGAAGGCAAGCTGGGCAGCCGTTACGATTCCAACGTCACCGCCTGGGACCCGTTCCCGTACGCGCCGCGCCAGGAGACCGGCGATCCGATCCTCAACAGCATCATTGCGCCGACCACCAGTGCGATGGTCAACTTCGTCACGCAGACGGTGGGCTGGAAGTACGACGGCCACTACAACGCGCTCAGCTACAAGGTGAACAAGATGTGGCATGAAGACATGGATGTCTACAAGGGTTCGGTGTCGCAGTTGCGCCAATCCGTCGCCAACGACCCGAACCTGCGCGTGCTGATCGCCCACGGCTGGGACGACCTGTCCTGCCCGTTCATGGCCTCGGTGCTGATCGTCGACCAGATGCCGGCGATGGGCGACCCGACCCGCGTGCAGGTCAAGGAATACCCTGGCGGCCACATGTTCTACGCACGACCGGGCAGCCAGTCCGAACTGACCCGCGACGTGCGCGCGCTTTACGACGCACCGTAGGCGGCCGCGCGCGCGACGATGACAGCGGGGCGGGCACACCGCCCGCCCCGCCACCGTACCTCAACCCGCCAGCGTGCTCGCGCGAACCAGGTACTGCACGCTGAACATCTGCCGCGCATCCGTCCACATCCGCACCACGGCCAAGCCCGCTCTCGCAGCCAGCGCGGCGAAATCCTGCGGCGAGTACTTGCAGCTGTATTCGACCTGGATCGCCTCGTCCTCGCGGAAGACCGCATCCACCCGCCCGATCTTGACCCGTTGCGCGCGACGGCTGACCAGATGCGTCTCGATGCGCCCGGCCATCGGGTTGTAATGGGCGCGATGGCTGAAGCCGGCCAGATCGAAATCACTGGCGATCTCCCGATTGAGGCGCGCCAGCATGTTGAGCGTGAACTCCGCGGTGACGCCGGCGCGATCGTTGTAGGCCGCCTCGATCGTGGCCGCGTCCTTTTTCAGGTCCACGCCGATCAGGATGCCACCCGCGTCGCCCATCTCGTTGCGCATCTTGCGCAGTAGCACGGCCGCGTCGCGGTTCTCGAAATTGCCGATGGTGGAGCCGGGAAAATAGAGCACCGTGCGCCGCGGCGCACGCACCGGGATCGGCAGCCGCAACGGCCTGCTGAAATCCGCGCACAGCGGCTGCATCGGCACGGAAGGAAACTCCTGCGCCAGGTGCCGCACGCTGCGCCGCAACGGCACGGCTGAAATCTCCACCGGCACGTAGGCCACCGGCTGGTGCAGCTGCTGCAGCAGCAGGCGCGTCTTGATCCCGCTGCCGCTGCCGTATTCGACCAGCCGCACTTCGCTGCCCAGCGTATCGGCGATCTCCGCGGCATGCTCCTTCATCAAGGCGATCTCGCAGCGGGTCAGATAGTACTCCGGCTGCTCGCAGATCCGCTCGAAGAGCGCCGAGCCCCGCTCGTCATAGAACAGCCAGGACGGCAGCCGTTTCGGCTTCAGCGCCAACCCGTGCTGGGCCACTTCGAGCACTTCGTTCAGTGGCGGGCGGCGGTCATCGTCGCTCATGCCGCAGGGTTGCATGCTGCTCATCGATCCTGTCCCAGTCGTAGCCCGGCAAACTGCCAGCGGGCGTGAGGCGGAAAAAAATTGCGATAGGTGGCGCGGAGGTGATCGCGCGGGGTGGCGCAGGAACCGCCACGCAACACCCACTGGCCGCACATGAACTTGCCGTTGTATTCGCCCAGCGCGCCAGCCGGCGGGCGAAAGCCCGGATAGCCGACATACGGTGAAGCGGTCCACTCCCACACGTCGCCGTACAGCTGCAGCAGGCCGTCGCCTTCGGTCGCCGCACGCGGCTGGAAGCGCATCCCCTCCTGCAGGTTGCCGTCGATCGGCACGCCTTGTGCGGCCGATTCCCATTCGGCCTCGGTCGGCAGGCGTGCGCCGGCCCAGCGCGCAAACGCCTCCGCCTCGTAATAGCTCAGGTGGCATACCGGTTCGTGCGGATCGAGTTCGCGCACGCCGGCGAGGGTGAATTCGCTGGCCAGATCGTCCTGCCAGTACAGCGGATGCTGCCATCCTTCGCGCTGCACGGTGGCCCAGCCATCGGCCAGCCACAGGCCGGGCTCGCGGTAACCACCCTCGCGCACGAAGGCCAGGTATTCGGCATTGCCGACCGGTCGGTTGGCCAGTGCGTGCGGCTGCAACAGCGTGCGGTGGCGCGGGGTTTCGTTGTCGAACGAAAAACCCTCGCCACGGCAACCGATTTCGACGATGCCCTCGCGGCCATCGACGAACCGCAGCGGAACCGCCTTCGCCCTCGCCGGCTCCGGCAAGGGCGGCCGGTACGCCGGCCGCAGCGGGTTGCACCAGAACGCATGCTTGATATCGGTCAGCAGCAGCTCCTGATGCTGCTGCTCGTGCTGCAGGCCCAGCTCGACCAGGCCAGCCAGTTCGGGATCGCCGTCACGACCAAGCAGCTCGCAGACGGCGGCGTCGATGCGATGCCGGTAGTCGCGCACCTCGTCCAGCGAGGGTCGCGACAGCAAGCCGCGCTGGGGCCGCGCGTGCATCGGCCCGACCGACTGGTAGTAGGAATTGAAGAGGTAATGCCAGGCCGGGTCACGCGGCCGGTAGGCCGGATCGCGCCCCAGCACGAACTGCTCGAAGAACCAGCTGGTATGCGCCAGATGCCATTTGCCGGGGCTGGCGTCGGGCATCGACTGCAGCTGCAGGTCTTCCGCGCTGAGGCCGGCACACAGTTCCACGGTTTGCTGGCGTACCCGCGAAAATCGCGTGACCGCCATGGACGATGTCCAGCTCGTCATTGCCGATTTGCTCGCACGTTCACCCCAACGGCTGTGGCGGGTTTGTCCTGACGGTGGAACCCGTCAAAAGCACGCGAACAAGGATGCCGCAGCAGACGTTCACTTATCGTGATCGGGGGATGACCGCCAGTTTGCAGCGGCACGCGCCTGCCGCGCTGACCGGCCGAGCCCACCGCGCCCTGCGCATGAACGGAAAAGCCCGGCCGAGGCCGGGCTTTCTGTCGTGCGGGGACGAGACCGGCGATCAGTCGCCGTCGTCATCGTCGTAGCGATAGCCGTCGTCCCGCACGTAGCGGGTGGGGTAGCCATCGCTGTACACCACGGTACGGGTCACCACCCGGCGCTCCACCACCGGCGGGCCATCCTGGTAGATCACCGTGCGCGGCGGCGCGTAGACCACCGGCGGACCGTAGTAGACCGGGGCCGGACGCAGTGCATCTCCGACCAGGCCAAGCACCGCCCCGGTGACGATCGCCCCGGCGATCCAGCGGCCACCGCTCCAGTGACCGCCGTCGTGGTCGTAATAACGCCCGTGGTAGCCGCCGTGATAGCCATGACCACCCCAGCCGCGCGCGGAGGCACTCATCGGCATCGCCACGGCCGCCGCGACCGCAAGGCCGAGGGCCAGAAACTTGCTCTTGTTGCTGAAATGCTTGGTCATGGCACGCCTCCTTTGACGCTCCCAATCCTCATCCAACGGGGCTTAATATGCACTGAAGCGTTCATTTTTTGATGCGTGCACTGTCCCATGGGTTCACGCCCGGGTCCGGCGCGCGCCGGCGCAACAGCCAGCACCCGTGGATATCGGCACGACGGGCGAAATCGAAGGGGATGCTCGGTGCGCTCCAGTCCTCGATCGTGAAACGCGGCTCGAGCCCGGCCCGGTCGAGCTTGAAGCGGCGAAAATTGTTCGAGAACACGATCACGCCGTCGCGGGTCAGCCGATCGTGGCAGGCGTCGAGCAGTTTCACGTGATCGCGCTGCACGTCGAAATCCTCGGCGCGCTTGGAGTTGGAGAAAGTCGGCGGGTCGACGAAGATGAGCCCGTAGTGCCCACGATCGCGCTGCAGGAACTCCAGCGCATCGAACTGCATGAGTCGATGGCTGGAACCGCTGAAGCCGTTCAGCGCCAGGTTGCGCGAGGCCCACTCCAGATAGGTCGCCGAGAGGTCGACGCTGGTGGTTTCCAGCGCGCCACCGGCCGCCGCATGCACGCTGGCGGTGGCGGTATAGGCGAACAGGTTGAGGAAGCATTTGCCGTCGGCCAGTTCGCGCACTTTTGCGCGCACCAGCCGGTGGTCGAGGAACAGGCCGGTGTCGAGGTAGTCGGTGAGGTTGACCAGGAACTTCAGCCCCCCCTCTTCCACCTCAATGAACTCGTTCCGCTGGTCGAGCTGGCCGTACTTGGAGCCGCCCTTGCCGCGCTCGCGGGTCTTGATGGCGATGCGCTCGCGCGGCACGCCGAGCACCTCACCGGCAACGCGGGCGATTTCCCGCAGCCGCAGGCGGGCGACATCGGCCGGCACGTCGGCCGGCGCGCGATATTCCTGGATATGCAGATGCTCGTCGCCACCGATGTCACCATACACATCGATCGCGGCGGCGTATTCGGGCAGGTCCTGGTCGTAGGCACGCCAGCCGTGAATGCCATCGCGGGCCAGCCGCTTGCGCAAGTGCCTGACATTCTTCTCCAGCCGGTTCTTCAGCATCTGCGCGCCGGTGGACAGCGGCTTCAACTCGCGCGGCGTCTCGTCGCGGCGCTTCAGCTCGAACGTCAGCAGCACCGTTTCCAGCGCGCCGTTGTAGAGCGTGTAACGTTTGTCCGCGTGCAACTGCATGGCGCGCCCCAACTCCACGTCGCCGGCCAGCACCGCGGCGCGCCAGCCGGTGAAGCGCGCGCGCAGGGTGTCGCCGAGCAGGCGATACAGCTTCGGCATCTCGGCACGCTCGCCCAGCCGCTCGCCGTACGGCGGGTTGGTGATGACCAGACCATAATCGACACCGGGCGGCGGCGCGGCATGCGCCACGTCCTGCCTGTCCAGGGTGAAGAAACCCGCCACGCCCGCTTCCTGCGCATTGCGTTTGGCCGTCTGCACCATGCGCGGGTCGGCATCGCTGCCGAAGAAGCAGCTGCGCAGCGCGCGCAGGCCACTCTCGGCGCGCTGGCCGGCCTCGTCCAGCAGGCCGCGCCATGCCGCGATGTCGTGCTGCTGCCAGCCCAGGAAACCGAAGTATTCGCGCCGCAGTCCGGGCGCCACGTCGGCGGCCATCAGTGCGCCCTCGATCAGCAGCGTGCCCGAGCCGCACATCGGATCGAGCAGCGCGCCACCGGCGGCATAGACCTCCGGCCAGCGCGCGCGCAGCAGCATGGCCGCGGCGAGGTTTTCCTTCAGCGGCGCCTCGCCCTGCACCTCGCGCCAGCCACGGCGATGCAAGGGGGAGCCGGCCAGGTCCAGCGACACGGTCGCCCGATCACGGCGTACCCGTACGTTGATGCGGATGTCCGGCTCGTCGGTGTCGATGTCCGGCCGGGTTCCGTCACGTTGACGGAACTGGTCGACCACCGCGTCCTTGGTGCGCAGGCCGATGAACTGGCTGTGGTTGAGCTTGCTCAGGGCGGTGCCCGCATCCACCGCAAAAGTCGCGTGCGCGGCCAGGTGCCGGCGCCAGTCGATGCCCTGCACGCCACGATACAAGGCCTCGTCGTCGGCGGCGTCGAACTCGGCCAGGGGCAACAGGATGCGACTGGCCAGCCGTGACCACAGGCAGGCCCGGTAGGCTGTCGCCAGGGTGCCGGAAAAATGCGCGCCGGCCAGTGCCTCCCGTACATCGCTGGCGCCGAGGGCGACCAGTTCGTCGCGCAGCAGGTATTCCAGCCCTTTCGGACAGGTGGCGAAGAACGTGTTCGATAAGGCCGGCTTCATGCCACGTCCGCCTGCCGGTCGAGCATCTGCACGAATTGCGCGGCGATCATGTCCATGCTCGATCCCAGCCGATGATCGTCATCCAGCACCAACAGCGGCAGGCGCCGCCGGGCGGCGAACGCATAGACACCGGCCAGCGGGCACACCTCGTCGCGCCAGCCATGGATCAACACGGCCGCGACCTGTGGCCGTACGTCGAAGGCGCGCGCGTAACCGGGAATCTCGCTCGGGGTGGCCAGCAGCAGCAGCCCGGCCACCGGCACATCCAGCGAGACCATTCCCGATACAAAGGCCCCCATGCTGGAGCCGACCAGCAGCGGCGGCACCTCGAGCGACTCGATGGTGGCGCGCAGGCGGGCGATCCGCGGAGCGACCGAACCGGCATGGCCGCGGGCGTCGTCGGCGCGGTAGTCCGGCCGTTGCGTATGCCAGCCCAGCGACTCGGCGATGGCCGCCAGCTGGCTGACCTTGGTGGCATCCGGGCTGGAGTCCGAGCCGTGCGAAAGAATGATATGGCCGCGCATGGCGGTCTCCGGATAAGGAGTTGTGCAGGACGCGCATCGTAACAGGCGGCGTTTCCGCCAGCCCGCCCGCCGTGCGAGACTGCCGCCCATGCCCCTGACCATTCACGACCAGCCGTTGCCCTATGTCGACCAGCTGCCGCAACGCAGCGCCAGCGCCATCGACATGGTGGTGATCCACTGCACCGAGCTGCCGGATCTGGCGACCGCGCGCAGCTACGGCGAGAAGGCGCTGTACGGGAACGGCAGCGGCAACAGCGGGCACTACTACATCGATCGTGACGGCGCGGTCTACCGCTATGTGCCGGCAACCCGGGTCGCCAACCACGTGCGTGGCTACAACGCCCATTCGATCGGCATCGAGCTGGTCAACCTGGGCCGCTATCCGCACTGGTGGGACTCGCGGCACCAGCAGATGACCCAACCCTACACCGCCGCGCAGATCACCGCCCTGCGTGCGCTGCTGTCGCGGCTTCGGCAGGAATTTCCCCACCTGCGACAGATCGCCGGGCATGAGGATCTGGACACCGCGATGATGCCGGCCAGCGACGACCCGGCCCTGGAAATCCACCGCAAGCTCGATCCCGGCCCGCTGTTCCCCTGGCACGAGGTGCTCGACGGCAGCGGCCTGAGCCGGGTGGGCGGGCCGCACCAGTAGCGTGGCGGTGGAAACGTTCGAGGCGAACGGCCGGGACCATTCCTGCCGCCCATGCTGCCATTCCGGGGGCGGATGGCGGACACCGCTATAATTGCTGTTTACCGAACCGTCGAGTCGCCGCCCATGTCACCCAACCACGTCACCGAACTGGTCGAGCTGCTGCAACTCGAGCGCCTGGAGGACAACCTGTTCCGCGGCCAGAGTCGCGATATCGGTACCCGCTTCGTGTTCGGCGGCCAGGTGCTCGGACAGGCCCTGGCGGCGGCGCAGCACACGGTGGACGCGGCACGCGAGGCGCACTCGCTGCACGCCTACTTCCTGCGTGCCGGCGACATCGAGGCGCCGATCGTCTACAACGTGGAGCGCACGCGCGACGGCGGCACGTTCTCGTCGCGGCGGGTGGTGGCGATCCAGCACGGCCAGCCGATCCTGAACGGCTCGATCTCGTTCCAGCTGCCGGAAAAGGGCGTGGAACACCAGGCCCCGATGCCCGAGGTGCCGGCACCGGAAGACATCGAACCATGGCACCCGCTGCCGCCGGACGAACTGGCGCGGTTGCCGGTGAAATTGCAACGATGGATGGGCGTCGACGGTCCGTTCGAGTTCCGCCAGCTGTGGCCGCGCGATGAACGCCAGCCGGCCAGGCGCCCGCCGTTCCAGCACATCTGGTTCAGGCTGGCCTCGCCGATCAGCGACTCGGCCGTGCTGCACCGCGCGCTGCTGGCCTATGCCTCGGATTTCCACCTGATCGGCACCGCCACCTTGCCGCACGGCATCTCCTACCTGACCAACAACGTGCAGATGGCCAGCCTCGACCATGCGCTGTGGTTCCATCGTCCGTTCCGCGTCGACGAGTGGCTGCTGTACTCGTTCGACAGCCCCACCGCACAGGGCGGCCGCGGCCTGGCGCGCGGGCAGATCTTTTCGCGCGACGGACGCCTGGTCGCCTCGACCGCGCAGGAAGGCCTGATACGCGTACGCAACGGTTGATCGCGTAAACTCCCCGCATGCGCCAGATCTATACCTCACCCCGCCAGGAAAACATCGACAACGTGGTCGCGCTGATGGCCGAGCACGGCATCGAGGCCTCCGTGGTCAATCGTTCCAACTACAACCACCGTTCCTGGCAGCGCTTCAGCTATTCGCAGCCGGCGCAGGAACGCGTCGGCTGGCCACAGGTGTGGATCACCCATGCGGACGACTACACCAGGGCGCGCGCCTTGCTGCGCGAGCTCGGCATCGAGCCGGTGATCCGCCATGGCGAGGAGCTCGCCGCCGCGCGCAACCCGTCGCCGATCGAGCGGCGCCAGCAGGTCGCCGGCCGCGTGCGCCGGCTCCTGCTGCTGGCGGTGCTGGTGGTGTTCGCGGTGCAGATGCTGCGCTACCTGCGGCTGATCTGAGGCGGCAGACGGTGGTGGCGGCAGCTCGGGCCGGCTTAGAATCGGCGCATGCGCCGCAGCGACCAAGTCCGCCTGTTCCAGACCCTGCCCCATGCCTGCGGGTACTACGCCGAGCGCACGGCACAGAACCTGGTGCTCGATCCGTCCGCGCCACAGCTCGACCAGCTGTATGGCCCGGCGCTGGAACGCGGCTTTCGCCGCGCCGGTGGCCACCTGTACTTCCCCCACTGTCCGCAGTGCCACGCCTGCACCCCCTGCCGCATCGACGTGGCGAATTTCCGCCCTGACCGCGCGCAGAAGCGCTGCCTCAGGCGCAATGGCGACCTCGTCGTCAGCGAGTGCATCCCCGGCTACAACCGCGAGCGCCACGGCCTGTACGAGCGCTACCTGCAGCGCCGGCATGTCGGCGGCGGCATGGACGACGCCGAGGCCAGCGATTTCCGCCGCTTCCTCACCGCCCCGTGGAGTCCCACCGTCTTCATGGAAATCCGGCGGGCGGAGCAACTGCTCGCCGTCGCCGTCACCGACGTCTGCGGCAACGGAATTTCAGCCGTCTATACCTTCTTCGACCCGGACCAGGCCGCACGCAGCCTCGGCACCTATGCGATCCTGCAGCAGATCGAGCTCGCCCGCCGCCGCGGCATGCCGTGGCTGTACCTGGGCTTCTGGATCGACGGCCATCCCAAGATGGACTACAAGCGGCGCTTCAAGCCGTTGCAGGTGCGCAGCGCGGCGGGCTGGCAGCCGCTGGTGGATTGATGCGCATGCCGGCTCAGGCGTGCCGCGGAGCCTGCCCCCCGGCCGCCTGCGGATAGGGGTACAGCTTCTCCAGCGGAATCGACACGCCATCGTCGCCGACCACCCGGCAGTGGCTGCGATCGAGCTGGCGCGGGTCTTCCATGCCGCAGCTATGCGCGATGATGCCGACCTCGTGCATCACGTTGCGGGCGTAGTGATAGACCTTCTCGCTCTTGTCGCTCACCACCAGCCCGCGCTGCAGCTTCGGGTTCTGCGTGGTGATGCCGGTCGGGCAGGTGTTGCGGTTGCACTGCAGCGACTGGATGCAGCCCAGCGCCAGCATGAAGCCGCGCGCGGAATTGACGAAGTCCGCGCCGATCGACATCACCCGCGCGACATCGTAGGCGGTGATGCACTTGCCCGAGCAGATCACCTTGACGCGCTGGCGCAGGCCGCGGCGGATCAGGGTGTCGATCAACTCGGGCAGGGCCTCGTGCAGGGGCAGGCCGACGCCCTCCATCAAGGTCTGCGGCGCGGCGCCGGTACCGCCCTCCGAACCGTCGACGATGATGAAATCCGGCGCGCTCTCGATGCCGCGACGGGACACCTCGTCGCAAAGCTCGTCGATCCAGCCCATGCCGCCGAATACCGCCTTGAAACCGGTGGGCTTGCCGGTAAGGTCGCGAATGTGCGCGATGCTGTCCATCAACTGCGCCACGTTGGCGATGTCCAGGTGCCGGTTCGGGCTCTGCGAATCCTCGCCGACCGGGATGCCGCGGATGGCGGCGATCTCGGGCGTGACCTTGGCGCCGGGCAGCAGCCCGCCCATGCCGGGCTTGGCGCCCTGGCCGAGCTTGATGCTGACCATCCTGACCTGCCGGTGCGCGCAGATTGCCAGCAACTTGGCGTCGTCGAGCTTGCCGTCGGCGGTGCGCACGCCGTACTTGGCCGTGCCGATCTCGAACACGATGTCGCAACCGCCTTCGAGGTGGTAGGGCGCCAGCCCGCCTTCGCCGGTATCCATCCAGATGCCGGCCTTGGCCGCGCCAATCGACAGCGCGCGCACCGCCGGTGCCGACAGCGCACCGAAACTCATCGCCGATATGTTGAAAAATGCCGCGTGGTCGTAGGGTTCGCGCGCATACGGACCGATCCGCACCGGCTTCGGTTCGACGTGGTGGTCGCCCAACGCCGGGAACGGCGCGTTGACGAAGAACGGTAAACCCTCCGCGCGCAGGTCGCGGGTGGAGCCGAACGCGTTGGTGTTGTCGGCATTCCGGGCCGCGCGGTAGACCCATACCCGCTGCGCGCGATTGAACGGCATCTCCTCGCGGTCGCTGGAATACAGGTACTGGCGGAAGAACTCGCCCAGGTGCAGGAACCAGTAGCGGAAGTGGCCGATGACGGGGAAATTGCGCAACACCGCATTGGCGGTCTGGTTGCGGTCCACCACCCAGGTCACCGCCACCACCGCAACCGCCAGGGCCAGCACGAGCAGGGCCAGTACCGCGCCAGCCTCCACCAGCACCACCAGCCATTGCGACAGGCCTGTCGATTGCATGTGCACACTCCCTCTCGAATGCCGATGCCGCTACCGTGCCGCCGCGGCGAGCCCTCGTCAACCGGCCACGCTCAGAACTCGATGCGCAAGCGCGCCTCGGCACGCACGGCCTTGGCCACGGCCTGCTCCAGCGTGTCCGCCCGCGCCAGGGTCACCGCCATACGGCGGCGACCGCTTACCGCCGGCTTGCCGAACAGCCGCAGCTGGGTGTCCGGCTCGGCCAGCGCCTCGGCCACGCCGTGATAGCACGGTCCGGCACCGTTGCCCTCGACCAGCACCGCACACGACGCCGCCGGGCCGAGCTGGCGGATCGCCGGAATCGGCAGGCCAAGAATGGCCCGCGCGTGCAGCGCGAACTCGGACAGGTCCTGCGAGATCAGGGTCACCAGGCCGGTATCGTGCGGGCGCGGACTGACCTCGGAGAACACCACCCGATCGCCCTTGACGAAAAACTCCACACCGAACACACCCCAACCGCCGAGTGCGGCGGTGACCGCCGCCGCCTGCCGCTGCGCCTCGGCCAGCGCCATCGTGCTCATCGGCTGCGGCTGCCACGATTCACGATAGTCGCCGTGCTCCTGGCGGTGCCCGATCGGCGCGCAGAAGCTCACGCCCGCCGCGTGGCGCACCGTCAGCAGGGTGATCTCGTAGTCGAATGCCACGAAGCCCTCGACGATCACCCGCCCCTGTCCGGCGCGCCCGCCGGATTGCGCGTACTCCCACGCCTGCCGGAGTTCGTCGGGCGTGCGCACCACGCTCTGGCCCTTGCCGGAGGAACTCATCACCGGCTTGATCACGAACGGATAACCGATCTCGGCCACGGCGGCGCGATATTCCTCCTCGTTTCCGCAGAAACGGTAGAGCGAGGTCGGCAACTCCAGTTCCTCGGCGGCCAGCCGGCGGATGCCCTCGCGATCCATCGTGAGCCAGGCCGCTCGCGCAGTGGGGATCACCCGCTGCCCCTCTTTTTCCAGTTCGATCAGGGTGTCGGTGTGGATCGCCTCGATCTCGGGTACCACCAGGTCGGGCCGCTCCAGCTCGATCACGGCGCGCAGCGCCTTGCCATTGAGCATGTCGACGACGTGGCTGCGATGGGCCACCTGCATGGCCGGCGCATTGGCATAGCGGTCCACCGCGATCACCTCCACCGCATATCGCTGCAGCTCGATCGCCACCTCCTTGCCCAGCTCGCCGGCGCCCAGCAACATCACGCGCAGGGCGCGGTCGGAGTGGGGTGTGCCAAACGGTTTCATCGGTGAGCTCCAGCGGCAAACCGGCATTGTAAGGCCCCGCGCGCACGCGGGCACGGCCGGGTCGCGAAACCCTCCGCAGGCACCCATCTGGCGCAGGCGGCGCTTGCCGCCGGGTGCGCCGCCTGCGACAAGGCACGCCGAAGCCCGGCGACCCGAGCGGGCTCGCCGCGCCGGTGGTTTGGCCCATGCGGGATTTCGCCGTGGCGGGTTCGCTCAG
>JAGWIC010000056.1 GCA_028866435.1 Lysobacteraceae bacterium | reverse complement strand
CTCGACGGCATCCGGCGCGCATTCCATGCGCTGCCGGGCCGTGCGGGCGCCACGCTGGAGCTGAGCGGGCCCGGTTATTTCAGCGTGGTGATCGGCGCACAGACGCGGCACCAGGCCGACTGGATCGGCCGCATCTCCACCATCGGCTTCGTCGCGCTGCTGCTGCTGGCCTACCGCAGCCTCGGCTCGCTGCTGCTGTCTGCGCTGCCGATCGCCAGCGGCGCACTGGCCGGCATCGCGGCATTGACGCTGGGCTTCCCCGAGGTGCACGGAATTACCCTGGCCTTTGGCTTCACCTTGCTCGGCGTGGCGCAGGAGTATCCGATCCGCGTGCTCAGCCATCGTCGCGCCGGCGAGGACGCGCTGCAAAGCGTGCGTGCGCTGTGGCCGTTGCTGCTGACCGCGATCGCCTCGACCTGCATCGCCTATCTGGCCTTCTACGCGTCCGGCGTCAACGGCCTGAAGCAGCTGGCGGTGTTCACCATCGTCGGCCTGCTGGTGGCCGGCTTCAGCACGCGCTACCTGCTGCCGCGGCTGCTGCCGCGACGGGTGCGCGACGTGGCCGGCATGGGCTGGCTGATCGCGGCGTGGGCGCTGGTCGAGCGCCTGCCACGGCCGCGCTGGATTCCCGCGCTGGTCGCGCTGGCGATCGCGCTGATGCTGATGCTGGCGCCCGGCCCGTTCTGGCAGAACAACCTCGCCGCGCTGACCCCGGTGCCGCCGGCGCTGCTGCAGCGCGACGCGCGCCTGCGCGAGGCGCTCGGCGCACCGGACGTGCGCTACCTGCTGGTGCTGCAGGCGGCCACCGAGCAAGGCGTACTGGCGCTGTCGGAGAAACTGCAGCCGAAGGTCGATGCGCTGGTGGCCAGCCACGCGGTCGATGCGCTGGAGTTGCCCTCGCGCTACCTGCCGCCGCTGGCGCTGCAGCTGGCGCGCCAGCGCAAGTTGCCCGACCGGGCCACGCTGCAGCAGGCCTTGCGGCAGGCACTGCGGGGGCTGCCGTTCCGGCCCGGGCTGTTCCAGCCCTTCGTCGACGACGTGGAGGCCGCGCGGCAGCTGCCGCCGCTGACGCCGCAGCGCTACGCGCAGACGCCCCTGGGCCAGCGGCTGGCGGCGATGCTGGTCGAGCGCGGCGGCCACTGGCTGGGCCTGGGCACGGTCAGCGGCGTGCACGACGTCGCCGCGCTGCGGGCGCTCGGCGCCGACAGCGGCGGCGCGGTGCGCCTGCTCGACCTGAAGGCGGCCTCGGAGTCGCTGGTGGCGGCGTACCGCACGCGCATCCTGCAGGCGCTGCTGGTCGCCGGTGTGCTGCTGTTGCTGACCATCACCATGGCCTTGCGCAGCGTACGCCGCGCCTACCACGTGCTGGCGCCGATGACCCTGGCCACCTTCCTGGTGCTGGCGGTGGAGCGGGTGGCCGGCATCGAGATCTCGCTGTTCCACCTGGTCGCGCTGATCCTGGCCGGTGGCCTGGGCCTGCACTACGCGCTGTTCTTCGAGCGCGACACCGGCGACCCGCCCGAGCAGCGGCGCACCCTGCACGCGACCATCGTCTGCGTGCTGTCCGCGCTGCTGGTGTTCGGCATGCTGGCCTGGGCGACGATCCCGGTGTTGCGGGCGATCGGCCTCACCGTCAGCCTCGGCGTGGCCTTCCATTTCTGCCTGTCGATCCTGATGGCGCCGCATGCCCATGCTGCCGAAGACTGACTGGACCCGGCTGATCCCGCACGCGGGCACGATGTGCCTGCTCGATGCGGTGGTGGCGTGGGACGAGCAGCGCATCCACGCGATCAGCGCCGGGCACGCGCGCGCCGACAACCCGCTGCGCGGCGAGCACGGCCTGCACGCCGTGCACCTGGCCGAATACGGCGCGCAGGCGATGGCGGTGCACGGCGGCCTGCTGGCGCGGGCGCGTGGCGGCGAGGGCGCCCGCCCGGGCCGGCTGGTCAGCCTGCGCGACCTGGTCCTGCTGGCGGAGTACGTCGATGCGCTGGACGGCCACCTGGACGTCCATGCCGAATGCCTGTACGCCGACGCCGCCGGCGCACAATATGCGTTTCGGGTAGCGCATCGCGGCCGCCTGCTCGCCAGCGGCCGCGCCGCCGTGATCCATCCCGCCGCCTGACCCTCAAGCGAGAACCGCCATGTCCCCTGCAGCAACGTCCCGTCGCGCCCTGGTCACCGGCGGCAGTGGCGACCTCGGCAGCGCGATCTGCCGGGCGCTGGCCGACGCCGGCTGGCAGCTCATCGTGCACGCCCATCAGGGCCTGCAGCGGGCCGAGCACACCGCGCAGGCGATCCGCGTGGCCGGTGGCAAGGCCCAGGCCGTGGCGTTCGACGTCAGCGATGCGCAAGCCTGCGCCGGCGCGCTGGAGGCCCTGCTGGCCGAAGGCCCGATCGATGCCGTGATCAACAATGCCGGCATCCACGACGATGCGCCGATGGCCGGCATGGACGCCGGCCAGTGGCACCGGGTGATCGACGTCTCGCTGCACGGTTTCTTCCACGTCACCCAGCCGCTGCTGCTGCCGATGGCGCGCGCGCGCTTCGGCCGCGTCGTGTCGGTCAGTTCGGTGGCCGCGCAGCTGGGCAACCGCGGCCAGACCAACTACGCCGCGGCCAAGGCCGCCCTGCATGGCGCCAGCAAGTCATTGGCGCGCGAAATGGCCTCGCGCGGCATCACCGTCAACGTGGTGGCCCCCGGCGTGATCGCCGGGCGCATGGCCGATGCCGCGTTCCCGCCCGAACGCCTGCGCGAGCTGGTGCCGGCGCAGCGCGCCGGCCGGCCCGAGGAAGTGGCCGCGCTGGTCGCGTTCCTGTGTTCGGAGGCGGCCGGCTACATCAACGGCCAGGTGATCGGCGTCAACGGCGGCATGGCGTAGCGGCGTGCGTGGCAGGGCCGCCTGAGGCGACAGGTCGTGGCGGCCGCCGCAGGTACGGGCCCGGCTGGAACGGGCCAGCGGTCTCTGCCGGCGCAGATCCACACCCGCTGGTTCGGCTGCCAGGCGGATGACCGGTGTCGTGTCGCAGGCATCCGTGCCGGGCACGTCATGGCCGGCACGGATGACTCGATCTGGACCGCGTGCGTCCCTGCAACGCGGTGTTATGAAGCCCAACGGGCGATACCCCGGGGGGGGGAGGAGCCCGTCGCCGACACGAGGTCGACACACACCGATCCTTCGGCATGCGGGAGAGGGTGGGTGGATGCTTTCCGACAGGCCGGGAACCGATCCGTCAAAACGTGAGCTGCATCACACTTCCATGGATCAAGTCTATGGACGGATCGCCGGTCGTGAAATCAGAGGATTCTTAAAAATCTCCCGCCTGCAACGTACCGGCCGGCGATGGCGATGCGACCGCTGGGTCGGCAACTCAGGACAGCAGGGCGTTGGTGCGGGCGAACTCGTACAGCTGGCGATGGCTGTCCAGGCCAAGCTTGCGCATGGCGTCGTTCTTCTGCTTGCTCACCGTCTTGACGCTGCGGTTGACGAGCGCGGCGATCTGGGTCACGCCGAGGCCGCTGGCATAGAGGCGGATCACCTCGGTTTCGCGCACGGACAAGGCGCCGGGGGCGGCCGCGGGTTGCGGTACCTCGCGGCTGCCGGCCTCGATCTTCTTGCCGAGGTAGGTACGCCCGGCGGACACCGCGTGGATCGCCTGCAGCAAGTCGGTCATGACAGCGGACTTGTCGACGACGCCGCGTACGCCGAGCGTGCGCATGGCGCGCACCAGCGCGGCGTTGTGGATCATCGTGAGGACGATCACCGGCAGGCCGGGGTAATCGCGGTGCAGGCGCCGCAGTAGGGGCAGGCCCTCGTTTCCGGGGGTATCGTCGGGCATCGAAAAATCGGTGACCAGCAAATCGCAGGGGCAGGTTTCGAGCAGCTGCAGCAGCGACCTGCCGCCATGCGCCTCGCCCACCACCTGGAAGCCTCCCTGCGCGGCGGCAAGAATGGACTTGACGCCCATCACCACCACCGGATGATCGTCGCAGATCACGATGCGGATCATCTTTTCGCTGACTCCCTTGCGGCGCTTGCTGACCCTTGTCTTATACTCCTCGCCAACGCCGGTCGCACCCAGGACCTGGGTGCGAGCTGTCCGCTGGACAGGGAGCCAGACCGAATGTCCCCATCGCAGCCCGCGCGCAGCCGGGGGCCGATTCGCAGGCAAGCCACCGCAGCAGGCTCGGCCCTGCGCCCGCGTCCGGGCCGCCCGCCGCCATGGCCCTTGCCGTCGCCCACCGACCGGGCAGCCCTGGTCCCACGCGGTTGCGATCGAGTCCGCGCATGAGCGTCGGCGACCTTTCAGCTGCGCCTGCGCTGGCAAGCTGGATCAGCACCGCCGATGGGCCGTTCCAGGCACCCGTGCTGGTCCTGGCGGCGCTGCTGGTGGCGAGCGCGCTGCTGTTGCTGGGCCTGCTGGCTTACCTGCGGGGGCAGCGCCGGCTGCTGACCGAGGCCCGGCGCCGGTTGCTGGAACAGCAATCTCTGACCACGGCTGCGCTGAACGCGCTGCCGTTTCCGCTGGTATGGCGGGACGATGCCGGGGCGCCGCTGATGATGAATACCTCATGCGAGACGCTGGCCCTTCCGCGCGCCCGGCCGGCCGGGGATCAGCTGCCGACCGGCCACGTCATGCTTCCGTTCGAGGCTGCGCCGCTTGCCCCGGCAGACGATGCGGCGCCGCGGGACATCGACTATGTCGATGCGCTGGGCCGGAACCGGAGCGGCCGCCTGTGGTGGCGCCCGGTCCGGCTGGGGTCGCAACGCAGCGGCGGCACCATCGGCGTGCTGCAGGACACCACCGAAGCGAGCGAGCATTCGCGCCGCTGGCAGGCGGTCGAGCAAAACCTGCATGCGCTGACCGAACACGTCCCGGTGGTGTTCTTCACCGCGCGCCGACCGCCGCAGGGCGCGGCGGAGCTCCCCTTCGTGGTGGGCGACCTGCCGGCGATGGCCGGTCTCGATCCCCATGCTCTGCTGGCCGGCGACGATCCCGCGCAGGACCCGTCGCTGCTGGAACGGGTGCACCCGGAAGACCTGGGCGAGCTGGTCCAACTGCTGGAACGGGTCCGGCACGCGGGCAGCGGGATGCCGGAACAGGCGCTGGACTTTCGCGTCTACGCGCCGCAGGGGCCGCGCTGGATCCATCTGGCGATGGCGCCGCAGCCGTCGCCCGATGGCGCGCTGCAGTGGAGCGGCTACCTGCTGGACACGTCGGGAACCAATGCCCGCAACGAATCGCTGCGGGCGGCGCGCGACGCGGCGGAGCGCGCATCCAAGGCCAAGGCCGACTTCCTGGCCACCATGAGCCACGAGATCCGCACGCCGATGAACGGCGTGATCGGCATGCTGGAATTGCTCGCGCACACGGAGCTCACGTCCGAGCAGCACGAACTGCTGCATGCGGTGGAGGACTCGGCCAACGTGCTGCTGCAGATCCTCGACGACGTGCTGGACTTCTCCAAGCTGGAGGTCGGCAACCTGCGCCTGGTCAACGAGCCGTTCGATCCGCGCACCCTGGTCGACCATGTGGTCGGCGTGATGGCGGCGCACATGCACCGGAAAGGGTTGCGCATCGACGTGGCGGTCGATGCCGCGGTGGCCGCCGCCCTGGTCGGCGACGGCGTGAGGATACGGCAGATCCTGCTGAACCTGCTGAGCAACGCGGGCAAGTTCACCGAGCATGGCCGCATCACCGTGAGCTGGCGCGTGGTCGGCGACGACGGCGCCGGCCAGCGTCTGCGCCTTGCGGTGCGCGACACCGGTGTCGGGATTGCCCAGGACAAGCAAGCCGCCCTGTTCACCCCGTTCAACCAGGCCGAGGCGTGGACCGCGAGGCGCTACGGCGGCACCGGCCTGGGCCTGGCGATCTGCCGCCACCTGGTGCAGTTGATGGGCGGCACCATTGCGCTGACCAGCAAACCCGGCGAGGGCACCGAGGTCGCGGTGGAGCTGTACCTGCCGATCGACCGGCGCGAACAGGAGCCCTCGCCCCAGCTGGTCGATCGCCACGCCATCGTCAGGCTGGGCGAGCCCGAAACCGCGGCCGCCCTTGCCGGCCATCTGGCCGCGCTGGGCTTGACCACCGAGATCATTCCACCGGGGCAGCCGCTGCGCACCGGTATCGCGGCCAACCTGCTGTTTGTCGACGAAGACGACCACCGCAGCGACAACGTCATCGCCGCCAAGCTGGTGGCCGTCAGCGGACAACCGATGCCGGTGCTGGCCGGGCCGGACGAGCGCATGGTGCTTGGCGCCAACCCGCTGAAATGGGGGGCGCTGAAGCGGCTCTGCGCGCAGGCGCTGGGGTCGCTCGATGCGGTGCCCTTCCGCCCCGCCGGTCCGCCATGGGTCGCCGCCGGGCCGGGCGCGCCGCCACGTCAGGCGCGCCCGATCCTGGTCGCAGAGGACCATCCGGTCAGCCAGCAACTGGTGCGGCGCCAGCTCGACCTGCTGGGCTGGGACTGCGATGTCGTCGCCAACGGGCGCGAGGCGCTGGATGCGCTGCGCCGGAAGGACTATGCGATGCTCCTCACCGACTGCAACATGCCGCTGATGAGCGGCTATGAGCTGGCCAGCGCGTGGCGCCAGCACGAGGAGCGCGAGGCGGGTCGGCGCACGCGCCTGCCGATCGTGGCGATGACGGCCCATACCCTCGGCGGCGAGCTGGCGCGCTGCCACGATGCCGGCATGGACGACTGCCTGAGCAAGCCGGTGCAACTGCGCCTGTTGCAGCAGAAGATCGCCTCGTGGCTGCCGCGCGAGGCGTCGATGGCCGTGGCCGCACCGGACGACGGCGGCGGTTCCGCCGACCCGCAGGATAGCCCGGCGCCGCTTGCCTTGCCGCCGCCGATGCTGCAGCTGCTGGTGCAGACCACGCAGGCCGACCTGGCCCAGCTGGCGCAGGCGCTGTCCGCCGCGGATTTCGTCGCGGTGGAGCAACGGCTGCACCGGGTCCTCGGCGCCTTGCAGCTGTGCGGTGACGACCCCTCGCTCGCCGACGGCCGCCGATGGCTGGAGCGACGGCGCGCCGACCCGGCCAGCATCGACCGGACGGGTCTTTCCGCATGCATCGAAGGCATCCAGCGGGTGCTGCAGCGACTGGAGCAAGCGAGCGTGGATGCGACGCCGGGCCCGTGAATGGCATGCGGTCGCGTGCCGATTGCCGGCGCCATGCCGCAAAATGGCCGCTGTGCGATAGTCGATGGCGCGGGACAAGCGTCGTCTGGCTTCGTGCCGATAGCGGAAGCGGGGGCGTTTCCCCGTCAATTGTTTCCCTGCAGGACACCTAAGTTGATGAAGCAAGTGATCAGGAGAGCGATGTCCGTGCGGTGCCTGCTGGCGTGCGCGCTGATGTTGATGGCCGCGACACCTGGCGCCCGGGCCACCGACTGGATCTACCACCTCCGGCCGACCGACAACATCTGGACCCTGTCGCGCAGTTATCTGAAACCCGGCGTGTCATGGCAGCAGCTGCAGGCCTACAACCACATTGCCGACCCCTACCACCTGGCGCCGGGGACCCGCCTGCGCCTACCGGTGGCCTGGCTGATCGTGCAGCCGGCTCGGGCCAAGGTGGTGGCCCTGATCGGCCATGCGCAAGCGACCGAGCCGGGGCGGCCGGCGCAGCCGGTGCGTATGGGCATGTCGTTCGGCATCGACACGCAACTGAGCACGGATGCCGGCGCCAGCCTCACCCTGCAATTCGCCGATGGCTCCCGCACCCTGTTGCTCGGCGACAGCCGCCTCAGTCTGGACCGGCTCAGCGCCTACGGCCGCACGGGCATGGTCGATACCCGCCTGCGCCTGCAGCGCGGCAGGATCAGCAACGAGGTGATGCACCAGAACGGCATGGCGGCGCATTTCAGCGTGGCCACGCCCAGTTCGATTTCCAGCGTGCGCGGCACCCATTTCCGGGTGGCCGCCGATGGCAGCCGGCAGGCCCGCACCGAAGTGCTCCGGGGCCACGTCGACGTGGGCGGCGACCGCCGCCACGTCATGGTGAACACCGGCAGGGGGGTGGTGGTCGCCGCGGGCCGGCGACCGGGACGGGTGCAGCCGCTGCTCGACCCGCCGTCGCTGCATTGTCCGCAGGCGCCCATCACCCGGACCGCTTACCCGCTCACCTGGGATGCGCTGCGAGGGGCAGCCGATTACCGGGTGCAGGTTGCGCCAGGCACGCGCTTCGAGGCGCTCGTGGTGGACCGCACGGTGGCGGCGGCCGGGGCCAACCTGCCGGATCTGCCCGACGGCAGCTATCTGATCCGGGTGCACGGCATCGACGCCCGCCAGCTGGAAGGCGAGGACGCCAGCTGCGCGGTCACCATCAGTGCGCACCCGCAGCCGCCGGCGATCATGGCGCCGCAGGCCGGCAGCAAGGTGCACGGGACGAGGCCGGCCTTTCGCTGGACCGAAAGCACGGTCGCGGCGTCGTATGCCTGGCAACTGGCCAGCGACGCCGACTTCGCCCACCTGCTGGATCAGCACCCGACACTGACCGGCGACGGCGTCCGCGCGGCCAGGGCATTGCCTTACGGCCGCTATTACTGGCGCATCGCCAGTCGCGACCGTGCCGGCAAGCTGGGCCCGTACAGCGATCCGTTGCCGTTCGAGCTGGTGCCGGCACCGCCGGCACCGGCGCTGGCCGCGCCCAGCCACACGGGCAAGCAACTGAAGCTGGGCTGGCAGGCCGGCCTGCCGGGCCAGCGCTACCGTATCCAGCTGGCCCGCGCCAGCGGTTTCGGCCATCCGTGGCTGGACCGGATCGTGGCGCAGCCATTGCTCGAGATCGGCAAGCCGGGCCATGGCGTCTGGTACATGCGCGTGCGCACCATCGACACCGACGGCTATGCCGGCCCGTGGAGCCCGACGCAGAAGATCAAGCTGCCGTGCCTGGCCTGCCGCATCGCCGCGGTCGGTGGCGGCGCCGCGCTGCTGTGGTTGTTGCTGTGAAGACGGGTTTCGTTGGCGCCGATGGCCGGGCAAGCGGCCCCGTTGTCCACTGACGGCGCGGCGCGGCGCCGTCGCATCGACCCGTTCGCCATCCTCGCGCGCGGGGCGACCTGGATGGCGGGCATCGGCCTGCTGACGCTGCTGATCGCCAGCGGGCAGGCGACCCGGTTCGACCGCGCCCTGTACGACCTCAACATGCGTTACTGGTCCAGTCCGCCGCGCGACGACGTCGTCATCGTGGCGATCGACCCCGGCAGCCTTGCCGCGCTGGGGCGCTGGCCATGGCCGCGCGACGTGCATGCCCGGCTGATCGACCGCCTTACCGCCGACGGGGTACGCGGCATCGGCATGGACGTCACCATCTCCGAACCAGACGCCCTGCATCCCGGCAACGACAGGGCGCTGGCCGCGGCGATCGCGCGCAACGGGCACGTGGTGATGCCGATGCTTGCCGAAGCGCCCGACCTGGGCGGTACGCTGCAGGAGACCCTGCCGATCCCGGCGATCGCCAGGAGTGCCGCCGGCATCGGCCAGGTCGACGTGGCCGTCGACAGCGACAGCGTGGTGCGCGGCGCCTATCTCAAGGCGGGCCTGGGCAGCCCGTACTGGCCGTCTCTGGCGCTGGCCATGTACCGGCTGGGGCAGTCGGGCCACGGGCCGCTGCCAGGGCAGCGCCATGGCGACCTTGGCGCGCGTTCGCCCTACCTGTGGATCCGCGACGATTTCGTGCTGCTGCGCTATGCCGGCCCGGCCGGCAGTTTCGACCAGGTGTCCTACAAGGACGTGCTCGACGGCCGCGTTCCGCGGCGATTGCTGCAAGGCCGCTGGGTCATGGTGGGCGCCACCGCGATGGGCCTGGGCGACCAGGTACTGACCCCGGTCGCCACGATGGCGGGCGTGGAATACCAGGCCAACGTGCTCGAATCGCTGCGCCGCGGCACCACCATCCTGCCGCTCAACCTCGGCACGCAGTGGCTGCTCGGCAGCCTGTTGCTGTCGCTGCCGCTGCTGTTGCACGGCGCACCCGGCTTGCGCCGCCTGTGGCGCACGCTGGTCCTGTGCGCCGGTGCCGACCTGCTGCTCAGCCTGCTGTTGCTGCGGCTGGCCTACGTCTGGTGGCCGCCGATGGCCAGTCTGCTGCTGCTGGTGGCGGGCACCGCCCTGGCCGGCTTGCAGGCCAGCCTGGGCCGGCGCCTGCGGCAGCGCCGCCGGGCCCGGCATGTCGATGCGTTGCCAAGGCCAGCGGCGCCCTGAGCCACCGCTCCGCACTGCGCGACGATGCCGCGCAGTTTTCACTTTCCCGTCGCAGCGGACGGCCTCGCGACCGGCCCCTGCAACGCTGGAGTGGGTCAGGCCTGCGGGTCGGCGTTGTCCGAATCGGCCTCTTCTTCCTTCTTCCCCACCATGTTTTCAAGGGCGCCGGCGCCCTTGAAGCCGGCCACGGCGGCAATGCCCTTGGTCAGCAGGCCTGCCTCCGGATCGAGCTTTTCCGCGCCTTCGACCGCGGCTACCGCACCCGCGACTTCGCCTACAAGATCGAGAATTCCCATGATGATCTCCGCTTCGGTTGGAAAACGGGAGCACAGCGGCTCCCGATGGTATCGAGGGGTCAAGTATAAGCGCCGCGACCAGGCGCGCAGCGGGGAATATTCTCAAATTTACCCCGCCGGCCGGCCGGCAATCGCCGCGTCGCCGTGGCGGTCAGTCGCCGTCGCCGACCACCAGCGGGGCGGCGCGCGAACGCCGGTAGCTGGCTACGATCCGGCCGTAATGGATGACCCGGCCGATGGTGTAGAGGGTGATGCGGGCGACATCGCTTACCGGCTTGAAGTGGCTCAGCCGGAACTGGCCGTGGTAGCGCGAGGCGATCGGCACCGAGACCACGCCCAGCCGCTTTTCGCGCGAGGCGGCGATCAGCATCGCCGCCTCGAACACGAAGTTCTCCGCCGGCAGCTCGACCAGGTCGAGCGCGGCACGGGGGTACCAGCGCTGGCCGCTCTGGGTGTCGGCGATGGGCTGGGCGCAGGCCCAGGAGATGCCCCAGTCGGCGATCGCGTTGGCGCGCCGCCGGCCCCTGGGCTGCTGTGCCCGGTCGAGCAGGCGCGCGCCGATCACGATGTGGCCGGGGTAGCGTGCCGCCGCCGCCACGATGCGCGGGATATCGCTGGCCAGGTGCTGGCCGTCGCCATCCATGGTCAGTACCGCGTCGTAGCCCTGGCGCAGCGCTTCGCGAAAGCCGTCGCGCAGGGCCTCGCCCTTGCCCAGCCGCACGGCGTGCCGCAGCAGGGTCACCGGCAGGGCGGCAACGATCGCCGCGGTGCGGTCGTCCGAGCCGTCGTCGACGACGATCACCGGGGCGCCGAGGGCGAGCACCGACGCCACCACCGACTGGATCGCGGCCTCCTCGTTGAGGCAGGGGATCAGCACGCACCATCGGGTGCTGGCGATGGTCACGCGACGGACTCCAGCGGGTCGATGCCGGTCAGGTCGAGCTGCAGGCCCAGGCTGGCACCGGCGGCGATATGGCAGCGGCCGTCCGCGCTGGCGAGCAAGGCGAGCAGTGGCAGGCTGGCGGCCGCGGGGTTGGCCGCGGACCAGCCGGCGAGCGGTTCATCGAGCGCGCTCGTGGCGGGCGCCGGCCCGAGTTGCAGCTCCAGCCGCGCCAGCGTCGCGGGGCCGGCGCCGGGCGCCAGCAGCAGCGCGCAGCCGAACGACTGGGTGCATCCGGTGACTTCGCGCAAGGGGCCGTAGCCCTCGGTGTCGCTGCACACCAGCAGCACCGGGCACTGCCCGGCGAGCACCTGGGTGGCGGCTTCCAGCAGGCCGGCACCGAAGCTGGCGCGCTGGGCGGCCACCGCGGTGGATGGCGCATGGCAGCCGTTGGCGATGGTCCAGTAGCCGACGGGCGCGTTGTGCACCGAGTTGTGGAAGCGGATCGGCGACAGCTCGGCAGCCGCCCGCGCCAGGCTGGCGCACATGTAGTCGGTGATCGCCTGGTCGCCGTGCGAGGAGGCGAAGACGCAGGCCAGGGTGCTGCCGTCACGGCCGCTCATGGCCACCGCCTGGCTGGCCACCTCGACCGCCAGCCGCACGCTCTCCGGCGCGCGGCGGCGTTCGTTGGGCGGCAGCATGGCCGCCTCCGGTCGTGGCGGTGGCGGTGGCGGCGGCGGGGCGTGGCCGGCCAGCAGCTGGCGCAAGCTGGCAAAGCCGGCCAGTTGCGGCGACCACAGGCCCACGCCCTCGACGTAAACACGCAGCGCGCTCATGCGGCAAACCCGGCGCGGGCAAAGGCGAGGCAGGCGTTGTTGCCGCCGAAGCCAAACGAGTTGCTGAGCGCCACCTCGACCCGTTGCCGCTCGTTGCGCCAGGCGAACGAGGCGCCGCAGGCGGGGTCGGGCGAATCGCCGCCGAGGTTGCCGGGAATCAGGCCGTGCTCGATCGCCTGCAGCGCCACCACGGCTTCGACGATGCCCGCCGCGCCCAGGGTGTGGCCGGTGTAGCCCTTGGTGGAACTGGCGCGGGTCGCGGCGCCGAAGCGCCGGTTGACCAGCACGGCCTCGACCTCGTCGTTCTTCTGGCTGGCGGTACCGTGCAGGTTGATGTAGTCGACCTGGGTCGTGCGCAGGCCCGCACGCGCCAATGCCTCGTCCAGGGCCAGTTCGGCGCCGAGGCCCTGCGGGTGCGGAGTGGACATGTGGTAGGCGTCGGTGGCCTCGCCGTAGCCCAGCAGTTGCGGCGCATCGGGCGCCAGCGCGGCGCGCTCGAGCAGGGCGAAGCCGGCCGCCTCGCCGATCGAGATGCCATCGCGGGCGGCGCCGAACGGGCGGCAGGGCGAGGAGGAGACCAGCTCCAGCGCGTTGAAGCCGAACAACACGCTGTCGCACAAGCTGTCCACGCCACCGACGACCGCCGCGTCGACCAGGCCGAGCCGGAGCATCCGTTCGGCGCTGGCAAACACCTTGGCGCTGGAGGAGCAGGCGGTGGAGATGGTCAGGCAGGGCCCGTCCAGCGCCAGCGCGGCGGCGACAAAGGCGGTCAGCGAATGCGGCGCGTGCAGCGCCGGGCGCAGCATGTCGTCGG
The DNA here is from genome assembly GCA_028866435.1 of Lysobacteraceae bacterium. Taxonomy (GTDB): domain Bacteria; phylum Pseudomonadota; class Gammaproteobacteria; order Xanthomonadales; family Rhodanobacteraceae; genus Rhodanobacter. The sequence continues at coordinate 10,696 of JAGWIC010000056.1, read as the reverse complement.
GCAGGCCGCCATCCGGGTCGAGCCGCCGATACGCCTCCTCGGTGGCGCCGATGCTGGCGGTCGAGGTGCCCAGCAGCAGGGCGATGCGGGCGCTACCGTGGCGCCGGCGCGCGGCCTCCACCTGGCGCAGGAAACCGTCCTGGTTCAGGCCCAGCCAGGCCAGCCGGTTGTTGCGGCACTCCCACGCCGCCATGGCCTCGGGCAGGGCGGTGTCCTCGACGCCCCCGACCCGGCCGATCCAGCAGTCCAGCGGGCTACGGCTGATGTCGTTCGGGCGCAGGCCGCTTCGACCGTGCCCGAACGCGTCCAGCTGCGCGGCGACGCCGTGGCCGAGCGCGGAGGTCGCGGTGTACGCGGTGATCGCGAGAGGTGTCATCGGTTTGGGCATCAGGAAAGCCTAGCAGCCCGTCGGACTTTGCACAGCCGGCTTCGCAGCCCGGCCGGGCAAAGCCCGACCGGCTGCCAGCGTCCGCGGGCTTCGCTGCAAGGCCTCGATGCCAATGACCGGCCAGCCCGCTAAGCTGGGTGCCCGTTCCGGGGACCATCGCGCCGTGTCGTCGAAACCATCCGCTGCCCCGCGCCACCGGCGCTACCTGGTCGACCGCGACGTGCTGCATGCTGCCGCGGTGAGCCTGCTGGCGGTGCTGCTCAGTGGCGGCACGGTGTGGCTGGCGTATCTGATCCACGTCTGCCGCATCGCCGCACGCAGTCCGCTGGCGCCGTCCCGGCGGATGACCGTCCTGGTGTTCGGTCGCCGGCTGGAACACGATGCTCCCGAGCACGACTACCGCCAGCGTCTGCAACGCGCCCTGCTGCTGGCGCATTCGCAACACACCGATCACCTGCTGCTGCTGGGCGGCGCCAGCCAGGGCCGGGTGAGCGAAGCCTCGGCCGGTTATGCCTGGTTGCGACAACAGGGCCTGCCCGGCGGCGTGCGGGTGGAGCTCGAGCAGGAATCCGCCGACTCGCTGGAGAACCTGCGCCACGCGCGGCTGCTGCTGCGGCAGGCCGGCGGCGACACGGACCTGCCGCCGGTGGCCCTGGTGACCAGCCGCTATCACCTCGCGCGCTGCCTGCTGCTGGCCCGGCGGCTGGGCCTGCGCTGCCTGCCGGTGGCGGCGGAAACGACGCTGCCGTGGCGGCCGCGTTACCTCGCCCTGCTGTTGCTGGAGGCCACCTACCTGATGTGGATCGACCTCGGCCTGCGCTGGGCCGCGCTGATCGGGCACCGGCGCATGGCGGCGCGGATCAGCTGACCCGCGCCGGTGGCGTGCCGTCGCCGCATTCGCCGCGGCGGGAGGGCTTGCTAAGCTTGCGCCTCTCCATCGAAGGGTTTCACCATGAGCCAGCAGGCCGACCGCGCCGAAAACCTCCTGCGCGAGCTGCAGGACCGCATCTGTGGCGCGATCGAACGGGCCGATGGCGGCGCGCGTTTCGAGGAGGACGCCTGGCAGCGCGCGGCCGGCGGCGGCGGGCGCACCCGCGTGCTGCGCGACGGTGCGGTGTTCGAGCAGGCCGGGGTCAACTTTTCGCGGGTCAGCGGCGATCAGCTGCCGCCCAGCGCCACCGCCCACCGACCGGAACTGGCCGGTGGCAGCTTCGTCGCCACCGGCGTCTCGCTGGTGCTGCACCCGAAAAATCCGCACGTGCCCACCACCCACGCCAACGTGCGCTATTTCGAGGCCAGCAAGGAGGGGATGGCGCCGGTGTGGTGGTTCGGCGGCGGCTTCGACCTGACCCCGTTCTACCCGGTCGACGACGACGTGCGCCATTGGCACGGCGTGGCCCGCGACCTGTGTACCCCCTTCGGCGAGCAGGTCTATCCGCAGTACAAGCGCTGGTGCGACGATTATTTCTACCTCAAGCACCGCGGGGAGACGCGCGGCGTCGGCGGCCTGTTCTACGACGACCTCAACGAGGGCGGCTTCGAGCGCTGCCTCGACTTCACCCGTGCCGTCGGCCAGGGTTTCCTGGATGCCTACCTGCCCATCGTCGAACGCCGCAAGGACGACGCCTACGGCGAACGCGAGCGCGAGTTCCAGCTGTACCGGCGTGGCCGCTACGTGGAGTTCAACCTGGTCTACGACCGCGGCACCCTGTTCGGCCTGCAGTCCGGCGGACGCACCGAATCGATCCTGATGAGCCTGCCGCCACGGGTGCGCTTCGAATACGCCTACACCCCCGAGCCCGGCTCGGCCGAGGCCCGGCTGGCCGATTACCTGAAGCCGCGCGACTGGCAGCCGTAGGAGCCCGCTCGCGGGCGATGCTCTTTCGAATCCCGAATCCCGAATCCCGGCTTTTAAAGCATCGCCCGCGAGCGGGCTCCTACGTGTTCCCCTACGGCGTGGCCCCGCTGAACTTCACCACGGTGGCGCCCTTGACCGGGCCGATCTGCGCGCTATCGCTGACTTTCAGCACCACCTCGCGCTTGAATTCCAGGGTGCCCTGCACCACCGCGTGCGGCCCGATCACGACCAGCGGCAAGCGGCTGCTGAAATGGAACCAGCCGCCGGGCTTGTCGACCAGGATGCCGCCCTCGACGCGCGAGTTCGCGCCGATGGTGATGTCGCCGCCGACGGTTTCGATGCCGCCGCCGACGTGGGCGTCGTCCAGCGTGATGGAGCCGTTGACGTTGCCCAGCTTGCCCTGGACCTCGGCGCCTGCGCCGAGCCGGATGCTGCCGTTGACGGCGCTGACGCCGCCGCCGACCTTGCTGCCGTCGCCCAGGGTGATCGCGCCGTTGACCGTGCCGAGCGAGCTGGCCTGCGCCCTGTCGCCGAGCTCGACCGCACCGTTGACGGTGCTGGCCTTGTGCACGACCGCGCCGGCATCGACGTGCACGGCGCCGTTGACCGTGCTGACGTCGCCGGCCTGCTGCCCGGCCTCGACATGCACCGAGCCGTTGACCTTGTCGATGTCGCCGCCGCGGGCGCTGGCCGCCAGCGGCAGGCCCAGCGCCAGCATGGCGAGGATGAGGAATGTCGCGAGTCGACGCATGGCAAGCTCCTGGTAGAGGGATGTGATGGTTAGGATGCCGCGCCGGTGCATCCGGTTTAGCGTGACCTGTGGCAGGGTCGGCATTTGACGCTGGCAGGCCCGGGCTTCACCATTCATGGCCCCTCCTGCCGATGAAACCTGCCCATGCACAAGCTCGTACTGATCCGCCACGGCCAGTCCCAGTGGAACCTCGACAACCGCTTCAGCGGCTGGGCCGATGTCGACCTCACCGAACAGGGCATGGACGAGGCGCGCGAGGCCGGCCGCCTGCTGCGCGGTGAGGGTTTCAGTTTCGACGTGGCGCACACCTCGGTGCTCAGGCGCGCGGTGCGCACCCTGTGGGGCGTGCAGGACGAGATGGAGCTGATGTGGTTGCCGGTGCGCACCGACTGGCGCCTCAACGAACGGCACTACGGCGCGCTGACCGGCCTCAACAAGGCCGAGACGGCGGCGAAATACGGCGAGGACCAGGTCAAGATCTGGCGCCGCAGCTACGACATCCCGCCGCCGCCGCTGCAGCGCAGCGCGAACGAGTCGGTGCACGACCCGCGCTATGCGACGCTCGATCCGCGGGACATCCCCGACACCGAGTGCCTGAAGGACACCGTGGCCCGCGTGCTGCCGTACTGGCACGAGGTGCTGGCACCGGCGATCCGCGCCGGCCAGCGCGTGCTGGTGGCGGCGCACGGCAATTCACTGCGCGCGCTGGTCAAATACCTCGACAACATTTCCGACGCCGACATCGTGGAGCTGAATATCCCCAACGGCGTGCCGCTGGTGTACGAGTTCGACGACGAGCTCAGGCCGCTGCGCCACTACTACCTGGGCGATGCGGACGCGATCGCGGCGAAGATGGCCGCGGTGGCCAACCAGGGCAAGGCGAAATAGCCCACGCCGGCGGTGATTCCGCGGCCGGCGCGACCGTCAAACGGGTGACAAACGTCAATCGTCGCGGGTCGAAGGCGCCGCTACGCTGGCTGCCATCCCGTCACCCGAGGTCCCGCCATGCCGATCCATCCGAGCCCCTACCTGGTCCTGCTGCCGTTGCTCGCCCTGGTCGTCTGGCGGCGGCTCAGCCGCAGCTTCGGCCGCCAGCCGATCCGGCGCAAGCGGATGCTCGTACGCATCGTCATCTTTGCCGTCGTCGGCGCGCTGCTGGCGCTGAGCGGGTGGCACCGGCCGATCCTGGCCGAGGGGCTGCTGGGCGGCGTACTGACCGGTGGCGCGATCGGCCTGCTCGGCCTGCGCCTGACCCGCTTCGAGACCGATCCGGCCAGGGGCGACTGCTACGTGCCGCATCCGTGGATCGGCGCGCTGCTCACGGTGCTGCTGCTGGTACGGCTGGGCTGGCGCCTGAGCGTGTGGTGGCCCTTGCTGCAGTCGTCGTCGGCGGCGGCGCCGGGCATGGCGCCGGAGGGTTACGCCGCCAGCCCGCTGACGATGCTGCTGGTCGGCCTGCTGGTCGGCTACTACGTCACCTATTACAGCGGCCTGCTGATCCACCACCGCCGCTTCCAGCGCCTGCAGCAAGGCGCAAGCACGGTCTGAGGACGCGCCGACCGGCACCGCTGCAGGCGGCGCGGCGGTTCACTCCGGCCGGTGCGCGAGCGCCAGGTATTCCTCGCTCTGCATCTCGATCAGGCGTGACTCGGTACGGCCGAACTCGGCGCGCAGCCGCTCGCCGTCGTACAGCTCGGTGATCGGTGCGGCGGCGGACAGCACCAGCTTGACGTGGCGGTCGTAGAACTCATCGACCAGTTGCACGAAGCGCTTGGCGGCGTCCTCGCTGTAGATCGTGAATTGCGGCACGTTGGCGATGATGATGGTCGGCCCCGCCTTGGCCAGCGCGATGTAGTCGGCCACCGCGCGCGGACCTTCGCAAAGCGCGGCAAACTCGAACCACAGGATGTCCTCGGCGCGCTTGTGGAACGGGATGTCGCGGCCGTTGATGTGCAGCGTGCCGGGATGCCCGTCGGCGCCGTTGGCCTGGTCGGCGAAGATGCGTTCCAGCGCGCGCAGGGCCTCCGCCCCGGGCGGGGTGAGATAGACCGGCGCGCGGGTCAGCGCGCGCAGGCGCCAATCGTGCGAGGAGGCCATTTCCAGCACGTGGCAGTGCCGCTTGATCGAGGCGATGGCGGGCAGGAACCGCGCGCGTTGCAGGCCGCCCTTGTAGAGGTTCTGCGGTGCGGTGTTGGAGGTGGTGACCAGGATCACCCCGCGCTCGAACAGGGCGTCGATCAGGTTGGCCAGGATCATCGCGTCGCCGATGTCGTTGACCAGGAACTCGTCCAGGCACAACACCCGGCAGCGCGAGGCCAGAGCGGCGGCCACGTCGAGCAACGGGCTCTGCCGCTCGCCGAGCTGGCGCAGGCTTTCGTGCACTTCGCCCATGAACCGGTGGAAGTGCCGGCGCAAGGCCACGCCGTGGGGCAGGCTGGCGACGAACAGGTCCATCAGGAAGGTCTTGCCGCGGCCGACCGTGCCCCACAGGTAGAGTCCCGGAACGGGGCCGGCGGGCTCGCTGGCGAGCAGCGACTTCAGGCGGCCGAACAGGCCCCTGTCGGCCGCCGCCGGGTGGGCGCACAGCGCCGCATGCAGGCGGTCGAACTCGGGCAACAGGGCGAGCTGGGCAGGATCGGACTCCCAGCGGTGCGCGGCGACGCCGTCGAGGTAGCGCGCGCTGGGCGCGAGTGTTGCAGCTTCGGTCATGAGGAAAATCAGGCCTGGCGGGTCGGCGGCAGCCAGTCGTGAACGGCGTGCTTCACCGCGCCGCGCAAATCCATCAGCCGGCGGTGGAAGAAGTGCCCGGTCTCGGGCATGCGCACCAGCTCGGGCGGGTGCTCCAGGCTGTCGATCCAGTCGAACACGGCCTGCGGCTCGACCACCTCGTCTTCCTCCCCCATCACCACCAGCCAGGGGCAGCGCGGGATCTCGAAGCCTTCGAACGGCCAGCGCCCGGCCGGGGGCGCGATGCTGACCAGTGCCTCGGCGCCGAGCCGTACCGCGTTGCGGATGGTCACGTAGCTGCCGAACGAGAAACCGGCCAGCCACAGCGCCTCGCCCGGACGCACGCGACGCACCCAGTCGACCGCCGCGGCCAGGTCGTCGCCCTCGCCGTGGCCTTCGTCGTAGTTGCCCTCGGAAGCGCCGGTCCCGCGGAAGTTGAAGCGGACCGTATCCAGGCCGGATTCGCGCAGGGCGCGCTCGACCATGGTCACCACCTTGTTGTGCATGGTGCCGCCCTGCACCGGATTGGGGTGGCAGATCACCGCCACGCCGCGCCGTGCGCCAGCGGGTTCGGCGACGTCGCTGATGGTTTCCAGCTTGCCGGCCGGGCCGTCCAGCATGAAACTGGCGGCGGTATCGGGAAAGCCGGCGGGTGCGGCGGAGGGCTCAATGGCATTCATGGGCAGAATGATAACCGGCGCACGGCGCGGTTGCCCGCGGCTGCGGCACGGTCGGCACGGTTGAACCACCTTGCCCATGCCCTGCTGGCCGGCGACGACGACGCGCTGCGGCTGGGTGCCCTGCTGGGCGATTTCGTGCGCGGCGAAGCCGACGCGGTGGCCGTGCCGGCGCGGGTGATCGCCGGCATCCGCCTGCATCGCGCCATCGACAGCCACACCGACGCGCACCCGGCCGTGCTGGCGGCGAAGGCGCAGCTGCCATCGCCGTACCGGCGCTATGCCGGAATCCTGCTCGACATGTGGTTCGACCATTGCCTGGCGCGGGATTTTTCGCGCTGGCATGCGCAGCCGCTGCAGCCGTACTCGCTGGCGCTGCGCCGCCTGTTGCGCCGGAACGAGCCGCTGCTGCCGCCCGCCCTGCGGCAATTCCTGGGCTACATGGAGGCGAACGACTTGCCGGCGGCTTACGCCGAACTGGCGGTGCTCGAACGGGCGCTGGCAGGCATCGGCCGACGCCTGCGCCGGCCCAACCCGCTGGCCGTCGCGCTGCCGGCGCTGCTCGAGCGGCAGGCGCTGCTGCAGGCATGCTTCGAGCAGCTCTACCCGTCGCTGCAGGCCTTCGCGCGGGACTGGATCGGCACCCACGCCGGCTGAGCGGACCGGTTCCGCCGGCGCGCGCGGCCCGGTTCGAACCTACTTGGCCTGGTCGACGATCCAGTGCACGGCGGCCTGCACCTGCTGCTCGGTGAGCGCCGGGTTGCCGCCCTTCGGCGGCATGAAGTTGCCGTCGGGGCCGTGGTAGCCCTCGGTGGCGTGCTTGATCAGCGTGTCGACGCCCTGGGCGATGCGCGGTGCCCACATCGTCTTGTTACCCAGCTTCGGCGCCCCGGCGACGCCGGCCGTGTGGCAGCTGGTGCACAGGTGGTCGTAGATGGTCTTGCCGTCGGTGGTGCCGCCGTAGGCCACCTGCGAGGCCGCGGCCTTGGCGGCGGCCTCGGCCGCCGCCTGCATCGCGGCACGGCCGGTATTGCCGGCGTAGACGTCGCCGGCCGGCGCGATCCGTTCGGCCACCTGCGCCGCCTGGTTCGGATCGGTTTCCTTCGGGGCATGCGAGTAGATCGCCAGTGCCGAAAGAATCAGTACCAGCGTGAGAACCGCCAGGCCGCCGATCATCATGGAAAACTGGCGCAGGAAGCTCTGATCGGACTTGTTGATGGGACCGCTCACGCACGTACTCCTGTCTGTGGGCAGGCCAGACCGCCCCGATGGCCGTCCCGACTGCCTGGAATTTGCCCTGTTCTGCGCGGTCGACCGGATCGACCGCCGCCCCGCATTGTCACCCTGTCGCGCCTGCCTTGCCCCGTTGCCCGCCGGCCCGGCCGCGCCAGCGCCCGATTATAGACGAAGCGCGCGGCAAGTTTCAGGCTGCCCCGGCGGCTTCGCCCGCAGCGGGTGGCGGGCTGCCGCCGATCGCCGGGCCACCCTGCCATCGGTCATGGCCGACCCCTGTCAACCGGCATTGTCCAAACTCGTTCGACTACCCGTATGCTCTGGTGCGTCGAGGCGCAGGCCGGAGCCGTCGCAAGCGCGACCCCGGCCCGGCCCGGGCGGACACATGATAGACGCATGCCGTGTCCTTATCCGTGCCGGTTGACCGCACCGTTCAGTCCAGGAGTTCTACATGTCGCGTTTTTGGAAGATCGCGTTGGTGGTGATTGCGGTGGTCGTGTTGGCCGTGGTGGGGTTCCGGCTGGTGCACAAGCCCGCGGGGCAGGGCAAGAAGGGCGCGGATGCCACGCCGCCGGTACCGGTCACGGTGGTGCCGGTGGTCAAGCAGAACGTGCCGGTCTACCTGAACGCGCTGGGCACGGTGCAGGCGCTCAACACGGTGACCGTGAACCCGCAGGTCGCCGGCCAGCTGATGAGCATCAATTTCACCGAGGGCATGCCGGTGAAGAAGGGCGAGGTGCTGGCGCAGATCGACCCGCGCACCTTCCAGGCCAGCTATGACCAGGCGGTGAGCAAGCGCAACCAGGATCAGTCGCTGCTGGCCACCGCGCGCAGCAACTACCAGCGTTCGCAGAATCCGAAGTACAGCCAGTACGTGTCGAAGATGGACCAGGACACTCAGCGCAACACCGTGGCGCAGTACCAGGCGGCGGTCGCCGCCGACGATGCGGCGATCCGCGACGCCAAGGTGCAACTCGACTACACCCGGATCCGTTCGCCCATCGACGGCCTGGCCGGCATCCGCGCGGTGGATCCGGGCAATGTGGTGGGCACCTCCACCGCGATCGTCACGCTGACCCAGCTGCATCCGATCAACGTGATGTTCACCCTGCCGGAGCAGAACCTGGACATGGTGCGCCGCGCCGCGGCGGGCGCCACGCCGTTGCAGGTGACCGCGCTGGACCGCGTCGATGCGCATCCGATCGCCACCGGCGGCGTGCTGCGCGTCATCGACAACCAGATCGACACGACCACCGGCACGTTCCGCCTGAAATCCGAATTCAGCAACGATGCCAACGTGTTGTGGCCGGGCCAGTTCGTGAACGTGCAGTTGCTGGTGAACACGGTCGATGGCGGCCTGGTGGTGCCGGCGCAGGCGGTGCAGCGCGGTCCGAACGGCGACTATGTCTACCTGGTGCAGGGCGACAACACGGTCAAGATGCAGCCGGTGGTGGTCGCCGGCGAGGTGGGCGACAGCCACGTGATGATCGGCAGCGGCCTCAAGGCGGGCGAGAGCGTGGTGACCGAAGGCCAGTTCCGGCTCAAGCCGGGCAGCAAGGTCAATCCGCTCAAGCCGGGCGAGGTGCCGGCGGCACCGTCCGCGGCCGAGCTGGAAAAGACCAAGAAGGACATGCAGAAGGGTGGCGGGCGTCGCGGTCGGTGATCCGCGGGATGGCGGCGCGCGCCCCGCGGGCGTGCCGCCACCTGCCGCCGACCCGCGCCGCGTGCCTGTCATGAGGATGTCGCCAGGCCAGCGCGCGCCGACCCGATCCGGGCTCATCCACACCAGGCCGATCCATTCAAGGCCGACCCAATCCAGCTTGCGCAGGTAGCCATGGGATTCTCGACCCTCTTCATCCGCCGACCGATCGCCACCTCGTTGCTGATGGTGGCGGTATTGCTGCTCGGCATCCTCGGCTTCCGCGAGTTGCCGGTGTCGGCCCTGCCGGAAATCGAGGCGCCCAGCCTGGTGGTCACCACCCAGTATCCGGGCGCCAGCGCGGCCACCATGGCGACCCTGGTGACCACGCCGCTGGAGCGCAACCTGGGGCAGATCTCGGGCCTCAGCATGATGAGTTCGGATTCCTCCGCCGGGCTGTCCACCATCGTGCTGCAGTTCGCCATGGATCGCGACATCGACATCGCCGCGCAGGACGTGCAGGCGGCGATCAACCAGGCCAAGGGCACCCTGCCGGGCAACCTGCCGTATCCGCCGGTGTACAACCGGGTCAACCCGGCCGATGCGCCGATCCTGACCCTGGCGCTGCAGTCGGACAGCCGGCCGCTGCGCGACGTCAACGACCTGGCCGACTCGATCCTGGCGCAGAAGCTGTCGCAGGTGCAGGGCGTGGGGCTGGTCTCGATCGCCGGCAACGTGAGGCCGGCGGTGCGCGTGCAGGTCAATCCCGCGCAGCTGGCCAACCTCGGCCTGACCATGGAGGACGTGCGCTCGGCGCTGACCCAGGCCAACGTGAACGCGCCCAAGGGCACGCTCAACGGCAAGACGCAGAGTTACTCGATCGGCACCAACGACCAGTTGTCCGATGCGGCCGAGTACAAGAACACCATCATCAGCTACAAGAACAATGCGCCGGTGCGGCTTTCCGACGTGGCCAAGGTCGTGGACGGCGTCGAGAACGACCAGCTCGCCGCCTGGGCCAATGGCAAGCCGGCGGTGCTGCTGGACATCCGCCGCCAGCCCGGCGCCAACATCGTGCAGACGGTGGAACAGATCCGCAACGTGCTGCCGGAACTGCGCAGCGCGCTGCCGGCCGACGTGCACCTTGACGTGTTCGCCGATCGCACGGTGACCATCCGCGCCTCGGTGCACGATGTCGAGTTCACCCTGATCCTCACCGTGTTCCTGGTGGTCGGCGTGATCTTCGTGTTCCTGCGCCGGCTGTGGGCCACGGTGATCCCGTCGGTGGCGGTGCCGCTGTCGCTGCGGGTCACGTTCGGGGTGATGTCGTTCACCGGCATGTCGCTGGACAACCTGTCGCTGATGGCGCTGACCGTGGCCACCGGCTTCGTGGTCGACGACGCGATCGTGATGATCGAGAACA
>JAGWIC010000055.1 GCA_028866435.1 Lysobacteraceae bacterium | reverse complement strand
GCCGTCGCAGAGCATGAACCCGCAGCCGCCGGCGGCGAGATAGGCGCGGTGCGCACCGGACAGGCCATCGAGATCCAGCGCGATGCCGAGCCGGTCTTCGGGGCGCTGCCAGCGCACGCCGGACAGCTGCGCGCCCACGCTCAGCGCACGGTCGGCCTCGGTATAGGCGAACGACTGGGTGCGCCCGTCGTTCCAGGCCCAGCGGGCGAACAGGCCGGTGTCGCCGCCGTCGGCCAGCGGCAGTTCGGCATTCACCACGTAGCCGTGCTTGCGCCGGCCATGGCGATCGTCGGCGACGATGTCGGGCGCGCCTCCCTGGAGCGCCGCGAGCGCCAGCGCCTGCGCGTAGCTGCCCATCTGCGCGATGTTGCGGTAGCCCAGCAGGCGCAGCGCGAAGCCGTCGGCGCCGAACGGGCGCAGCGTCAGCTGCACCTGCTCGGCACGGGCGCGGCCCAGCGGGCCAGCCAGTGCCTGGCCGTTGGCCAGCAGCGGCATCTGGTACACGCCGTAACGCAGCGTCCAGCGAGGTTTCACCCACGCGGCGACGAAGCCGTCGGTATAGCCGCGGGTATCGGCCGCAAAATCGTAGGCCGCCGCGTTGATGAAATCCCAGTTCATGAACTGGCGACGGGTGTCGTTGGCGTAGCGGTTCCTGTCGAAGTCATCGCCCAGCGCCAGCCGGCCGAGCTTGAGTTCGATCCGCTGCGCGGCCAGCTCGCCCGGGAGCTGATCCTGCGCACGCGCCACCGGCGCGCCGGCAGGATCGAGCGGCAGATTCCAGTCGAGGTAAGCGCGCGCGATGTACGGTCGCTGCCGGCCCGCGCCCGGCCCGGCACGCACCACGTCGCCGTTGACATAGCCGGCCATGCCGGTGCCCTTGTTGACGCCGCCGCCGGTGAACAGCTCGGTGTCCAGGTAGAACGCCAGGTGCGCCGGCAGCCGCATGCCGAGGTAGATGCCGAAGGTGCGCGACACCGCCCGATCACCGTTGGCGGGGAGGCTGAGTGGACCGGCATAGGGCGAGCGCAGGTCGGCGAGCTCCTGCCCGACGATGGTCGCCTGGGCATCGAGCAAGCGGGGTACGAACAACGGCGGCGCGCCGCCGGCGTCGTCTGCGCTCGCCGGGTTGACCACACAGCAAAGGCCGAACAGCAGCAACAGCATCGGTAGGGTCGGACGCATCATGGGGTCATTCTGGGGGGTAAAAGGGTCAGAGACATTATCCGACGGGTGGCAGGGATTCTGGCCGATGGCGGGGGTTGACGTGGTCGGTGAAGATGGGACTCGATCAGGCGATGGCAGGAGGCCGTCATGCCGCGTCAGCGACGTCTGGATTTGCCCGGGATTCCGCAACACGTCATCCAGCGGGGCAATAACCGTCAGCCTTGTTTCTTGCGCGAGCAGGACTACCGGTGCTACTTGAGCCAGCTCGATGAGGCTGCGCGGACCCAGCGGTGCCGGGTCCACGCCTACGTGCTGATGACCAACCATGTGCACCTGTTGATGACGCCGGAGACCGCCGGTGCCGTTGCGAGAACGATGCAATCGCTCGGTCGCCGTTATGTGGGCTACTTTAATGCGAGCTATCGGCGCAGCGGTACCCTTTGGGAGGGCCGCTACAAGGCCTGTCTGGTCGATAGCGAATGCTACCTGCTCGCCTGCTATCGCTACATCGAGCTCAATCCCGTGCGTGCAGCGATGGTGGCGGCGCCGGGTGACTACGCGTGGTCAAGTTATCGTGCGAACGCGGAGGGCCGGGCTGACCGGCTCGTTTGCCCCCACGACGAGTATGCTCGGTTGGGTGCCACGGTTGACGAGCGCTGCGCTGCCTATCGTGCCTTGTTTCTCGAAGCCATCGGGGAGGATCGCATGAGCGAGATCCGCGCTTACGTTCAGCAGCAGCGAGCAGTGGGGTCCAGCCGATTCCAGGCTGCCATTGAGGCGGAACTGAAGCGTGTGGCAACGGTAAGGCCGCGAGGCCGGCCGCCAGGAAGGATCCGGGTTGCCGGATCCAGTTCGGAATAATGTCTCTGACCCCTTTTTTCCCGTCAGGCCACCATGACTTGGGTATGGCCCACGGTACGCCGGCCAGCCTTGCGTACCACGATGTTCACGTCCCGACCCAGACGGTTCAGGCACTCGATCATCTTGGTCTGGCTGATGCCCCGGAACCGGCCACGCAGCATCTCCGAGAGCTTGGGCTGGGTCATGCCCAGCAGTTCGGCCGCTCCCTGCTGTGTCAGGTGCCGCCCCTTGATGATCTGCGCGATCTGGCGCGCCAGGTCGGCCTTCACCCGCATGTCCTCGGCCTCGGGAAGGCCCAGGTCGGCATACGGATTGCCGCTGCCCGCTTCGATGGTGATGTCGTGCATACGGGATTTCATGTTCATGCGTTCACTCCTTTTCCTGGGCGGCCACCGCCTTCAACCGTGCCTCGATCAGATCCAGATCCGGCTTGGGCGTGGCGATACCGTGGGTGGATTTCTTCTGGAAGCAGTGCAGCACGTAGACCGCCGTGGCATACCGCACCGTGTACACGGCGCGATAGGTGTCGCCTTGGTGGTCTTCCACCACTTCCAGCACGCCCGCACCGCCGAAGCCCTTAAACGGCTTGGCCTGTGCATGCTTCGCACCGGATTGGGCCAGGTGCAGCGCGTAGCCGAAGGTGTCCTGCACTTCCTCGGGCATCGCACGCAGGTCTTTTCGGGCCGAGCCGACCCAGTGCAGCGATTTGATCGAAGGTGGCGGGGGCATACGGGGATTATACCTATTTGGGGATAACCTTTCGACGGCCTGCCATGCTCAGTCGCCAACTTCCTCGGCCGCCTCGGCATCGAGCGTGGCCAGCAACGCATCGCGATCGAAAAAAGAAAAAAGAAAGAAAAAAGGGTCAGAGACATTATCTGAAAGGCACTTCGACGTCGCGCCGCGGCGCATGCAGGGCGAGCGCGGCGGGCAGTACCTGGCCGGCGTAGATGCGGCGTGCGTCGTCGCTGTCGAAATCGGTGTGCCGCCGCTTTTTTACGCCGTAGTCGGAGAGCACCAGATGGGTGTCGGCGACGATGCCGGCGCGGGCCAGGCAGGCACCGACGCAGCGGAGGACGCAGCCATCGAGGGCGAGGATGCGCCGGCCGCTCTGCGCCGTGCGGACCAGGCCGGCCACGCCACCGCCCACGCCGGCGATGCATGACATCTCGGCGGCATGGGCGCGGTCCAGCTGCAGGGCTAGGCTGTTCGCCATCTGCGCCGCACTGGAGCAGCCCGAGCAGGCGTAGACCAGGGGCGGCTTGTCGTTCATCGGTCGGTATCCAGGTTCCGTGCGAAGCGCCGGCTGCGACGTTGCACGCCGGTCAGCGCAAGCCAGCAGGCGAACCAGGCGGCGAACATCGCCAGTCCCGCCAGGCGGGTCAGCCAGGCGGCCGGCCACAGCACGGCCGCCGGCAGCAGCAGTGCCGGCGGAAGCTGCATGAGCAGGACGCGGTGTTTGTCCGCTTCCGGCAACAGCCGCTGCACGCCCGGCAACTGCACGCCGCGGCCGATACGCCGGTGCAGTTCGATCCAGCCGAGGAAGGCGACGATTTCCAGCGACATGCCGTTCAGCAGCAGCGGCAAGGCGACGGCCAGTCCGAGTGCGCCGGCCAGCCGTCCGTCGCGTATCCCCCACAGCAAGGCCAGCGCGGCAAGCAGCAGCACCAGCAGGCCCAGCCGCCAGCTGCGCAGCAACGCACCGTCGCGGGCACGCGGCGAGCGCCATTGCAGCCACAGGGCAGCCACGGCGAAGGCGCCGACCAGGAGACCCAGCGCCAGCCGCAGCCAGGAGGCGTCGGCGCAGGCCAGCGCGCGCCACGTCGCGGCGCCCAGCGCCAGCACCACGGCGGCGGTCCAGCCCGCCTGCGCTGTCGCCGACGGCGCCGACGTGCCCTGGAACATCGGCATCACCACGCGCGCCACACTGGCAAGCAGCAGCACGATCCAGCCCAGGATGCCCCAGCCGGCATGGACATCGACCAGGGGCCATGCCGGCATCGGCAGCCGGCCGCTCAGCCCCAGCGCGAGGCCACCGCCGAGCAGCGCGGTGAGCATGGCCGACAGCAGGGCCAGCCCGATGCCGGTGCGCAGCAGGCGCTGTCCCCGGGCGACCAGCATGCCCGGCAGCGTCATCGCGCCGAGCAGCAGGAACGCGGCGGGCAGCAGCACGCCGGCGAAGGCGAGGCCGGTGCGCCAGCCCGTCAGCAGGGCGATCAGCAACACGATCGCGCCGGCGTTGAACAGGCCATGCAGTGCATGGCCCAGTGCCGTGGCTGCGCGCACGCGTACACCGGCGGCGGCTGGCAGGAACTGCAGCACGCTGCCGAACATCGTGTTGCCGAGCACGCCGAGGGTGAAGGCATGCACCAGGGCGACGGTGGCCGGCTGCCAGCGTGTGGCCAGCAGCGGAGCGCCGCCGAACAGCAACAGCGCGCCGGCGGCCATCCCCCACGGCGGAGCGCTGAGCAGGAACCGGCGCGGCAGCGAGCTCGCCGGGGACTGGTCAATGGCCAGCTTGACCATCGCGTCCGGGTCGATGGATCTGCACGCAGGCGTCGCAGCCCGGCAGGGTGAGCACCCGCGTCTGCAAGCCTTGCCCGGCAAGCAGCGCCAGCAGCGGGGTCGGGTATTGCGGGGTCAGTACCTGCACGGTCTGGCCGGGCGCCAGCGCGCCGGCCAGGGCCAGCGCCATCTCCAGCGGTTGCGGGCAGGGCAACCGGCGCGCGTCGTGCAGCGGCGGGTTCGGCGCGGCTTCTGACCCGGGTGCGGCGGACGATGGCAACTCATGCATGCGGGCATTGGAGCATGCGCGAGCTCCGCCATGCCCTGATGCAGGTCAAGCAAACGCGGGCGCCGGAATGGCCGGCCGCGGGCCAAGGCGGGCAGGGCTCGCCACGACGGGAAAGGGCCCGCCATGGCGAGCCCTTTCCCGTCGTGCGTTGCGGCAGCGGTGAGGCTAGCGCGGGCGTTTGCCGTTGGCGACAACCGCCCCGGCGGCGCCGCGCTGCGCCCACAACTTGGCCACGAAGTCCCACGCCATCAGCAAGGCGGCCAGCGCGAACACGATGTCGCCCGGCATGCGCATCCATTGCCAGAACGTGGTGGTGTCGTAGAACTGCATGCTGCGGGCGTAGGCGTAACCGTGGGTGTAGACCGCTTCCAGCTGCGGCCAGCCGATCGGGTAGAAGTTCAGCACGATCCACATCACCACGCCGATGTTGTACAGCCAGAACGCCCACACCCCGGTGCGGTCGCTCCACGGCCGGTCGCCGTTGAGGTAGCGCAGCACCATGTACAGCAGGCCGATCGCGAGCAGGCCGAAGGCGCCGAACATCGAGGTGTGCGCGTGATTGAGGGTGAGGAAGGTGCCGTGCTCGTAGTAGTTGACCAGTGGCGCGTTGAGCGTGCCGCCGCCGAACACGCCGGCACCGACGAAGTTCCAGAACGCCGCGCCGAGGATGTAGAGATAGGCCAGCCGGTAGGGGAAGTCCTTCTTCTCGCGGATGTGCAGTTGCTGGTCGATAGCCTCAAGCACCAGCAGCACCAGCGGCAGCACCTCGACGAATGAGAACATGCTGCCCACGCCCACCCACAGCCCCGGCTCGCCGGCCCAGTACAGGTGATGGCCGGTGCCCAGCACGCCGCCGATGAAGATCAGCACCCATTCGAACAGCACGGCGCGCTCGACCATCTGCCGCGAGACCAGGCCCAGCGCCATCAGGAAGTAACCGGTGACCGCGGCGGTGAACAGCTCGAACGCCAGCTCCACCCACAGGTGCACCACCCACCAGCGCCAGAAGTCGGTGATCGAGAACGAGGGGTTGGGCGAGCCCAGCGGGATCATGCCGAAGACGTAGAACAGCGCCACGGTCAGCGTGCTGATCCACAGCAGGTGCTCGATCCGGAACAGCCCGTACAGCGATCCGCCGCCCTGCTTGAACAGCGACCTCAGGGTCGGCCAGAACGCCCGCAGCAGCACCAGGCACCACACCGCAAGGCCGATGAAGAAGGCGATCTGCCAGAACCGGCCCAGTTCCAGGTACGACAGGCCCTGGTTGCCGAACCAGAACCAGTTCTTGTCGACCAGCCCCATCACGCCCAGGTAGTCGCCGATCAGCGCGCCGGCGACGATCGTCACCAGCACCCAGAAGATCAGGTCGACCAGCAGCTTTTGTCCGGCCGGCTCGCGCCCGCCGATCAGCGGCGCCAGGAACAGCCCGGCGCCGATCCAGCTCACGCCGATCCACACGATCGGCGCCTGCAGGTGCACGCTGCGCAGGAAGGCGAACGGCAGCCACTTGCCGACGTCGATGCCGTAGAAGCTGACGCGGTCGGTGTAGTAGTGCGCCATGACCGAGCCGGCGAGAATCTGCACCAGCAACACGCCTGCGACTACCAGGAAGTACTTCCACAGCGCCTTCTGGCTCGGCGTCGGTGCCAGGAACTTGCCCAGTACCGGCTCGAAGGTTTCGTTGGCGGCCTTCGGCTCGATCCACAGGCGGAAGATCACCAGCACCGCGCCGATCGCGAAGAACACCATGGTGAACGAGGCCCAGGTCCAGACGAAGGTCGCCTTGGTCGGGGCGTTGCCCACCAGCGGTTCGGACGGCCAGTTGCTGGTCCACGAATAGTCCTTGCCGGGGCGGCGCGCCACCGTGGTCAAGGACGAATAGAGCAGGAAGTCCGCGGTCTGGCCGGCGCTGGTCGGGTTCAGTGCCCGCGCGCCGGTATAGCCCTTGCTGAAGTCGTCGGTGAGCAGCGCGGCGGCGATGCGCGGGCGCAGCGTCGCCATCGCGGTGGCCACCGCGTCCGGTAGCAGCACCCGTGGCTGGCTCAGGTCGATGCCGCGCAGCTCCTCGCGCATGCTGCGGGTGATGCCGGACTGCCGGTCCGCGTCGATCGCCTCGAACGGCTTGCCGTAGCGTGCCAGTGCCAGGTTGTTGCGTACCTCCCTGGCCAGTTGCACGAGGTACTCGGCGGTGTAGTCCTCGCCAAAGGCGGAGCCCATGCCGTAGAGGCTGCCGTAGTCCATCAGGTCCGCCTTCTGGAAGCCGGACTTGCCCCCCACGATATCGGCGTAGTCCATCACCGTGGCGCCGTTGCCGGTGACCATCTGCTGCGGCAGTGGGGCCGCCTGCCGATAGGTGCTGCGGGTAGCCGTCGCCATGCCGAGCCAGCAGGCGACGACGACGAACAGCAGCACCCAGATCAGGACCTTGCTGGTGCGGTCCTGCGGGCCGGCATGGCCGGCGGTGGGAGTCGGAGTACTCATGACATTCCTGTTTGCGGAAGAGTGGCGCGGCACATGCTAGGCGCATGCCGCAGCGCCCGGCTGATCTGGATCAGGGCTCTGCAAGACAGGGATCGACAAATTGTCGCAGGGGCGGTGCGCGGGTTCGCGCACTGCCGCCGCGGGCGGGATCAGCGCGACGGCACCAGCGATTGCCGCAGGGCGAGCAGGGCGCGGGCCAGCGGCGGCGCGGGCCGTTCGTCGGCGCGGGTAAGCTCGGCCATGATCAGGTGCCGCAAGGGGCGCAGCCGGGTACCGGCGGCGAGCGCCAGGCCGCGCACGAGCCGTGCCGGGCGGCGGTCGTCGGTATACAGGCTCGCCAGCAGCTGGGTCGCCAGGTACAGCGGGTAGGTGGCGCGCCGGTGCTCGCGCTGGTAACGCTGCAGCAGCGCCGGAGCATCGATGGCTTGCCCGGCGGCTCTTGCCGCGCGAAGCTCCCGCGCCAGCACCTCCAGCCCCAGCAGACCGAAATTGAAACCGTGCGCCGTGACCGGATGCATGCCGACGGCGGCATCGCCGATCACCGCGAAGCGCTCGGCGACGAAGCGCCGCGCATACACGCCCACCAGCGGATAGCTGCAGCGCGGGCCGGCCACCGCCATGCGCCCCAGGCGTTGCTGGAAGCGCCGGGCCATGTCGGCTTCGAAGGCGGCGTCGTCCAGCGACAGCAATGCCTGCATCTGCTGCGGTGGCAGCGTCAGCACCACCGACGAGGTGTGCGGATCGTGCAGCGGCAGCAGCGCGAGGGTCTGGCCGAAGTCGAACCACTCCCACGCGACCTGGTCGTGCGTGCGCTCGTGCGTCATCCGGCACACCAGCATCAGCTTGCCGAAATCGTGCATCGCCGCGGGAATGCCGGCGGCGCGGCGCAAATGCGAAAAGCGGCTGTCCGCCGCAACCACCAGCGAGGCATGCAGCACCTCGCCGTCGTCCAGGCTGACGTGTGCGCCATCGCCGTCGTTGCTCACCGCGCTCACGCCCATCCCGGTAATGCGGCGCACCTCGGTCATTTCGGCGACCTCGGCGTAGGCTGCGCGTCGAATGGCGTGATTGGACACCAGCCAGCCCAGTTGCGACTTGCCGGCTTCGTCATGGCGAAACACCAGGCCCGGGTAAGCGTTGCCGTTGAGCACCATGGCATCGCGCAGGGTGCCGATTTCCTGCTCGGGCAATCGCTGCCACAGGCCGAGCTCGCACAGCAGCTTGCGCGAATGGTGGGTGATGGCGATTTCCCGGCCATCGTCCGCGGGGTCGGCGAGCATGCTCTCTTCCTGGCGCTCGACCAGGGCGATGCGCAAACCGCTGCCCGCCAGCGAGCGCACGAAGCAGAGACCGGCGGGGCCGGCACCGACCACAACGACATCAAACGACATCAGCGTCTCCGGGGTGGTTGCATGAGGGGGCGAGCTTACGCCGCGCGCCGCCCGCGGCCGTTGACGTGGATCAAGTGGCTGCGGCCGCATCAGCCGCGCAACAGATCCTGCCCGATATCGCGCAGGCGCGGCGGATCGCGCAGCACCAGTTCGCGTTCCACGATGTCGATGAGTCCGATGCTGCGGAAGCGGGTCAGCACCCGGCTTACCGTCTCGGAGGCGAGGCGCAGGTAGTTGGCGATGTCGGCACGCGACATGCTCAGGTGGAATCGCGAGCCGGGGAGGCCCCGTGCCGCGTAGCGCTCGCTCAGGTCGGCGAGAAAGGCCGCCACGCGTGCGTCGGCGCTATGGTCGCCTGCGAGCGAGCCGGCGGTGCCGATCTCCTTGCTGAGCATCCTGAACAAGTGCCTCTGCACCGCAGGCATCTGCGTCGCCAGCGCGCTGATCTTGGGAAAGGAGAAGCGGCAGCACTGGGTCTTCTCCAGGGTGATGGCGTTGCAGGGAAAGCGGTCGGGATAGATCGCGTTGAGGCCGATCACCTCGCCCGGCAAGTGGAAGCCCAGCACCTGTTCGCGCCCGGTGTGGTCGACGCTGCTGGTCTTCACCGTGCCCGCGCGTACCGCAAAGATGGAGCGGAAGGGATCGCCATCGCGGAATACATATTCACCCGAGCGAAACGGACCAACATGCTCGACGAGGCAGTGCAGGGCATTGAGTTCCGTCATGCCGTAACCCACTGCCAGGCACACGTCGGCGAACGCACAGGTCTGGCAGAAATCCGCGTCGCGGCCGTCACCGGCCGGCGGATGGCGCGGCCTGGCATGCGCGCGGCCGCGAATTTTCAGGGGCGTCGGGAACGGCTTGTTGGAAGGCTCGTCGGTCATGGTCCGGGTATCCGCGGTCTCGCACCCAAGGCGCGGCGCAGCAGCAAGCACCCGCCCCGCCCGCGCCAGTGGAAGGAATGCCGCGCGCTGAGGCCACCGGCCGAGCGCCCCGATCGCGACGGCGGCAAGGTCCACCGCCACGCCTTGCCACCGATGCCCCGTCGCGACGCCTGCTGGTGGTGGCGGGGCGCACCGGCACATCGTGGCACCTGCAGCCGCACGCCGCCCTGACCTGGATCAGGCCCGCCGCTGCGACATTTTGTCGTGCCCCGTATCGCAGACGGGCTTGACCAGGATCAGGGAAGGCGGCCCTCGGGACGACGAATCTGAAAAAAGCGAATGCGTTGATCACGGTGCAGCTCCTGGAACGCGGGCGCTTCAAGGCGACCACCAGCGGCGGAACCGTGTTCGAGGCCGCGGCGATATCGTCATCGCCGGCGGCCTCGGCGCGTGTTCACCGCGCAAGCTCGCCTTGGTGGTGATCCTGGCGCTGATCGGGGTGGTGGATCTGGCCCGGCTGCGCAGCAGCAGGCGCTACGCGATCGTCGGGGCGTTTGCGATCGCCGCGGTCATCACCCCGCCGGACATCACCTCGATGACGATGCTCGCCATACCGATGTGCCTGCTGTACGAAATCGGCATCGTCGCGGTGCGCTGGCTGGTGCCGGCGCCGCGCACGGCGCTGGCGCATTGAGCGCGCCGGTCCCGTCGCCGCTGGCGGTCGACGCGGCGGGCGGGTTCAGGCCGGCGCGGGGTTCGCGTCGAGGGCGAACAGGTGCACGTGGGCCATTGCCACGGTCGGCCAGCAGGGCTGGCCGACCGTGGCGGCCGATGTCCGCGGCAGCAGCGCTTCCAGGCTCGGCAGGTGCTCGCCGCGCAACCATGTCCGGGTGAAAAAGCCTTCCTCGCGCAGCCGGGTGACGATCATCGGCTGGCCCGGCCCGCTGTCCGCCAGCCGTACCGCCTCGGCGGGAATGGCCACGCCGGTGCGGCTGCCCGCCGGCAGCGCGGCGGCGGCATGCAGGCGCCATCCCTGGCAGTCCAGTTCGGCCTGCCCGTGCGGGTTGGCCAGCACGGTGGCCTCGAGAATGTTGTGCATGCCCAGCAGGCGTGCCGCCGCCGCGCTGACCGGGCGGTGGATCACCTGCGCCGGGCTGCCCTGCTGGATCACCCGGCCGCCGTGCAACAGGGCGATGCTGTCGGCGATCGACGCCAGGTGCAGGTCGTGGCTGGTGGCCAGCGCGGGCACGCCGCTGCGACGGATGCCGTCGATCAGGTCGCCCATCACCTCCTCGCGGGTGATCTGGTCCAGCGCCGACGTGGGCTCGTCCAGCAGCAGCAGCTGCGGCTCGCGGGCCAGCGCGCGCGCCAGCGCCACGCGTTGCTGCTGGCCGCCGGAGATTTCGCCGGGCCAGCGCTCGGCCAGCGCCGCCAGATCGAGGTTGTCGAGCAGCTGCAGCGCGCGCGCGCGTCGCCGGGCGCGCGTGCCGTCCAGCGCGAAGGCGACGTTCTGCCATACCCGCAGGTGCGGGAACAGGGCGCAGCCCTGCGGCAGGTAGCCGATCGGGCGCCGCTGCGCCGGCCAGGCGGCCCAGGGCGTGCCCAGCGCCGGCAGCAGCCCGGCCACGGCCTTGAGCAGGCTGGTCTTGCCGCTGCCGGACTGGCCGTACAGCACGGTGAAACCGTCCAGCTCGAGGTCGACATCCAGCGCCAGCGGGTGCTGCAGGCGGTAGTGCAGGCGCATCTCAGTAGACCGGCTGGCGCCGCGACGCCAGCCCCAGCGCCAGCGGCAGCGGCAGCGCCACCACGAAGAACAGCCACAGCAGCGGATAGGTGGCATCCAGCCCGCTGTCCTGCAGGTTGGTCCACAGCTTCACCGGGATGCCCTGCGGGAAGTAGGCCACGATCAGCACGATGCCGAATTCGCCCATCGCGCGCACCCATGCCAGGGCCAGCCCGGAGGCCAGGCCCAGCGCCGACAGCGGCAGGGTGACGCGGCGGAATACCGCCCACGGGCCGCGCCCCAGGGTCAGCGCCATGTGCTCGAGTTCCTGCGGCACGCCTTCGAAGGCGGCACGCGCGGTGACCACGAAATACGGCGCCGCCCCGTACACCTGCGCCAGCACGAACGCCGCCGGCGTGTTGGTCAGCTCCAGGCCCAGCCGGCGCAGCGGCTCGCCGGCCCAGCCGTAGGGGCCGAACACCATGCTCAGCATCAGGCCCATGGTCAGCGGCGGCGCCAGCAGGGGCAGCAGCACCAGGGCATCGACCAGCAGCTTGCCGCGGAACGCGTGGCGCGCCAGCCACCAGGCCAGCGGAGTGCCGAAGACCACCACGATCAGCAGCGCCACCAGGGTGTAGCCGACGGAGACGGCAATCGCCGCGCCGTCGCCGGCTTGCAGGTGCAACTGCAGCCAGGGCGTGGCGAACAGCAGGCCGGCGAATGGCAGCATCAGCACCGCCAGCGCCAGCGCGCCGGCCAGGACGATCCAGCCGGCGGGTTGGCGCATGGCGGAGGGAACCAGGCCGCTCATCGGGCAGGTGGTCCGGCCCGGCGTCGACGCCGTTCGTGGCCGCGCGCGGCGGCGCTCACGGCGACGGCTCCAGCGCGTTGCCCATGGGCGGGCTGTAGCCGTAGTCCTGCAGCCGCCGCTGCCCTTGCGCGCTGCGCAGGAAGGCGATGAATCGCCTCGCCTGCCGCGGGTGCGCGGCATCTTTCATCACCCCCGCATAGAACACCAGGGGCTGGGTGGCCAGCGTGTCGGTCCGGCCATTGGGCAGGGTGATGTCGAAGTGGGTGGTGGCGTACCAGTGGGCGACCATTGCCGGATCGGACAGGTTGATCTGCGCCGGCAGCCGGATGTACGGCAGGCGATGCGACACGGCGGCGCTGAGATAGCCGGAGGAGGCGTCGATCTGGCCCGCTTCCAGCCGCGACAGCAGCGAGGGCTCGGTGAAGATCTGGGCCGGGTTGCGCACCGGGCCGAGGATCTTCCGCGCCAGTCCTGGCCGGTCGTAATAGCGCTGCGCCAGCAACATCGTGAAGACGATATTGCGCCCCTGCGGATCCGTGGCCGGGTCGGTACGGCCGAAGCGCAGCCCGGGCAGCTGCAGTACCTCGTACCACGGCATGCCGTCGCGCGAGGCGGCGGCCAGCCTGGCGGCGAACCGGCTGCGCGGGCTGTAGGCGATCACCATCTGGGTACTGGCGACCGGCAAGGCCTGCCCGAGCAGGCCGGCCTGCTGGAGAATCCCGACCGGGCCGGCGGTGATCGAAACGAACACGTCGGCGCGCAGCTGTTTCGCCGCCAGCTGCCGCGCCAGTCCATAGGCGCCCTGGCCGATGCCCTGGAAGGTGGTGCCGTGGAGGCGGTCGAAGGCGGGCCCCAGGCCCTTGTCCATCACCGCCCCCATCGAGCCGGCATACGCCACGGTGAGTGGCGTCGCCGCCGCGGCCGCGTTGCCGGTCAGCGCCCAGGCCAGGACCAGCAGCAGGCAGGCGAGTCTCGGTGGGTGCTTGAACATGTAGGTCGCCCGGGTGGCGTGCTCGGTGTGCTATGGGCAGGACGCGCCCGGCGGGATCGCGGCGCGGGAGACTTCTTAAGGATCGATGGGCCAGCGGTCCGCCCTTCATCGGCGGCGCGCGGTCGCCGGTGACACCGGGGCAACTGCACGACCGAAATATACAAGCCTATATAACGAGCGTCCAGCCGGTGCCGTACCTGCATGCCCGCCAGGCCGGACTGCACCGGAGCCGCATGCGCCGATCTTGCCGTAGGCGTCTGGCGCCCCCCGCGGGGCGCGCCGCCAGGCGGGTCGCCGATGCCTGATCTGGATCAGGGGCGCGGCGCGGGTGACGGCGTATGTTGAACCGCTCTCCATAGCTCAGGAACCGTCACGGTGCAGGCGCAGGTCGTTCTCCCACACACCACCCCCACGCGCGCCGCGCGTGGCGCGGCACGCCGCTTCCGGCCGGCGGCCAACGGCGCCCGCCGGCTGGTGCGAACAGCGCGCTGAATGCCGGTCGCGTCTGCGGGATGCTCGCCGCTGGCCGGCCGGCGCGCGCCCGCGGCCGGCGGGCTTTTCGCGTTGCCGGCGGCTGGGCGAGGTTGTCAGCGCCGAGGCCAAGGCCCATGATTTTGCCCACGATGCGGCATCTGTCGCCGTCACGAACCGCAAGAGTTGCCATGAGTGAACTGCTGAGCGTCGCCGAAGCGGATCAGCGCATTCGCGCCCGCATGCCGTTCTTCGGCAGCGAGCGCCTGCCGCTGGACGCAGTCATGGGCCGGGTATTGCACCAGGAGGTGCAGGCCGAGCGCGACCAGCCGCCATTCGACCGGGTGATGATGGACGGCATCGCGATCATGCTGGGCGATGGCGCGACGCGTGCGTTCAGGCGCGATGGCGCGCAACTGGCCGGGATGAGCGGTCGGGTGCTGCGCGATCCCGGCGCGTGCATCGAGGTGACCACCGGCGCGATGCTGCCGGACGGCTGCGATGGCGTCATTCCGATCGAGCACACGCGGCGCGAGGGTGAGCAGTTCGTGCTGCTCGATTCCTGCGTGCCCGCGCATCGCCAGTTCATTCATGCCCGCGGTTCCGACTGCCGCGCGGGCGCGGCCCTGCTGGCGCCAGGGCTGCGCATCCGCGCGCCGGAAATGGCGGTGCTGGCCGCCAATGGCGTGGCCGAGGTGGAGGTGGCGCGGCGGCCCTCGGTGGCGATCGTCGCCACCGGCGACGAGCTGGCCGAGGTCGATGAGCCGCTGGCGCCGGGGCAGATCCGTCGATCCAACGACCGCGCCCTGGCGACGGCGCTGGCGGCGCGCGGCTTCGATGACGTGCAGCTGGTACGGGTGCCCGACGAGCTGCAGGCGACCCGGCGGAAGCTTGCCGAGCTGCTGGCGAGCCGGCAGGTGCTGGTGGTTTCCGGCGGCGTATCCGTGGGTCAGCGCGACTACGTGCCCGAGGCACTGCGTTCGCTGGGGGTGGAGGAGGTCTTGCACCGGGTGGCGCAGCGGCCGGGCAAGCCGCTGTGGTTCGGCATCGGCCCGCAGGGACAGGCGGTCTTTGCCTTGCCCGGCAACCCCGTGTCCGCCCTGGTCTGCGCCGCGCGTTACCTGCTGCCCGCGCTGGAGCGGGCGATCGGCCTGGCCCCGCCGGAGCCCATGCGGGTAGCGCTGGCCGAAGCGGCGGCCACGCATCCGGCGCTGACCTGCTTTGTGCCGGTGCGGCTGCATCATGATGCCGAGGGCCGCGCCTGGGCGCGGCCGCTGCCGTGCCGCACGTCGGGCGATTTTTCCGCCTTGCCGCAGACCCACGGCGTGGTCGAACTGCCGCCGGCCGGTGCCGCCGCCGCGGCCGGCTCGGCCGTCGTCTTTCATGGCTGGTGACATGACCGATCCGAAGGCGATCACGGACATCCCCGCGCAGGCCATGCCGCCGCTGGACCTGCACGGCCGTCCGCTGCGCGACCTGCGCATCTCGGTGATGGACCGCTGCAATTTCCGCTGTCCCTATTGCATGCCGGAGTCGGACTACGGCGAGCATTTCAAGTTTCTGGGCAGGGACGAGCGGCTCGGCTTCAGCGAGATCGAGCGGGTATGCCGCATCGCCGCGGGGCTCGGCGTGAGCAAGTTGCGCCTGACCGGCGGCGAGCCGCTGCTGCGTTCCCGGCTGCACGAGCTGGTCGAGCGCCTGCGCGGGATCGACGGCATCGACGACCTGGCCATGACCACCAATGGCGTGTTGCTGCGGCGCCATGCCGTGGCCTTGCGCGAGGCCGGGCTGGATCGTGTCACGGTGAGCCTGGACACGCTCGATCCGGCCCTGTTCCACCGCATGAGCGGCGGCCGCGGCGAACTCGCCGACGTGCTGGACGGCATCGAGGCGGCGCAGCAGGCCGGCTTTCCGCAGGGCATCAAGCTCAACACCGTGGTGCAACGCGGCGTCAACGAACACGGCGTGATCGCCCTGGTCGAACGCTTCCGCGGCACCGGCATCATCCCGCGGCTGATCGAGTACATGGACGTCGGCAACCGCAACGACTGGCGGCGCGAGGCGGTGGTGCCCTCGCGCGAGCTGATCGCGGCGGTGGATGCGCGCTGGCCGCTGGAGGCCTTGCCGCCCCGCTACGAGGGCGAGGTCGCCACGCGCTTCCGTTTCCGCGACGGCAAGGGCGAAATCGGCGTGATCTCCTCGATCAGCGAACCGTTCTGCGGCGACTGCTCGCGGGCGCGGCTGTCCTCGGAGGGCACGCTCTACACTTGCCTGTTCGCGGGCCAGGGCGTCAACCTGCGGCAGCTGCTGCGCGACGGCAGCAGCGACCAGCTGCTGCGCGAGACCCTGCGCCAGACCTGGCTGCGCCGCGGCGACCGTTACAGCGAGGAGCGCGAGCAACGTCGCCAGCGCGCGCGGCAGAAGATCGAGATGCATTACATCGGCGGCTGACCGCCGCGCCACGGAATTCCAGAACGCGCCATGACCACCATACCGGGCAAGCTTACCCATCTCGACGACGCCGGCCAGCCGCACATGGTCGACGTCGGCGCCAAGGCCGTGACCCGGCGCACCGCACGGGCGCAGGCTCGGGTGAGGTTTCCCGCCGACGTGGCGGCGCAACTGCACGGTGCGGGCTATGTGACGGCCAAGGGCGCGGTGTTCACCGTGGCCCATATCGCCGGCGTGATGGGTGCCAAGGCCACCGCGCAGCTGATCCCGCTGTGCCATCCGCTGGCGCTGGACCGCTGCCATATCGACATCGCGATGCAGGGCGAGGTGGCCGTGATCACCTGCACCGTGTCCTGCCAGGGCCGCACCGGGGTGGAGATGGAAGCGCTCACCGGCGCCAGCGTCGCCGCGCTCGCCGTCTACGACATGTGCAAGGCGATGTCGCACGACATCGTGATCAGCGAGGTGCGCCTGCTGCAAAAGACCGGCGGCAAGAGCGACCTGGACTACACCGCGCAGGCGCCGGCATGAGCGCGGCGCCGATCTACGGCCTGCTGCTCTGCGGCGGCGCCAGCCGCCGCATGCAGCGCGACAAGGCGCAACTGAGCTACGCCGGCGAGCCGCAGCTGCTGCGCGCCTGGCGCCTGTTGCGCGCGGTCACCGCACGGGCCTTCGTCTCGGTGCGCGACAGCCAGCGCGATGACCCGCTGCGCGCGGGCTTGCCGCAGCTGGTGGACAACGCTGCCGCGAGCGGCCCCGCCGCCGGCATCCTTACCGCCCAGGCAGCCTATCCCGACGCCGCCTGGCTGGTGCTGGCCTGCGACCTTCCATTGCTGGACGAGGCGACCCTGCGCACACTGATCGCGGCGCGCGATCCGCGCAAGGACGCCACCGCCTTCGGCAGCCGCTTCGACGGCCTGCCCGAGCCGCTGTGCGCGCTGTGGGAGCCTTCCAGCCACGCCCTGCTCCAGCAGCGCTGCGAAGCCGGCAGCTGCTGCCCGCGCAAGGTGCTGCTGCAATCGAGCATTACCCTGCTTCCCGCGCCGGGCGATGCGCTGGACAACATCAACACGCCCGAGGAGTTCGAACGGATGCAACAGCAGCTGGAGTCGCCGCGGTGATCGAAGTGAACGTGCAGTACTACGCGCAGTTGCGCGAGCAGGCCGGCGTCAGCGCCGAGCGGGTCGGCACCGACGCGGCGAGCCTGCGTGCGCTGTACCGCGAGCTGTCCGCGCGCCACGGTTTCTCGCTGCCGCTCGAGGCGCTCAAGGTGGCGGTGAACGCGCGGTTCAGCGACTGGGACCGGGTGCCGGGTGCTGGCGACACGGTTGTCTTCATTCCGCCGGTGGCCGGCGGATGATGCGCTTCACGCTGAGCGCCGAGCCGCCCGACCTTTCGCTGTTGCGCGAAGGCCTGCGCCATCCCGGCAGCGGTGGCTTCTGCGCGTTCGAAGGCTGGGTGCGCGACAGCAACGAGGGCCGCCGGGTGAGCGGCCTGGAATACGAGGCCTATGCCGAGCTGGCGGTGGCCGAAGGCGAGCGCATCGTGGCCGAGGCGGCCGCGCGTTACGGCGTGCTGGCGGCACACGCGGTCCATCGCACCGGCGACCTGCGGGTCGGCGACCTGGCCGTGTGGATCGGCGTCTGCGCCGCCCATCGCGACGAGGCGTTCCGGGCCTGCCGCTACATCATCGACGAGATCAAGCAGCGCCTGCCGATCTGGAAGAAGGAGCACTACCTGGAGGGCGACACCGCCTGGGTCGCCTGCGCGCATGGCGGGCGCGCGCACGAGAGCGAACCGCCGCAGCGGCACGATCGCCAGCAGGATCATGCGCATTCCCACGCCGGGACGCGGCTGGCGTTCACGCCTGACTACTCGCGGCAGACGCGCCTGCGCGAGGTCGGCGACGCCGGCCAGGCCCGGCTCGCCGCCGCCCGCGTGCTGGTGATCGGCGCCGGCGGGCTCGGTTGCCCGGTGATCAGCTATCTCGCCGCCGCGGGGGTGGGCCGGCTGGGTATCGTCGACGGTGACGTGCTCGACGCCAGCAACCTGCATCGCCAACTGCTGTACGACGCCCGCGACGTCGGCCAGCGCAAGGTGGACCTGGCCGCCCGCCGGGTGGCCGAGCTCAACCCCACGGTCGCGGTGCAGACCTGGAACGAGCCGCTGCATGCCGGCAACATCGCCGAGGTGTTCGCCGGCCACGACCTGGTGGTCGAATGCACCGACGACCTGGCCAGCCGCTATCTGGCCAACGATGCCGCGGTGCTCACCGGCACCCCGCTGATCCTGGCCAGCGTGTACCAATACGAGGGGCAGTTGCAGGTGATCGGCGCGACGCCGGGCGAGCCGTGCCTGCGTTGCCTGTGGTCGGAACAGCCGGCGCCCGGACTGGCCGGCAGCTGCGTGGAGTCGGGCGTGCTCGGCCCGGTGCCCGGCGTGCTGGGCACGATGCAGGCGATGGAGGCATTGAAGCTGCTGCTGGGCCTGCCGCGTGCCGCCGACCACGCGCTGCAGCTGGTCAACCTGCTCGATGGCAGCAACCAGCGGCTGCCGATCGATGCGGCCGCCGGTTGTGCGCGGCATGGCGGTTGCGTGGCGGTGGCGCAGCGGGCCATCGCCGGCGCGCGGGAGCAACTGGACATCGACCGCCGGTTCGATCGCCTGCACGACGCGATCGCCGCCGGCTACGCCATCATCGACGTGCGCGAAACGCAGGAGATTGCCGCGCGGCCGTTGCCGGTCGCCTCGCGCCGGGTGCCGGCCACCGTGCTGGCCGCCGCCGCGTGCGAGCCCATCGAGGGCCGCGTGCTGCTGGTCTGCGCCAGCGGCAAGCGCAGCGCTCACGCGGCGCGGCTGCTGCGCCAGCGTGGCGTCGACGCGTACTCGCTGGGCGGTGGCCTGGCGGCCTTGCCGACGGAGGCGGAATTCCGATGATGGGCACCCGCTGCGGCGCAGGGACGCGGGCATGATCTCCTATGGCGAAGCGATCGACCGGTTGCTCGCGCCGCTGACGGTGCTGCCGTCGCAGTCCTGCGCGGTGGCCGATGCGCTGGGCCGCGTGCTGGCCCGGCCGCTGCACAGTCCGTTGGCGCTGCCCTCGTTCGACCATGCGGCGATGGACGGCTATGCGCTGTACGCGACACAGCCACTTGCCGCCGGTTCCGAACATGCGGTGCACGGTTCGCAGGCGGCCGGCGACGCCGTCCGCGCCGCCCGCGGCGAGGCGCTGGAGATCATGACCGGCGCGTGCCTGCCCGAAGGGCTCGATGCCGTCGTGGCGGTCGAGCGCACCGAGCTGCTGCAGACGCTGGCCGACGGAACGCCGCGCCGCATCCGCCTGCGCGATGAGGTGCGCGCCGGGCAGAACGTGCGTCATGCCGGCAGCGACATCGCGCCGGGCGCCCGCGTGCTGGACGCCGGCGAACGCATCGGGGCGGCGCAGACCATGCTGCTGGCCGCGCTCGGCGTGGCCCGGGTCGAGGTGGTCCGCCGCCCGCGGGTGGCGATCATCTGTACCGGCAAGGAGCTGCAGCCGGACCCGTCGCGGCCCCTGGGCGACGGCCAGATCTACGGCTCCAACGGTCCGTACCTGGTCGCCGCGCTGCGGCAAGCCGGGATCGAGCCGCTTTCCTGCGAGACGGTGGACGACACCGCCGTCACCTATGCGCGGGCGCTGCAGCGCGCGGTGGCCGCGGATGCCGATCTGGTGATCAGTACCGGGGCGGTGTCGATGGGCCGCCACGACTTCGTGCCCGATACGCTGCGCCAGCTCGATGCCGAGCTGCTGTTCCACAAGGTGGCGATGCGCCCGGGCAAGCCGCTGCTGGCCGCCCGGTTTCCCGGCGGGCCGCTGATCCTGGCCTTGCCCGGCACGCCGATGGCGGTGGCCGCCGGGGTGCGCTTCTTCGTCGCGCCGGTGCTGCGTGCGCTGGCCGGGCAGGGCCGCGAGCCGGTGCTGCACGCCGCGCTGGGCACGGCGCAAAGCCCGAAAGCCGGGCTGCGCCATTTTCTGCGCGCCACGCTGCAGCTCGACGGCAGCGGCCGGCTGCAGGCCGCGGTGCAGCCGCAACAGCAGCCCTTCCGCATCCAGCCCTTCGCCGCGGCCGATGCCTGGGTGGTGCTGGCGGAAGACGCGGGAGACTGCCCTGTCGGCAGCCCGGTCGAAATCGCCAGCCTCGGACTGTCGCCATCGCTGCGGATCGGCCTGCATCCAGCCGGGAGTACGCCATGAAATTGCAGCTCGACCATCAGCAACTGCGGGTGCGCATCGATGAGGCCGAGCTTGCCCGGCTGCTTGCCGGGACGCCGGTCGCGGCATGCACCCGCTTCGCCGGCGCGTTCGCGCTGCAGTGCGTGCTGTCGCTGGGATCGGCCGCGGCCGCCCTGACGGGCCAGCCCGATGCCTGGCAGATCCGGCTGCCGGGGGATGCCGTGCGGGAGCTGGCCGGTCGCCTGCCGAGCCGCGAGGGCCTGCGTTTCGAGCTCGGTGCCGTCGCGCCGTCCGACACCCTGACCCTGCTGTTCGATGTCGATGTCCGCGACAGCGCGCGCAGGATGAAGGCGACGCGCGAACGCTGAGCCAGGCGCGGCGCGCTGGCGCCGGGGCAGCAGCCCGCTACACTCGGCGTGGCGCGCGAACCGGCGCCTGGCTCGGGCACACCGATGATCGAACTCAAGGGCCTGCTGTCGCTGCACGCGGGCGAGCGGCATCTGGGCGGGCTGGACCGCATCGAACTGCTTGCCAGCATCGGCCAGACCGGCAGCATCAGCGCCGCGGCGCGCGCCGTGGGCATGAGCTACAAGGGCGCGTGGGACGCGATCGACGCGATGAACAACCTCTCCGACCAGCCGCTGGTGACGCGCACCGCGGGCGGCAGGCGCGGTGGCGGTACCCGGCTCACCGCGCGCGGGCAGCGGCTGGTGGAGGTGTTCCGCGCGGTCGACGCCGAGCAGCAGCGTTTCCTGCGCCAGCTCGGTGCACTGGGCGACGCATCCCTGCAGGACCTGCAATTGTTGAGGCGATTCATGCTCAAGACCAGCGCGCGCAACCATCTCTCCGGCACGGTCGTCGCGGTGCACCGCGGCGCCGTGAACGACACCATCGAACTCGACGTGCAGGGCGGGCAGCGCATCGTCGCCAGCATCACCTGCGAAAGCACGCGCCAGCTGGGCCTTGCCCCCGGGCGCGCGGCGGTGGCGCTGATCAAGGCATCCTCGGTACTGCTGGCGGTGCCGGACCCGGCGCTGAAACTCTCGGCGCGCAACCAGCTGGCCGGCACGCTGAGCACGCTGCGCCGCGGCGCCGTGAATGCGGAGGCGAGCATCACGCTCGCCGGGGGCGCCGTGATCGTGGCCGTCGTCACCCTCGGCAGCGTCGATGCGCTGGGGCTGGCGCCAGGGCAGGCCGTGGTCGCCATCATCAAGGCGTCGAACGTGATCCTGGGCGTGACCGACTGAGGCTCTCATGCCGCTCGCCTGCGGCCACGGATCGGCCGCAGGCGCCATCGCGCCACTGCGCAGCCGCACCGCCGTCGTGAGCCCTGCCGTACCCACGCCGCCGCGTTCCGCTCCCCGCCTGAGCGCCAGCAGGACGGCGACGGCGCGCCTTTTTCCATCCCGCTCATCCGCGAATGGCTGAAAGAGGACCAATCTGGTCCTGATTTATTCCGTTGATCAGGATCAATGATGCCGCGGTATGGCTCATCTAGGCTCGTCGAGCGATGGAGGGGGCGTGGCCGGCGGGTCCCCTTTCCTGCGTGACAAAAATCAATCCAACAGGATCGAGAACAGATGAGCACCCCAAGCAGCGAGCCGCACCCGAAAGCGGGAACACTTGTCAGCCGGTGGCATCCGGAAGATCCCGCCTTCTGGGCCGCATCGGGCCGGCGTGTCGCCAACCGCAATCTGGCGATCTCCATCCCGGCGCTGCTGCTCGCGTTCGCCATATGGATGATGTTTTCCGCGGTGGCGGTCAGCCTGCCGCAGATCGGTTTCAAGTTCAGTACCAACCAGCTGTTCTGGCTGACCGCGCTGCCGGGGTTTCTCGGCGCGACCTTGCGCATCTTCTACTCGTTCGTGGTGCCGCTGGTGGGCGGTCGCCGCTGGACGGCGATTTCCACCGCCTCGCTGCTTATTCCTGCGGTCTGGATCGGGTTTGCGGTGCAGGATCCGGCCACGCCCTACTGGCAGTTCGTCGCCATCGCCATCCTGTGCGGCCTCGGTGGCGGCAATTTCGCCTCGTCGATGTCGAATATCTCGTTCTTCTTTCCCCGCGCCAAGCAGGGTTATGCGCTGGGCATGAATGCCGGTCTCGGCAACGTCGGCGTCTCGGTGACCCAGTTCGTGATACCGCTGGTGATATCGGCGGGTATTTTCGGCCCGCTGCTGGGCGGCTCGCAGCTGACGGCCAGCGGCCATCAGGTCTATCTGCAGAATGCCGGCTTCGTGTGGGTACCCTTCATTGTCCTGTGCAGCATCGCGGCATGGTTCGGCATGAACGACCTGACCGCGGCGCGCTCCTCGTTCACGGAACAGGCCTCGATCTTCGGGCGCAAGCACAACTGGCTGATGTGCTGGCTGTATACCGGCACCTTCGGTTCCTTCATCGGTTTTTCGGCCGGCTTTCCGCTGCTGATCAAGACCCAGTTCCCTGGCGTCAATGTCATGGAGTTCGCCTTCCTCGGCCCGCTGGTCGGTGCCCTGGCGCGCTCGGGCGGCGGCTGGCTGGCGGACAAGATGGGCGGCGCCGCACTGACGTTCTGGGTGTTCCTGTTGATGATCGTCGGCGTCGTCGGCGTGCTGCACTTCCTCCCGCACCACGGCGTGCCCGGTCGTTTCTACGGGTTTCTCGGCTGCTTCATGGCGCTGTTCGTGCTGACGGGGGTGGGCAACGCGTCCACGTTCCGGATGATCCCGGTGATCTTCCGCACCCTGCACGACCGCCTGTCGGCCGGGCTCGACGACGCCGGCCGGCAGCTTGCGGCGCGGCAGGCGGGCGTCGAGTCGGCGGCGGTGATCGGCTTCAGTTCCGCCATCGCCGCCTACGGTGCGTTTTTCATCCCGAAGAGCTACGGCTCCTCGATCGCGCTGACCG
Organism: Lysobacteraceae bacterium; assembly: GCA_028866435.1. Classification (GTDB taxonomy): domain Bacteria; phylum Pseudomonadota; class Gammaproteobacteria; order Xanthomonadales; family Rhodanobacteraceae; genus Rhodanobacter. The sequence continues at coordinate 905 of JAGWIC010000055.1, read as the reverse complement.
GTGGGCCGGAGATGGCGCTGTACGGTTTCATGGCGTTCTACTTCAGCTGCCTGCTGATCACCTGGTGGTGGTACTTCCGGCGCGGTGCCGAGATGCCTTGCTGAGCGGTACCAGACGCGTCGACCGACTCAACTTGCACAGGTTATTCCCATGAGCTATTTCCTCGACCGATTGCAGTTTTTCAAGCGCCATGACGAGATATTCGCCGACGGCCATGGCGTCACCATGGGCGACAGCCGCGACTGGGAAAACGGCTATCGATCGCGCTGGCAGTACGACAAGATCGTGCGTTCGACCCATGGCGTGAACTGCACCGGCTCATGCAGCTGGAAGATCTACGTCAAGAACGGCCTGGTGACCTGGGAGACGCAGCAGACGGACTATCCGCGCACGCGCCCGGACCTGCCCAACCACGAGCCGCGCGGCTGTCCGCGCGGTGCCAGCTATTCCTGGTACCTGTACAGCGCCAATCGGCTGAAGTACCCGCTGGTGCGCGGCGCGCTGCTGCGGCTGTGGCGCGAGGCGCGCAAGACCATGGCGCCGGTCGAGGCATGGGCCAGCATCGTCGGCGATCCGGTCAAGGCCAGGGCGTACAAGAGCAAGCGCGGCATGGGCGGTTTCGCCCGCGTGCGCTGGGAGGAGGCGAACGAGATCATCGCCGCCTCCAATCTTCACACCGCCAAGGCCTTCGGCCCCGACCGGGTGGTCGGCTTCTCGCCGATCCCGGCGATGTCGATGGTGTCCTATGCCGCCGGCGCGCGTTACCTGTCCCTGCTCGGTGGCGCCAACCTGTCCTTCTACGACTGGTATTGCGACCTGCCGCCGGCCTCGCCGCAGGTATGGGGCGAGCAGACCGACGTGCCCGAATCGGCGGACTGGTACAACAGCCGCTACATCATCGCGTG
>JAGWIC010000054.1 GCA_028866435.1 Lysobacteraceae bacterium | reverse complement strand
GCGTTGATGTCGCCGACCACCACCTCGCCCTCGTCGCCGACCACCGGCTTGAGCAGCGCGGCGATGTCGCCGGTGCCGCCGGCCAGGTCGAGCACGCGGTCGCCGCGGCGCACGCCGCTGACCGCCACGAAATGGCGCTTCCACAGGCGATGCACGCCGAACGACATCAGGTCGTTCATCAGGTCGTAGTTGCGCGCGACCGAGGTGAACACCTGGCCGACCAGCTTCTGCTTTTCCGCGACCGGCACGTCGCGGAAGCCGAAGTGGGTGGTCTGGTCAGGGGCGGGGGAGGACTGTTCGTTCATGCCGCGATGTTACAGGATCGCCGCCGGTCCCGTAGGAGCCCGCTGGCGGGCGATGCTCCTGCTTTCGATGCCACCTCAAAGGCAAAAGGCATCGCCCGCGAGCGGGCTCCTACAGGGATTCCTCGACCGGCTTGCCGTCTTCCTTGTAGATCACGCCGTCCTTCATCACGAAGCTGACCTTCTGCATCAGCGTGATGTCGTCCAGCGGGTTGCCGGGAACGGCGATCACGTCGGCGGTGCGGCCGACCGCGATCTGGCCGAACTGGTCCTGCTTGTGCAGCAGCTCGGCGGCGTGCGTGGTGGCGGCCTGCAGCACGAACATCGGCGGCATGCCGGCCTGCACCATGTACTGGAATTCCTTCGCGTTCTCGCCGTGCGGGTAGACCCCCGCGTCGGTGCCGAAGGCGATCCTCACGCCGGCGCGGTAGGCCTTGCCCGCGGTCGCCATGATCACCGGGCCGACCTGCTCGGCCTTGGCCGCGACCTGCGGCGGGTACCAGCCTTGCTTCGCCTTTTCCATCACGTACTGGCCGGCGATGATGGTGGGCACATACCAGGTGCCGTGCTGCTTCATCAGCTTCATGTCTTCGGCGTCCATGAAGGTGCCGTGCTCGATCGAATCGACGCCGCCGAGCACCGCGCGGCGGATCGCCTCGGCGCCGTGCGCGTGGGCCGCCACGGTGAAGCCGTAGTCGTGCGCGGCGGCGACCACGGCCTTGATCTCGTCGATGGTCATCTGCGGGTTCTCGGCGCTGGAGCTTTCGTCCAGCACGCCGCCGGAAGGCATGATCTTGATCAGGTCGGCGCCGTCCTTGTAATGCTGGCGCACGGCCTTCCAGGCGTCCTCGGGCGAGTTGATGATGCCGTCCTTCGGGCCGGGGTCGCCCTGCAGATCCCAGCGGAAGCCGTTGGTCGGGTCGGCGTGGCCGCCGGTGCTGCCGATGAACTGGCCGGCGGTGAAGATGTGCGGGCCGGGCACGATGCCGGCATTGACCGCATTGCGCAGCGCGATCGATTCGTTGTGCTCGTCGCCGACATTGCGCACCGTGGTGAAGCCGGCCAGCAGGGTGCGCTTCGCGTAGACCGTGCCGCGGATCGCGTAGTCCGCCGGATTGAGGCGGAACTTGTCGCTGTAGGTGGAGCGGCTGAACTGCGAGGTCAGGTGGGTGTGCGAGTCGATCAGGCCCGGCATGCAGGTGGCGTCGGCCAGCTTGACGTACTGGAACGTCTCGCCGCGGGCGATCGCGGCCTGGCGGTAAGGCCCGATGTCGATCGCGCCGGGATGGATTTCGCCGATGTGGCCGTCCTGGACGACCAGGCTGGTCTCGCCCAGCAGCTTGCCGGCCACCGGGTCGATCAGCCGCGCGCAATCGAGCACGCTGGTTCGATGCGCGCCGGCGGGGGCGACCGCTGCGTCCGCCTGGACGGCGGTGGCGGGCAGGCACAGCAGGGCGACGGCGATGGCAAGCGGGCGGCGTGCGGTCATGGCTGGGTGGCTCCTTGGACGGGAGCGGCCATCCTACCCGGCCGGGCCGTCGTCCGCCTCGCTCTTCGGCGCCGCTGTCGTTTGCGGCCGGTGCTGCTGGTGTTCGGCCTGGACGTGGCGCTGGTGCAGGTCGGTCTCCGGGGTGTCCGCCGGCGTGTTGCCGTCGGCGACCGCCGCGGCGACGTGCTGCTGCTCGGTTTCCGCGTGCTCGCGCTCGGCGCCGGGCGTGATCTTGAGGATGGAATGACGCATCTCGCGCGACAGGATCACGCGCGCGTCGCGCACCATGTCCTCCAGCGTGCTGTCGTAATCGAGCTTGCCGCCGTCGTCGGTCCACACCACCTTGCGCTCGCGCAGCTTGAGGATGAAGCCGCGGAACAGCGCCTTGTCGAAGAACTCCGGTGCCGACAGCTCGTTCAGCAGGCTCAGCCGTTGCGCGGTCAGCGTGCAGGCGTTTTCCAGCTCGCCGCCGGTCATCGTGTGCGGCCCGTTCTTGGCCAGCGCCGCGATCGCGATGTAGTAGCGCTCGAAGGCCTGGATCAGGCTGCGGGCGATGACCTTGAGCTGGAAGGCGCCATCCTCCTGCCCGGGACTGCGCTCCAGCGAGCGACCCTCGTTGGTCGACTCGAGCAGGCCGCGGCGTACGAAGAAGTCGATGGTGCGCTGCAGTTGCTGGCAGAAGCCGTCGCCGTCCCACGGCAGGAACAGCTCGCCCTGGATGAACGGGTAGATGATGCGCCCCAGCCGCAGCAGCGCGGCGCGCGACATGCGGCGGTTGTTGAGGAAACAGCAGGCGACCCACGCCGCGGGCGCCATGAGGTGCAGCACGTTGTTGCGGAAGTAGCTGAGCAACACGGCCTGTTCGCCACTGACCGTCAGCACGTCGCCCAGCGGGTGCTTTACCCGCTCGATCCAGGCCATCTGTTCGCCGTAGGCGATGATCGCGGCGGCGTTCATCGGGGTCAGCGTCATGCGGTCGGAGTAGGGCAGTTGCTGCAGCAGGTCCTTGGTGAGTTCGAGCTGGGTCAGCAGGTCGCCCTCGGCCATCGCATGCTTGGGCGTGGCCAGCAGGGCCAGCGCCAGCAGGTTGATCGGGTTGACGTCGGCGGCGCGGTTGATGTTGATCTGGATCTGCTCGGCGAGCTGGTTGACCACGCCGTTGAGCCACTCCGGCTTGGCCTCGGGGTCGTTGCCGGCCGCGCGCCAGTCGGGACTGGCGGCGTCGAGCAGCGGCGTCAGCTCGATCGGTTCGCCGAAATTGAGCGCGACGTGACCGTAGCGCTGCCGCAGCACCTTCAGGCCGCGCAGCAGGCCGAGCAGGGATTCCTTTTCCTTCGGCTTGCCGCTCAGCTCGCCGATGTAGCTCTTGCCCTCCATCAGTTTTTCGTAACCGATGTAGACCGGCTGGAACAGCACCGGCCGGCGCGGCGCGCGCAGGAACGCGCGCACGGTCATCGACAGCAGGCCCCCGCGCGGGGTGAGCAGGCGGCCGGTGCGCGAACGCGTGCCCTCGGTGAAATATTCGATCGGTATGCCACGGTCGATCAGCTGCGCCATGTACTCCTTGAACACCACCGAATACAGCGGATTGCCGGTGAAGCTGCGGCGCATGAAGAAGGCGCCGCCACGGCGCAGGATCGGCCCGATGCCGGGCAGGTTCAGGTTCACGCCGGCAGCGATATGCGGCACCACCACGCCGGAAGCATGCAGCTGGTAGCTCATCAGCAGGTAGTCGGCGTGGCTGCGGTGGCTGGGCACGTAGACCACCTCGTAGCCCGGCGTCACGGCGCGGGCCTTGTCGAAGTGGTGCATGGCGATGCCGTCGTACAGCTTGTTCCAGAAGTTGGAGAGCAGGAACGACACCGAGCGCACCACCGGGTGCGAATAGTCGGCGGCGATCTCCAGCATCAACTTGTGCGCCTTGCGCCAGGCCTTGGCGTGGCTGATTTTCTCCTTGGCGGCGTTACTTGCGATCGCCGCGCGCACCGGCTCGGCGTTGAGCACGGCGTCGACCACGGTGCGTCGATGCGACAGGTCCGGTCCGATCACCGCGGCACGAATGCGGTGGAAGTGGGTACGCAGCACCCGCGCGATCTTGCGGGTGAAGCGTTCCGGGCTGATTTCGCCGGACTCGGCCAGCACCTTGCGCAGGGATACCGGAGCGGAAAAATGCACCACCGTGTCGCGGCCGTTCAACAGCACCGCCAGCAGCCGCCTGAAGCGGCCCACCATCACCCAGTTCTCCGAGAACAGCACGCTGAACCAGCCGCTGTTCCGGTTCGGCGCGCGCCCCACGTAGATCGACACCGGCACGATCTGGATGTCGCGTTCGGGCAAGCCTTCGAGCGAGCGCACCAGCTGGCGCAGCGGTTCGTTCGGAGTGCGCTTGCGGTTGCGCCCCAGCACCCAGCCGTCGCGCCGGGCCAGCGCGAACACCGAGCGCCGGCGGCGGGTGCCGGGCAGGGCCTGCATCGGGCTCGGCAGGCCCGCCTCGCGGCAGGCGCGCTGCAGGATCAGCGCGTCGGAAAAGCCGTCGCGCTCGATGACGTAGCAAACCGGCGAGCCGGCCTGCAGCAAGGCCGCCGGCTCAGCCGGGTCGCGGCGGATGCGCACCCACGGCTGCAGCAACTGGCCTGCCAGGTTGAACCACCAGGGTGCGCGCTGGCGGCCGCTTGAGTCGACGCTGGAAAAATTCTGCATCGGTCTATTCTAATAGGTTGTGCCGTCAGGCTTTGCCTGCGGCGCCGCGTGAGGGCGTGGCCGCTGCCGCCGGCGGCGTGCTGGCGCTGCCCGCCGGCGGCTGGTTGGCCGACTGGATCAAACGCCGATGAGATGCGCGCACCTGATCGAGCAGGTCCTCGCTATACCAGCGACCGCCCTGTTCGATCAGGGTCGATTCGGTGGAAAGGGGCTTGCCCAGCAAGCTGTAGTCGATCCTCACCACGGCGCGGCCGTTGCTCCGGGACACGGGCGTGAGCCTGATCGAATCGAGTGTCTGGTCCACCGATAGGCCGTAGATCGCCAGCATTTGCTTGAGCCCGGCGTAGCCGGTGGCGTACCTGGTCATGGCGCCGTTGAAATCCATCGTGCGCCATGGCCCGGGGCTGTTCAGGTCCAGCTTGCGCGCGGTGGCGACCGCGACCCCGATGGCCTGCTTCGCCCGGGCCTGATCGAACCACGGGGCCTGCTGCGCCCACGGGACGAGCGTATCGATCATGCTGTCGAGCTGGGTCTTGCGGGCGCTGCCCAGATCCGGGTCCTGCATCACCCGGGCCTTGGCCAGCGCGCCACCCACGCTGACCAGGACCGGCAACTGGTCGCCGTATTGCTGTTCCGCGCGGATCAGCCGGGGTTGCCAGGCGGCGAACAGGTGCTTCGCGGCGTCCTGGCCGGTGAGCTGTTGCATGGCCTCGGTGAACCGGGCTTGCTCCGCCGCGCCGAACGCCGGCGCCTGTCGTTGCCGCCGGCTCCAGTCGGCACGCAGGGTGGCATAGTCCGCGGGCGGCAGCGACTGCCGCCACAGCGCCTGGAAATCGCCGGCCTTGAGCAGGTCGATCGAGCGCCGCAGCGATGCTTCGGGCGTGCCGCCGCCGGGCAGGGAGGCGTCGCCCTTGCCGTGGCAGGCAAGCACCAGCGCGGTGGCCGCGAGCAGACCCAGGTGACGCAGGATTCGCAGGCGCATCGGCGTGCCCTCGCTGGTGGTTGGATGGCGGCGGGCTGCGCCGCGGGCGCCGCGATCGCGCAGGGTAAGCGGCATGCCACGGACGGCACAAGTTTCGTCGCGGCCGAGTTTTCGATGCCGCCAAAAGAAAACCCCGCGGGCCGGAGGCCTCACGGGGAAATCCGGCAGAGCCGGAAGGGAAATGGCCTTGCCCGCAAAATTTTCGGTCAGCAGGGTCGGCAGGGCCATGGTAGCGGTCGCGAAAAGTTAAGGCAACACTTTTCTTTATATCTGCAAGTAATTGTTTTTACAAATTAAAAACAAACTAACCGTCGCGCAGCGCGTCGACCTTCAGCCGCCGCCGCTGTTCCAGCGGGGCGGCCCAGTCATTGTTGAACAGGGCCGGCTCCCAGGCGCCGTAGGTCGGGTTGGGCAGCACGAACCAGCGCCTGCCGATCCAGTCCATATACGGTGCCATGGCACGGCGGCGACCCTCGCGGTTATTGGCCAAAACAGTCACAAAATCGCCGATCTTGTCGCCAAATTGCATCAAGAAACGGTATTTGCGGCTTATCAGCTGGCGCCGGCAACTCTTCCCGCTGCCGATTTGCTCGCAGCCTTCGACAAACGTGCCCAGGCCGAGAAAAGCCTGTGGCCCCGACACCGGCAGGCCCGCCTTGCGCAGGTTTTCCAGGGTGACCTGATCCAGATCCCTGGCGCGGTTGGAGACATAGATCACGTCGATGCCATGGGCGGCCGCGAAACGGGTGAAGGCGACCACGCCGGGCAGCGCGCGTGCCCGCTCCTCCTTGCACCAGCCGGCCCAGTCGGCCTCGTTGAATTCGCCGCCGTGCTCGATCAGGCGCGCCTGATAGGGGGAGTTGTCCAGCACCGTTTCGTCAATATCCAGCACCACCGCCGGTTTCAGGCCCTCGCTCGGTGCGACGCGGTCGTCCTTGGGCAGGGCGTCCCAGTGCGGGTCCCTCAGCGCCGGGAGCAGGCGCGATTGGGCGTCGCGATAGGTCTGCAGGAAGACGAGGTCGTGCTCGATCGCCGTCTGGCTCCAGGCGACGGCATTGAGATTGTCATTGGCCGGCACCGCCGCGGAAGCCAGCGTGGCCAGCGGTTTCGGCGCCGCCGAGGCGGGCTGCGTGGCGCGGGGTGGCGCGCTGGCGCATCCGGCCAGCAGGGCCAGCGCGAGCACGGGCGAAAAAAAGCGCAATGGCATGCGAAAATCCTTGCGAATGGGTGCCGCAACAATGGCTCCCGTTTACGACAGCAACATGGCAGCGCCAGCCCGGCTGGCGGCCATGCTCCCCTGCTGACAGACTGACCGCCCCAGGATCGAGGCCCCCGGTTATGGAATCCCCTTCGCCCGCCGCGCGCGAAATCAGGCCCGCCGTACGCTACGCGAGCTACCTGCTGACCGCCCTGGCCCTGTTGCTGGTGATCGATATCCACTTGCTGCCCGCCTTGCTGGCCGGGCTGCTGGTCTACGAACTGGTGCAGTCGATGAGCCCGCTGCTGGGCCGGCGCATCTCCGGCGATGGTGCCCGGGTGGTGGTGGTGGCCTTGCTTGGCGCCATCCTGGTCGGCTTGCTGATCCTGCTGATCCTCGGCGCCATCAGCATGTTCCACAACGAGATCGGCAACCCGCAGTTGCTGTGGCAGCAACAATTGATGCCACTGGTGGAGAAGGCGCGGCAGCAGCTGCCGCCGATGCTGGTCGACAACCTGCCCGACAGCGTCGACGACCTGCGCGTCGGCGCCATGGACCTGATCCGCAAGCACGCGGTGACCCTGCAGCTGGCCGGCAAGGGCGCCATGCGTGCCTTCGTGCACATCATCATCGGTCTGGTGCTGGGCGCGATCGTCGCCCTGAGCCGCGCCCGCCCGGCCAGCCAGATGGGTCCGTTGGCGGCCATGCTCAGCCTGCGTTGCCGACGCCTGGCCGAAGCGTTCCACAATATCGTGTTCGCGCAGATCAAGATTTCGCTGATCAACACGGCCTTTACCGCCTTGTTCCTGCTCGGCGTGCTGCCCCTGCTCGGCATTCACGTGCCGCTGGCCAAGACCCTGGTGGCGCTGACCTTCATCGTCGGCCTGCTGCCGGTCGTCGGCAACCTGATCTCGAATACGGCCATTGCCGTCGCCGGGTTGTCGGTGTCGCTCGGCGTCGGCATCGCGGCGCTGGCCTTCCTGGTCATCATCCACAAGCTCGAATACTTCCTCAATGCGCGCATCGTCGGTTCGCAAATCCGCGCCAAGGCCTGGGAGCTGCTGATCGCCATGCTGCTGATGGAGGCCGCCTTCGGCCTGCCGGGCGTGATCGCCGCACCCATCTACTACGCCTACCTCAAGCAGGAGCTGGAGGCGGAAAGGCTGATCTGAGCGAGTGCCGGCCGCTGCGGCCGGCCGCGCGACCAGTTCAAGCCATCCTGTCGGGAAGATCCGGCATGTGCCACCGGGCGTGCCGTGGCCAGACCCGAGGATGCCGCCGACTGGACGCACCCGCAGATCGCGCAGATGCACTGGCTGCAACGCACGAACCTGAAGACGGCACGTGCCTGGCGGCTCAAGCAGGCCTTGCGCGAGGTGTTCGCCCAAGGCGCCGGCATCGTGCACGCCACGGCGTTGCTGGAGGCCTGGATAAGCTGGGCGCGGCGTTGCCGGCTGGCCCCCTTCAAACGGCTGGCGGCTACGTTGAAGAAGCATCGGGACGGCATCCTCGAACACTTCCGCTCCGGACTCAGCAACGGTTTTGCCGAAGGGCTCAACGGGCGTATCCAGGCCGCCAAGGCACGAGCCCGAGGCTACGGCACCGACCGGCACCTGATCACCATCAGTTACCTGATCTGCGCCCGCCTCAAGCACCTGCCGAAGAACCCGTGGACACATGCGGCTCAGCAGACGGCGGCATGAAGGTCAACCACACGGATCGAGAGAGAGAGCCACGAAACCCGGGGCGATTCAGGACCGGCAACGGAGCCGACCCAGGAACGGCAACCCGTCGGGCGCAGCCCGGGGGGCGTCAATTTTGCTATATAGTCGCAATATATTGCGTTACGAGTCGAACGTGACGCATCACGGAGCGAAACGATTATGAGGGGGTAATTTCATGCGGAACGCGTTTTCACGGATGTTGTCGGTTGGCGGCGTGGTGGGTGCCGTCTTGCTGCAAGGCGTTGCACACGCCACCAAACCCATTCCGGTGGATGCACTGGCGAGTCTGCCGGCACTGCAATCCGTCTCCATGAGTCCAGATGGCAGGCATCTGGTCGGGTTGATTCCTTCGCCCAGGAATAAAGAGGAGACCGCGTTGGCCACCTGGGATACGGAGTCACTGTCAGCCGGCCCGAAGGTTGTCACTCCGTCGGGGGACCATATGAAGTTCATTGCTGCCTACGCATTGAAGGCCGACAAAATCCTAGCGATAGCGCGTCAGGAGTGGAGTGGCGACCTCGGCGGCTGCGGCGAGGGGAAGGCTGCCGGGGCGACCGAAACATTTGTGACCAAGACCTACCTGACCGGCGATACCCAAAAGGAGTTCCGCGAGGCATTCGCCGACAACACGCGCAAACTGGGCATCAGCAAGAATACCCAGCGCTGCTTTGAGCTGTCTGGCGCCTCGTCGCTGGTGGACATGCTCCCATTGGATCCCGACCGGGTCATCATCAGCCAGTTGAGCCAAGTCAGCCTCACCGCCAACTACTATGCGTACAACCTGAAGACCAGGGAGCGGGAGCTGCTGTTCAAGGGTGGCGCGCGCGCCAGGCCGTCACTGTTCGATTCGCGTACCGGCAAGGTGCTGGCCAAATCGCAGATTGAACCTATCAATGGTGGCTATGAGCAGCAAGTGCTGCTGCTGAATCGCGGCACGGGTCAGTTCGATCTGCAACCGGCGCTGACCACCAGGCTCGCCGACCGCCATACAGTGAAGGTGGAAGGTATCGACGATAGCACCGGCAAGTTCTACATCCTGACCGATCAGTTCTCGGACAAGGTCCAGGCGCGCATGTATGACCCGATCGAGCGGAAATACGATACTGAAGCTGTCGTCGCGGACAAGAACTTCTCCATTGGCGGCCTGTTGTTCAGCACTCGGCCCAGCAACTTCAATCAAGTCGTCGGCTTTATTGTCGACGGGCCTCATCGCCAGACGATCTATGTCGAACCGGAGCTAAGGGCGATCCAAAGCTCGATCAAGCAGGCATTCCGGGGTCAGCAAGTCGGCATTTCCAGTTATACCGATGATCTTTCCAAGGTGCTTTTCACCACCCGCAGTTCCAGCGACCCTGTCGCCTATCATCTGCTGCTGAACCGGAAGCATGTGGTCAACCTCGGCAGTTCGCTTCCCGGTGTCGGCAAGGATCTTACCGGTGCGGAAAGCTGGGTGTCCTACAAGGCCCGTGACGGACGCGAGATTCCGGCGATCTTGGATATGCCCGCCGGGTGGAAGCAAGGCGATGCCGCCGCTCCGGCGATCATCATGCCTCACGGCGGCCCTTGGGCACGTGACTATGAGGGTTGGGATGGCTCCGGTTGGGTGCCGATGCTCACTTCTCGCGGTTACGCCGTGCTGCGACCGCAGTATCGCGGCACGGAAGGGCTCGGACGCAGTCTGTGGCTGGCCGGAGACAAGGAGTGGGGCCTGAAAATGTCCGACGATCTCGACGATGGAGCGGCGTGGCTGGTGTCGCAGAACATTGCGGGCAAGGATCGCATCGCCATCTTCGGCTACTCGTATGGCGGTTTTGCCGCCGTGGCGGCAACTGTCCGCACGCCGTCGCCCTACCAGTGCGCGATTGCCGGCGCGCCGGTGGCCAATCTGGGGCGGCTGGGTACGTCATGGAGCGACAACCGCCTGCAGCGCATCCTGCAGGGGCAGACGGTGGCGGGGATGGACCCGATGAAAAATGTCGAGAAGGCTCACCTGCCCATCATGCTGTTCAATGGCACCCGCGATGTGAGAACCCCACCGGCCATTCATGCCTATCCGTTCTACGAGGCGGTGAAGAACAAAGTGCCGTCGCAGTTCCATTGGATCGCCGACATGCCGCACAGCATGCCGTGGTATCCGGGGCAACAGAGGGAGATCCTCCATCTGATCATCGGCTACCTCGAAAAGAACTGTGGCTCCGCTCATCCCTAGGAATCCGGACGGCTTCTACCGCCCAGCCCGGGGAGCCTGGGCGGTAGAAACGTTTGAGACGAAAGGTCCTCGTTGCGGGTGGGGGGCAGCATTTAGACGCTCCCGGCCCCTGGTGGCTCAATGGGCCACGAATCGCAGGCAGGCTTTGCAGACACCACCCACTTTCCCAGGGACGTCTGTTTGCCAGTGCGCCATCGGGGACGTTTGCATCAACCTCGACGCGGGCGTCACCCATCTGTGATGGGGCGCTGGAATCCACTTGGAGAGGTGATGTCCGGAACGCCTCCATGCCGCAGCATGCTTCGCGCCACGGTAGCCAGCACTTGAAGAGAGCGAACAATTGACGACGACGGAGCGCCCCCACAACGGACCGCTCACCACGGCCCATGCGTGTGTCGCAGCCTGGGCCGTTCACCCGCGCCGAGCCTCTGCCTAGTCCGCCCCGTCATCCACACAGCGTCAGCCGGCGGTCACATCGGAGCGGTGGCGGAAGTGATCGCCGCCCCATCCCGTCGTTTCAGAAATCCGCCGATTGACCGTTCGGCTTGCACGTTGCGCGCAATAACTTGCGTCAAGGACAGGTGTTGAGCTAGCCTTGTTTAACCGCAACATAATGCGGTTACAACAATTTATTTCGATCTAGGGGAGGGGGACTCCATGACCAAGGTAACGCAACGAGCGCTTCAACGCCTGCCGCTGGCCATTGCAATGATTGCCGCATGGCAAGCCATGCCGGCTTTCGCCCAGGACCAGTCGCGTGCCACCGGCACCGCCAGCCAGTCCAACAGCGACACCGCCGGTGACAAGGACGAAGAGAAAAAAATTCGTCAGCTCGAAACAGTTTCGGTCACCGGCTCGTTGCTGAAACGGCCGGAATATGAGACCACGTCGCCGGTACAGGTGATCGAGGTCAAGAACAATCTTGCCGCCGGCCAGTTCGACACCGCTGACTTCCTGCAGACCGCGGCCGTTGCCGCGGGGTCCACGCAGGTCAACAACCAGTTCGGTGGCTTCATTGTGGAAGGCGGCACCGGTGTGCAGACGGTCTCGCTGCGTGGCCTGGGCGCCAACCGCACGCTGGTCCTGCTCGACGGTCAGCGTCCGGGCCCGGCGGGCACGCGCGGGCAGGTCGGCGCCTTCGACCTCAACGTCGTCCCACAGGTGATCCTGTCGCGCATCGAACTCGTCAAGGACGGCTCGTCCTCGCTCTATGGCTCCGATGCCCTGGCTGGCGTGGTCAACCTGATCACCCGCAAAAGCGTCGCTCGTCCGCAATTGAGCCTCTCGCTCAGCACGCCGGAGCATGGCGGCGGCGAGCAGTACTCCGCCTCGTTCGGCACAGGCTGGAACTTCAAGTCGGGCAGCATCGTGGCCGCCGCGCAGGTCGACAAGCTCCAAGCGCTCACCTATGGCGACCGCGACTACTTCCGCTGTAACCAGGATCGCGTCTGGGGCAAGGACGGCCAGCGCATCGACCGTGCGGATCACTCGATCCTGGAAGGAACCGATCTCGCCGGTTGCAGCAACCTTTACGCCAACTCGATCATCGACTACTTCAAAGCGTCGACACGCTACGTACCGTCAATTGATGGCAGCACCATCGGCCCGTTCCCGGGTTATCACCCGCGGCCCAACCCTACCCAGACCTACGCCAACTCGCCGCAGGCCTACTACGAAGACGTCCTGAACTTCCCGTTCTTCGGCAGCGCGCAAGTCATCAACGAGCGCCAGCGCGCCAGCCTGTACGTCGCCAGCAACTTCAGTCTGGGCAGCGTCAACTGGGATACCCAGTGGCTATACAACCAGCGCGAAACCAAGGCCCACTCGTATCGCCAGTTCTTCCCGATCGTCTACAACGAGACCGACGGCCGCTACTACGAACCGATCATGCCGTTCCCGTCGGATCAGAAGATCAATGTCGGTTACTTCTACGGCAGCAATAAGCTTAGTGGACTGTTCGCATCGACCGACAGCTGGTCGTGGGAAGTCAATGCCAGCTACAGCCGATCCAGCGGGGACTACAGCAACCTCGCCATCGACGCCACGCGCAGCGGCGACTTGTCCCTGGCGGCAAATACCCTCGACACGCCTCTGGTCGACTATTTCGACCCGGGCATCCTGAGTGGCCAGCGCATGAACGATCTGGTCAACGCCGTCGGGGTCTGGACCAAAGGCAACACGCTCTACACGCAGGCCACCGTGAACGCCCTTTTGACCGGCAACCTGTTCACCCTGCCCGCCGGCGACGTCGCCTCCGCCTTCGGTGCCGAATACCGCCACTACGCGATCGACGACCAGCCCTCCGCGCTTTCCAGGAGCGGCAGCCTGTGGGGATCCAGTTCCGCACAGGTGACCAAGGGCACCGATAACGTGAAAGAAATCTTCACCGAGATCGACGTGCCGTTGCTGAAAGCCAAGCCGGGCTTTGAGTCGCTGTCGGTCAACTTGTCCGGCCGCGCCTTCAAATATGCGACCGTGCCGGGCACCGACAATGTCTGGAAGGCCGGCCTGAACTGGCAAATCGTGCCGACCCTGCGCCTGCGTAGCACACTCGGTACGTCCTACCGCGCCCCGGGCCTCTACGAGCTGTATCTGGGCAACCAGACCGGTTTCCTGGGACAGACCGGCATCGACCCCTGCATTCTGTGGGGCGACAAAGACAACGAGTTCCTTCGCGCCAACTGCGCGGCGGCTGGCATTCCGCCGGATTACGCGGCGAGCGGGAGCTCGTCCGCAACGATTTATGCCGGTGGCGGCAAGGGCGTCCTGAAGCCAGAGACATCCCGTGCCAAGAGCGTGGGCGTGGTCTGGACGCCTACCTTCGCCAATCTGAACGTGGCCTTGGACTACTTCGACTACAACGTACGCGGTGAAATCACCCAGCTCGACGCCTATGACATCGTGTTCGGCTGCTACGGTTCGGCGGTTTACCCGAACGACTTCTGCAAGCAGGTCAACCGAAACAGTCCGACTGATCCTGCCCACCCGAACATGATCACGGACATCCACAGCATCTACGTCAACATCAACCGCGAACGTACCCGGGGCTACGACCTGCAGGTTAACTACAGCAACGACTTCGCGTTCGGCAAGGTGTCGGCGGATGCGCAGGTGACGTACACCATGGAAGACACCACCCAGCTGTTCGACTCGGCATCGGCCAGCGGCATCACCACCTCGAACCAGGTCGGCTATATCGGCCGTCCCAAGACGGTCGGCATCTCCAACCTGAGCCTCAAGCGCGGAGACTGGACCTACAGCTGGCAGGGTCAGTACGTCAGCACCACTTCGAGCAAGAGCCAGAACAACGTCTTCACCTACCAGGGTTACCAGGGCGCCGTGCGCGACATCAAGGCCGGCTGGCGGTTCTACCACAACGTGTCTATGGCCTACGACAAGGGCAACTGGGGCTTGATGTTCGGCGTGCGCAACCTGTTCGACAAGGCGCCCGACCTTATTTCGCCCAGTGCCGGCAGCGTGTACGGCAATACGCCGATCTTTGCCTCGCAGTACGACTGGTACGGTCGCACGTTCTTTGCTCGGATGAACTACAAGTTCTGATCGCAGGATTCAAAGCGCACGAAAAAAGAGGCGGCTTCGGTCGCCTTTTTTTGGGTGCGCCCGGCAGGAAGCACCTGCTTAGAAGATGAAAGTCCACGTACCCGAAACTGCCTTCGATCGCCACTTGACGAGCCCTCGGTGGCAAGTTGAGCGGGTGAGCCTGGGGGGCTCACGCGCCGAGACTCAGAGCATTCGTGGGTTCGCTCTGCGACACGCCATGCAGCGGCGAGGGCTGGCACCAGTTCAATTGCCGCTCGCCAGCATCGCCTTGATCCGCGCCATGTGCGACTCGGCGGTTTCGCGGGTCACTTCCTTGTCCGCTTCGGGGTCCTTGCCCTGCCAGTGCAGGTCGGCCTGCGGCAGTTCGTGCAGGAAGCGGCTGGGCTGGTTGGCGTGGATGTCGCCGTAGCGCCAGGTCTTCGCCGACCACGACAGCGTGAGCAGTTCCTTGGCGCGGGTGATGCCGACGTACATCAGGCGCCGTTCTTCGTCGATGCGGCCCTCGTCGATGGCGCCTTCGTGCGGCAGGGTGCCGTCTTCGCAGCCGACGATGAAGACGAAGCGGAATTCCAGCCCCTTGGCTGCATGCATGGTCATCATGCGTACCGCATTGCCGGGCTCGTCGCGATCGGCGTGGCTGAGCAGGGCCAGTTGCGAGGCGAGGTCGCCAGCGCTGTTGCCACCCTTCTGCATGGCCCGGAACCAGTCCGCCAACTCCCTCAGGTTGCCCAGCTTGCGCTCGCGCGTGGCGGCATCCGGCGTGGCCGCGGCCAGCTGTGCGGCGTAACCGGTGCGTTGCAGGATCAGCTCGACCAGATCCGCGGCGTTGTGGTGCAGCGAGGCGCTGCGCAGCTGGTCGAGCAGGTTGGCGAACGACGCCAGCGCGGCGGCCGGGCGCGGCGCGAGCTGGCGCAGCACGCTGTCGCTGCGGGTGGCGTCAAGCAGGGAGCTGTGCCGTGACTGCGCGATCTGGCCGAGCTTTTCCAGGGTGGTGGCGCCGATTTCGCGTTTGGGGACATTCACCACCCGCAGGAAGGCGGCGTCGTCGCTGGGGTTGGTCAGCAGGCGCAGGTAGCACAGCAGGTCCTTCACCTCGGCACGATCGAGAAAGCTCAGCGCGCCGGTGAGGTGGTAGGGGATGCGCGCCAGGCGCAGCGCCTTTTCCAGCGGCCGTGCCTGGAAGTTGCCGCGGTACAGGATGGCGATGTCGTGCCAGCGCGCCTTGTGCTTTTCGGCCAGCGTGGTGGCGATCGCCGCGACACGTTCGGCCTCGTGCTCGGCCTCCTTGCACTCCAGCACGCGAATCGGTGCGCCCTCGGGCAGCTCGCTCCACAGCTTTTTCGCATGCAGGTGCGGGTTGTTGCCGATCAGCTCGTTGGCCGCGCGCAGGATGCGCTTGCCGCAGCGGTAGTTCTGTTCCAGCTTGATCACGCGCAGGTTCGGCCAGTCGCGACCCAGCTGGTCGATGTTCTGCGGATTGGCGCCGCGCCAGGCGTAGATCGACTGGTCGTCGTCCCCCACGCAGGTGATGCCGCCGCGTTCGCCGACAAGCGCCTTGAGCAGGCGGTACTGGGCGTCGTTGGTATCCTGGTATTCGTCCACCAGCAGGTAGCGAAAGCGCTCGCGCCAGCTGTCGCGGCACTCGCCGTCGTTCTCGAGAATGTCCAGCGGCAGCCGGATCAGGTCGTCGAAATCGACCGCGTTGAAGGCGGCCAGGCGCCGCTGGTAGAGCTCGTAAATGGTGGCCGCTTCCAGTTCGCGCGGGCTGCGCGCGGCAGCCAGCGCCTGCTCGGGCGACAGCCCGCCGTTCTTGGCCCGGCCGAGCAGGTTGCGGATGCCGAACAGTACGTCGTTCTTCGCCCCCTTCGGTGCCAGCTCCTTGACGATGGCGTTGCTGTCATCGGCATCCAGCACCGAAAAGCCGCGGCGCAGGCCGGCGCGGGCATGTTCGATCTGCAGGAACTTCAGGCCCAGCGCGTGGAACGTGCAGACGGTGAGGGCGGCGGCATCGTCATTGCTGATCAGCTGCGCCACGCGCTCGCGCATCTCGCGCGCGGCCTTGTTGGTGAAGGTGATCGCGGCGATCTTCGCCGGCGCCAGTTTTCGCCGTGAAATCAGGTGCGCCACCTTCTCGGTGATCACGCTGGTCTTGCCGGAGCCGGCGCCGGCAAGCACCAGCAACGGGCTGTCGCAGTGTTCGACGGCGGCCAGTTGTTGTGGATTGAGCATGGATCGCAGCGAAGCAGGAGGCGGCGCACGATGGTAGCAGAGCAGTTGCGCGACCCGGTCGGGATGACGCCTGCGCGGGGTTTGTCGCGGTTGGCGACAGCCGCCTCCGCGCCCGGAGTACGCCTGCGGCTCGCCGGTGTCCGCGCTACCATGCATGGTCACGACCCGAACCCATGCCATGGCCAAGCTCTATTTCTATTATTCGGCGATGAATGCCGGCAAGACCACCACGCTGCTGCAGAGCGCGTACAACTACCACGAGCGCGGCATGCGCACGCTGATCCTCACCCCGGCGCTGGACGACCGCCACGGCGAAGGCGTGGTGGCCTCGCGGATCGGCTTGAAGGCGAGTGCCCGGCGTTTCGCCGCCGACGAGGACCTGTTCGCCTCGGTCGGCGCCGACATCGCGGCGCACGGCCCGCTGCACTGCGTGTTCGTCGACGAGGCGCAGTTCCTCGGCAAGGGACAGGTGTGGCAACTCAGCGACGTGGTCGACAAGCTGGGCATCCCGGTGCTCGCGTTCGGCCTGCGCACCGACTTCCGCGGCGAGCTGTTCGAGGGCAGTCGCCATCTGCTCGCCTGGGCGGACAACCTGGAGGAAATCAAGACGATCTGCCATAGCGGCCGCAAGGCCACCATGGTGGTGCGTGTGGATGAACATGGTCGCGTGGTGACCGAGGGGCCGCAGGTTGAGATCGGCGGCAACGACCGCTATGTCTCGGTCAGCCGCGCCGAGTTCAAGAAGATCAGCGAAGGCCGCGGCCAGATCGAATTGCAGCAACCCGTGCTGCCGCTGGGCGAACGGCGCTGAGCGGCAACCAACGAGGAATTCCATGAGCGACCCGATCACCATCCCCGCCTGGCAGCGCCCGCACTGGCAGGCCAGCGACGAGAAGATCCTGCTGCAGTTCTACGTCTTCGGGAAATTCGACGCGGTGCGCGTGCCCTCGCTCGCCTACGGCAGCGACGGCCTGCCCGAAGGCGTCACCGCAAGCAACCATCGCCACGGTGAACTGCGCGGCTGGGACGGCTATCCGCTGCAGGGGGCGCCGGGCCGCATGTACAAGGCCGACGCGCCGCAGGCATGGCAGCAGGCGCTCGACGCCCCCGAGGTGATGGTGGTGCGCGGCACCCTGGACGACAGCCGGGAAACCGGTTACCTGCGCGATACGCTGGGCGTGCTGGCGGGGCTGCTGGACATCGGCGGGGTGGCCATCCTCGATCCGCAGACGCTCAGCCTGATGGATGCCGCGCAGTGGCGCCGGCACTACCTGGTGGCCGATGGCGCGCCGATCCGCAGCCACCTGCTGATCCTTTGCGACGGCGAGGCCGAGTCGGGGCGATCGTGGGTCCATACCCGCGGCATGCGCAAGTTCGGCCGGCCGGACATCAGCATCCGCCAGGTGCCCGATGCCGCGCTCGACCGGGCCGGCCTGCTGTGCGAAAGCCTGGTGCAGATGCAGGCGCTGGGCGCGCATTTCGTCGACGGCCAGCAGCTGGACATCGCAGGCCTGCCCGAGGGCGTGCGGGTGAAGCTGGGGGGCGGGCTGGCCGACCCCGATTTCAACAACACCTTCGTCGAATTGAGCTGGCCGGCCTGAGGCGCCCGGTCGCCGGCGAGGGTCAGCGTTGACAGTGCGGGCACCAGAACGTCGAGCGCTGGCCCAGCTGCAGCTGCCGGATCGGCGTGCCGCAGGCGCGGCAGGGCTCGCCGGCGCGGCCGTAAACCTGCAGTTCGCGGAAAAAATACCCCGGCGTGCCATCGGGGCTGAGAAAGTCGCGCAAGGTGGTGCCGCCGCGCTCGATCGCCCAGGCCAGGATCCGCTTCACCTCCGCGGCCAGTCGCGCATAGCGGGCGCGCGCTACCGCGCCGGCGGCGCGGCGCGGGTCGATGCCCGCGGCGAACAGGGCTTCGCTGGCGTAGATGTTGCCCACGCCGACGACGATCGCGTTGTCCATCAGGAACAGCTTCACCGCGGCGGCGCGGCCGCGCGAGCGCTGCCACAGCAGGTCGCCGTCGAACGCATCGGTGAGCGGTTCCGGGCCGAGCCTGGCCAGCAGTTCGTGGGTTTCGCCGGGCGCCTGCCACAGCAGGCAGCCGAAGCGGCGCGGGTCGGTGAGGCGCAGGATGCGCGCCGGCTGCCTCGCGCTGCGTTCGAACCGGATGTCGACGTGGTCGTGGCGGCCGACGGGCGTGTCCGCGGGCAGTACGCGCAGTACGCCGGACATGCCCAGATGCAGCAGGGCGCTGCCCGCGGCGGTATGCAGCAGCAGGTATTTCGCCCGTCGTTCCACCGCGTCGATACGCTGGCCCGGCAGCAGCGTGCCGATTTCGGCCGGTATCGGCCAGCGCAGGTCCGGGCGGCGCAGGATCACGTCCAGCACGCGCCGGCCGATCAGGTGGGGCGCGATGCCACGACGGGTGGTTTCGACTTCGGGCAGCTCGGGCACGACGCGCTCCCCGGGATCAGTGGAGTTCGGTGATCTTGATGGCCGGCGAGCGCGGCATGTAGCGCGATGGCACCAGGGCGATGCGCCGGCCCACGCGCACGTAGTGTTGCGGGCCGGTGACGACGCTTACCCCGAAGGCCAGCGCGTGTCCGTCCAGGTCCAGCGTGGCGCGTGGCGGCGCCAGGCCGATCCTGGCGGGATCGAAATCGCTGGCCGGGCGCCAGCTGAGCACGGGGGCGGCGGCGATGTTGGCCAGATCGCGCAGGCGCGCATCGTCGGGAACCCGGCCTGGCGTTCCGTCGATCTGCCACCAGTGGCCGTCGGCGCGCTTCTCATAGTGCAGCGGCGCGGCGCCCGGCAGGCTCAGCGTGATGTGGCCGATCGCCGCCGGGTCGAGCGCGGTGAGCGTGCCGGTGGCGTCGCGGGCGTCGTGTCGCCACTGCCAGCCGGCCAGCCCCAGCAGGCCGATCACGGCGAGCGACAGCAACAGGCGCTGGCGGGCGGCACGTTTCATCGGTCAGCGCCGGCGCCGGCGCCAGACGATCAGACCGCCGCTCAGCAGCAGCAGCAACGGCAGGCCGATCAGGAAGCCGAAGCTCAGGGCGTTCAGCTGCGCCTGGGATATTTCCAGCAGCCGGTCCGGCGCGCCGCGCGGCGGCAGGTTCACCAGCTTGTCGTCGCCGAGCAGCCAGTCGAAGATGCGCTCGCCCAGCGCGCGGTTGCCGCCGTTGCCGAGGAAGGTGTTGGAGAGGAAATCGCCGTCGCCGATCACCACCACCCGCTGCTGGCTCTTGTCCGGGCTGGGCGACAGCCGGCTCAGCGCGAAGCCGAAGTCCAGCGGTCCCTTCAGCTCGCCGGCGGCGGGGTCGAAGCGGATGTCCGAGGGTTTGCTGTTGTCGATCGGCTTGAATTCGGTCCAGCTCTGCGGCCCCGAGCGCAGGAACGGCTGCACCGCCCAGTCGTTCCGCGCGACCTGTGCCAGCGCGGCCACCTGCGGGAACAGCGTGGTCAGCGCAAAGCCACGGGTGATCGCCTGTGGCGGATAGGCCCCCAGCGCGATCATGCGCGGGTCGTGCAGGCCGAGCGCGGCGCCGGAACCGTCGACCAGCACGCCGGGCAGCACGCGTATGCCCAGCGCATCGGCCAACGGCTTGAGGCCGAGGTCCGAATTCGCCGGTTCGGTCAGCCACAGCAGGTTGCCGCCGTTGTTCACGTAGTCGACCAGGGCCTTCACCGCGCCGGGCGCCAGCGGCACGTCGGGGCTGGCCAGGACCACCAGGTCGGTATGCTCGGGCACCGCGGTGACCTGGGAGAAGTTCAGCGGCACCGCGCGCGTGCCACGACTTTCCAGCTGCGACATGAAGATGCTCACGTCGGCATTGCCCTTGCCGTCGACACGCCGTTCGTCGTCGCCGGTGACGAAGGCAATGATGCGGTCGCTGCCGCGCACCAGCCGCTCCAGTGCATTGGTCAGGCTGCGCTCGGACAGTTCGTCCAGCCGCTGCTCGCGGCCCTTGTAATGAAGGATCAGGGCGCCGTCGACGGTGATGCCCAGTTCGCGCATCTTTGCCGGATCCAGCTGCGGGTCGACGAAGCGCAGGCTGAGGTCGGGCTTGACGGACTGGTAGCGCTGCAGGAAGCCGGCGATGGTCTGGCGCAGGTCGCCCTGGGGGTCGGCGTAGCTGACGATTTGCACCGGGCCGTCAAGCTGCGCCAGCACCGCGCGGCTCTCGGGCGAGAGGCTGGTGCGGCCGTCGGCGGTCCAGTCGGCCTGGTAGGCGTAGCGCGTGCCCAGGTAGCCGATCGCGCCGGCGGCGACCAGCAGCAGCAAGGCGAACAGCCAGCCATCCAGACGCCTGAAAAGATCGCGCATCAGCCACGCTCCCTGTCGGCGTCGAGCCGGCGTGCCGCCAGCGCCAGCGCCAGCGCGATCAGCAACACGAACCACAACACGTCGGCGGTTGAGAACAGTCCGCGCAACAGCGGCTGCACGTGGCTGCTCATCGCCAGCCAGTTGATCGCGCCGCCGTCGATGCCGGCCATGCGGGCGCCCAGGTTCACGCTCCACAGCGCCAGCGCCAGGATCAGCGCGGCGGCAGCCGCAATCGCCGGGTGCGAAGCAAAACTCGAACAGGCCACGCCCAGCGCGGCCAGGGTGGCCAGCATCAGTGCCAGCCCCAGCGTGGCGGCGGCGAGCTTGCCCCAGTCGAGGTGGGTGGCGTGGGCCAGCGCCAGCGGCATGGCCAGCGTCAGCAGCAGCCACAGCAGCAGCCAGCCAAGCAGCGCCAGGTACTTGCCCAGCACGATGCGCGAGGCCGGCACGCCCGCGGCCACCATCAGCGCCAAGGTGCCGTTGCGGCGCTCGCCGGCGATCAGCGACATGCTCAGCAGCGGCACCACTAGGAACGCCAGCTGGGCCAGTTGGCCGAGCAGCGGGACGGCCACCAGATCGGTCAGGCCGGGGCCGCCGGGCAGCGCGGCCCGCTGGATCTGGGAAGCGAGGAAACCACCCAGCAGCAAGGTGAAGGTCCATGCCAGCCAGGCCTGGGTCAGCGCAGCCAGCACCCAGGCCAGCGGACGAACCAGCAGCCGGCGCCACTCCAGCCGGGTCACGGCAAACAGGCTCATGCGGCGTTCGCCGGCGGGTGGTTCATCGCGATCTCGAAAAAGCTTCGTTCCAGCGCCGCATGATCGTCGGCGCGTACCGCGCCCACATGGCGCAAGCTGCCGTCGTGCAGGATCGCCACGCGGTCGCACACGGCGGTGACCTCGGCCAGCAGGTGGGTGGACAGGATCACCGCGGTGCCGGCCGCGGCCTGCTCGCGGATCAGCACGCGCAGGCCGGCCACCTGGACCGGGTCGAGCGCATTGGCCGGCTCGTCCAGCACCAGCAGGGAAGGGCGATGCAGCAGGGCGCAGGCCAGCCCCAGCCGTTGGCGCTGGCCTTGCGACAGCACCCCGGCCAGGCGCCTGGCCAGGGGCTGCAGCTCGAGCCGTTCGATGATCGCCTCACGTGCCTGCCTCAGCGCGGCGCCGCGCAGATGGCGCAGCTGACCGTGGGCGTCCAGGTGTTCACGGACGGTCAGTTCCGGCCACATCGGGGCACGTTCGGGCAGCCAGCCGACCAGCCGCCGCGCCAGCTCGGGCTGCTCCAGGAAATCGCCGCCGTCGAGACGGACGCTGCCGCTGTCCGGCCGCATGGCGCCGGCGACGATCGACAAGGTGGTCGATTTTCCGGCGCCATTGACGCCGAGCAGGCCCAGCACCTCGCCGCGGCCGATGCCCAGGGTCAGGTCCCGCACGGCGGGGCGCCCGGCCCGACGGCGACTGACGTGTTCCAGTTGCAGGATCGGCTTGACGGGCGGGGCGGTTGGCAAGGTCATTGCCTGATTGTCATGGCGCCCCCACCTCGAAGACAACAGGCGCGGTGCCGATCGTGCGATATGTCGGTGGCTTGGCCCATGTTTCTTGACGAGCTGATACAGTTGCGGGTCCAGCCATGCTGGTGGGTATGGAAACCTCCGACTAGACTGGAACCGTTACCAACCCGGTGATTCCCATGCTGAATGCGGTACTCGATTTCCTCAACGATGGTCTCACCGGCGCCAGCTGGCGGGAGATCCTGGTTTACGTGCTGGTCGTGACCCAGCTGACCATCTTCACGGTGACGCTTTACCTGCACCGCAGCCAGACCCATCGCGGCGTGGACTTCCACCCGGCGCTGGCGCATTTCTTCCGTTTCTGGGGCTGGCTGACCACCGGCATGGTCACCCGCGAGTGGGTGGCGGTGCATCGCAAGCACCACGCCAAGGTCGAGACCGTGGAAGATCCGCACAGCCCGATGATCTACGGCATCAACAAGGTGTTCTGGGACGGCGTGTCGCTTTATCGCGATGCGTGCGGCAACAAGGCCGACATGGAGCAGTACGGGCGCGGTACGCCCAACGACTGGGTCGAGAACCATGTCTACGGTGCGCATCCCTACTGGGGCCCGACGCTGATGCTGCTGATCAGCCTGGCCTTGTTCGGCGTGATCGGCGCGGCCATCTGGGCGCTGCAGATGGTCTGGATTCCGTTCTGGGCCGCCGGCTTCGTCAACGGCATCGGCCATTGGGCCGGCTATCGCAATTTCGAGAGCGCCGACACCGCCACCAACCTGATTCCCTGGGGTTTCTGGATCGGAGGCGAAGAGCTGCACAACAACCACCACGCCTTCCCCAGCTCGGCCAAGTTCGCGCTGCGCAAGTGGGAGTTCGACATCGGCTGGGCGGCGATCTGCGGCCTGCGCGCGATCGGCCTGGCCAAGGTGCTGCGGGTGGCGCCGACGCTGGATGTGCGCCCCAACGTGCACCTGCCCGACGCCGAAACGCTGAAGGCGGTGCTGACCCACCGTTTCCAGGCCATGACCGACTTCTACCGCGACGTGATCGTGCCGACCCTGCGCGACGAGGCGGCGCATGCCGGCGAGAGCATCAAGGCGGTGCCGCGGCGCATGCGGCTGGCGCTGGCCGATGGCGGACGCTGGCTCGATGGCGAGAACCGCGCCAAGTTGCAGGCCGTGCTGGCCAGGCGCCCGACGCTCAGGACCGTCGTCGAGTTCCGCACCCGTCTGGTCGCCCTGATGGAGCAGCGCGGCGCCGAGCAGGCATTGCGGGGGCTGCAGCAGTGGATCAGCGAGGCCGAGCAGAGCGGCATTCGCGTGCTGCAGGAGTTTGCCGCGCGGCTGAAGGGTTACGCGGTCGCGACGGGCTGACGGGTTTCAGCTGGGCAACGTGAAAAGACCCGCCAATCGCGGGTCTTTTCATTTCCGGATCAGGGTGGAAGCTCAGCGGTCGAAAACCCCGCCGGCTCCGAGAGGCTGGTTGGGGTGAGGGTTCGGTAGAGCGTATGCGTTGCCTTGTCGAACAGCGACAACACCGGTCACGGGACGCTCGAGCGCACGTGGGAGCTCGCACCATAGTCCCCGCTGGCATCGGCGTTTAAGACGGAGCCGGAATTTCAAAGAAGAAAACCCGCCACGAGGGCGGGTTCTTTCGCGCACAGGGTGCGCTCCTGCAAGTCGGCGGGCGCATGCGCGCCAGCGATCAATTATTTGATCTTGCCTTCCTTGTAGATCACGTGCTTGCGCACGACCGGGTCGTACTTCTTGAACTCGAACTTTTCCGGCGTGTTCTTCTTGTTCTTCTGCGTGGTGTAGAAGTGGCCGGTGCCGGCCGAGGAGATCATGCGGATCTTGTCTTGCGATTTGTTAGCCATGGCTCAATCCTCAGACCTTGTCGCCGCGGGCGCGCATGTC
>JAGWIC010000053.1 GCA_028866435.1 Lysobacteraceae bacterium | reverse complement strand
CGGCCGCGCGCTGCTCGATGAAGGCGCGCTCGGCGGCGTCGACGCCGCCGGTGTCGGCGAACACGGTGTGCACGGCCCAGCCGCGCTCCTTCAGGTAGGGCACGCAGAAGCTGGTGTCGAGGCCGCCGGAAAAGGCGAGGACGATGTCTCGGCCTTCTCCGGAAGCGGGATTGGGGATTGGGGATTCGGGATTCGGTGAAGCAGGCAGAGGCGACATGAGAGGTTCCTGTAAAAACGAAGGTGTGTGATATGCGAGTTTTGCTTTTTACGAATCCCTAATCCCCAATCCCCAATCCCGGCCTCTCCACAACGATGCGCGGCTCGCAGCGCACCGGGAAATTCACGGAGTTGGCGATGAAGCAGGCGTGGTGGGCCGTTTCGTGGGCGGCTTCGGCCTTGGCCGGGTCGCTGGCGACGCTGATGGTCACGGTGGGACGCAGCACCACCTCGACGAAGCGACCGCCGTCGCCCTCGGTCGCCATCGTGCCTTCGGCGGTATCGACGTACGCGGTCACCACCACGCCGGCGACGGTGGCCATGTGCAGGTAGGACAGCATGTGGCAGGTCGACAGCGCGGCCACCAGCATGTCCTCGGGGTTGTGCCTGGCGGCGTCGCCGCGGAACGTCGGGTCGGACGAACCGGCGATCGCCGGCTTGCCGTCGATGCGGATCGCGTGGTCGCGGCTGTAGTTGCGATAGCCGTCCGTGCCGCTGCCGAGGTTGCCGGTCCACTCCACGTCGACGCGATAGCGATGCTGGTGGTTCACGGTGTCGACTCCTCCTGGCGGGACATCAATGCGGCCAGCTCCGTGTCGCCATCGCCGTCGCGCTCGCGCAGCCCGGCGATCACGCCGGCGCGGTTGCGCGCGGGATGGTTCTGGCTCAGCTTGAACTTGCCTTCGATGCGTTCGATCGCGATCTCGATGCCGACGATCGCGCGCAGCGACTTCTCGACGTGGTCGGCCGGCGCATCGCTGACCCGCCAGGGCTGCGGCTGGCCGGCCTCATGGTGATCGGTCAGTGTTTCCAGCAGGCGACGCAGCCAGGCCGCGTCGTCGATCACCCGCAGGCGGCCGTGCACGTGTACCACCGCGTAGTTCCAGGTCGGCACCTCGCGGCCGGTCTCGTGCTTGCTGGGATACCAGTTCGGGCTGATATAGCCGTCCGGCCCCTGGAAAATCAGCAGCACTTCGGTACCGTCCAGCCGCACCAGCTCGTTGCCGCGCGCGACATGGCCGTGCAGCACCTCGCCGACCAGCTCGAACGGCAGGTGATTGGCCGTCAACCCGTCAGCCGCGCCGGTCACCAGCGTGGCAAACGGACAGGCACGGATCAGCTCATGCAAAGCATCGGCACGGGTTTCCTCGAAATGCTTTGGCGTATACATGAAGTCTCAGCCCTGGCCGATGAGCGACGCCATCACCGCCTTCTGCACATGCAGCCGGTTCTCGGCCTCGTCGATGGCGATGCAGGCGGGCGAATCCATCACCGCGTCGGTGGCCTTGATGTTCCGGCGCAACGGCAGGCAATGGCTGAACAGGCCGTGGTCGGTCAGCGCCATCTTCGCCTCGTCGACGATGAAGTGCTTGCTGGACTCCCGCATCGGCTTTTCCTTGTCCCATTGGCCGAAGAACGGCAGTGCGCCCCAACTCTTGGCATAGACGACATGGGCGCCGCGATAGGCTTCCTCGATGTCGTGGCTGACCTTCAGCGAGCCGCCGTTTTCCTTTGCGTTCTGGTAGCCGAACTGCATGTAGCGCTCGTCCAGCACATAGTCCGGCGTGGGGCACAGCAGGGTCACGTCCATGCCCATCTTGGTGGCGATCAGCAGGGCCGAATTCGCCACCGCGGTGTTCAGCGGCTTGGGGTGGTAGGTCCAGGTGAGCACGTATTTCCTGTTCTGCAGGTCGCCGAGGTGCTCCTTCAGCGCCAGCGCGTGCGCCAGCTCCTGGCAGGGGTGGGTGATCGTCTCCATGTTGATCACCGGCACGGTGGCGTACTGGGCGAACGCCTTGATGACCTTGTCCTGCCGATCCACCTGCCAGTCCTGGAATTTCGGAAAGGCGCGTACCGCGATCAGGTCGACGTAGCGGCTGAGCACCCGCGCCACCTCGGCGATGTGTTCCTCGGTGTCGCCGTCCATCACGCTGCCCACCTCGAACTCGATCGGCCACGCGTCCTTGCCCGGCGCCAGCACGATGGCGTGCCCACCCAGATGAAACGCGCCCAGCTCGAAGCTGGTGCGGGTGCGCATCGACGGATTGAAGAACAGCAGCGCGATCGACTTGCCGGCCAACTGCTGGCCCCGTGGCGAGCGCTTGAATTCGGCGGCCCGGGCCAGCAGCGCGTCGATCTCGGCGCGGCTGTAGTCCTGGGTAGTGACGAAATGGCGAATGGTCATTCTCGATTTTCCCTGCGGCGGCGCCGCGAATGGTTCAAAACCCGAAAACAAAAAACCCGGCACGCAGGCCGGCCAGCCTTGGATCAAAAAAAAACCCGACTCAAGAGCCGGGTTTATCGTCGATACACATGAAAAGCGTGCGACAGCCTACCCGGCCGAATGTCGATACAACGGTCGGCGCGCACGCGAAGTCATGCCAGCGGCCGCGCGGGCGCTGGTGAGTACGGTGGCGGTATAGACGGCTGCGGACATGCAGATTCCAGATGGCTAGCGCGCATGATGGCGAGAATTTCGCCGCCATGCAACAAAAAAATCAGGCCGCCACGCGACATCGCCGCCCGTGGGCGGCGATGTCGCGCATGACCGGTGGGGAAAACGGGTCAGTCGGCCGGCGTCACCGACACCCGCACGCGCAGGCGCTCGCCCGGATCGTAGTTCAGGCGCGACATGTAGACCTCGCCGCGATAGCGGTATTCCACGTCGTAACCGATGATCCGGCGCTGCTGGGTGATCTCGTTGACCTGCTGGCACTGGGTCTGGGTGGTCGCGTAGTTGCCGCCCTGATCGGAAACCCGGTTGCCGACTGCACCGCCGGCGACCGCCCCCACCACCGTCGCCGCGGTGCGGCCATCGCCCTTGCCCACGGTGTGGCCCAGCACGCCGCCGATCACCGCGCCAAGGACGGTACCTACCCTGCTGTTGCCCGGATCATGCTCCACGACCTGCTGGTCGTAGCACTGTTGCCGGGGGACGCTGCTCTGGACCACGGCCTGCACCGGGTCGGCGCGCAGCACATCCGCCCAACCATAGTGGGCATTGTCGTCGCGACCCGGAGGGCGCCCGTCCTGGGCGTAAGCGCTGGTAACCAGCAAGGTGCATACCAGGGCGGAAACCCACAGCTTGTTCATGACCCGCTCCAATCCAATATCGAGATGCAGACTACCGCGCCGACGCACGTACCGGCGGTATTTCAACAAAGTCACTCTGAATACACCCTTTAGCATCACCGATCGCCGCCGTGGCACGACACCTTGTTAAAATGCAGGGCTGGCCCGGCACCGCCCGCCACGGCCCCACGCCACGGACCCATCCATGCCGATATCGCTCTACAACAGCCTGAGCCGCCGTACCGAGCCGTTCCGCCCGCTGAACCCCGACCGGGTGACGATGTACCTGTGCGGGCCGACGGTCTACAACTACGTGCACATCGGCAATGCGCGCGGCCCGGTGGTGTTCGATGTGCTGGTGCGCCTGTTGCGGCGGCATTTCCCCGCGGTGCTGTACGCGCGCAACATCACCGACGTCGACGACAAGATCAACGCCGCCGCGCAGTCGCAGGGCGTGGAGATCGGCACGATTACCGCGAAATTCAGCCAGGCCTACCGCGAGGACATGGCCGGTCTCGGCATCGCGCCGCCCGACCTCGAACCCCGCGCCACCGATCACATCCAGGCGATCATCCGCATGATCGGGCAGTTGCTCGAGGACGGTCATGCCTATGTGGCCGAAGGCCATGTGCTGTTCGACGTCGGCTCCTATCCCGACTACGGCAGGCTGTCCGGCCGCGATACCGAGGAGCTGATCGCCGGCGCCCGCGTCGAGGTGGCGCCGTACAAGAAGAATCCGACCGACTTCGTGCTGTGGAAGCCTTCCACCCCCGACCTGCCCGGCTGGCCGAGCCCGTGGAGCCTGGGTCGCCCGGGCTGGCACATCGAATGTTCGGCCATGAGCGCCGCCCACCTGGGCGACACCATCGACATCCACGCCGGTGGCATCGACCTGTTGTTCCCGCACCACGAGAACGAGGTGGCGCAATCCACCTGCGCCCATGGCGGCAAGGTATTCGCGCGCTGGTGGATGCACAACGGCATGCTCACCTTCGACGGTCGCAAGATGTCCAAGTCGCTGGGCAACGTGCTGCTGGTGCACGAATTGCTCAAGGCCCATCCACCCGAAGCGCTGCGGCTGCGGCTGATGAGCGGCCACTATCGCCAGCCGCTGGACTGGTCCGACGGCGCCATCGCACAGTCGGTGAGTACGCTGGACGGCTGGTATCGCGTGCTGCGCGACCTGGCCCATGTCGAGCTGCCCGATGGCGGGCTGCCGGTACCGGAGCGGGTCGAGGCGGCCCTGTGCGACGACCTCAACACGCCGCAGGCACTGGCCGAGCTGTCGCAACTGGCGGATCAGGCGCGCATCAACGGCGACGCCGCGAGCAAGGCCGCCCTGCTGGGCGGCGGCGCCCTGCTGGGCCTGCTGCAGCAGTCGCCGGAAGCCTGGTTCAAGCGCGGCGACAACCATGTCGACGAGGCGCGCATCGAAGACCTGTTGCGGCAACGCCAGGCCGCCCGCGCCGGCCGCGACTTTGCGCGTGCCGACGCCATCCGCGATGAACTGGGCGCGATGGGCATCGTGATCGAGGATGGCGCCCAGGGCACGCGCTGGAGCGTGCTGAAAACCTGAGGGCAGGCAATCCAGGAGCGCACTGGGGGACGAAAACTTGCCGGTGCGCCCCTCGCCCGCCGCCACATGCGCGATAATCGGCCCATGAATGCCACCACGCCATCCAGCGCCGCCCAGGCGCAGCAGGAAATCGCCGAAGAATTCGCCTTTTTCAGTGACTGGACCGAGCGCTACCAGTACCTGATCGATCTCGGCAAGCAACTGGCGCCGTTCCCCGAAACCTGCAAGACCGAGGCGTTCCGCGTGCACGGCTGCCAGTCGATGGTCTGGCTGGTGCCGAGCGGCGATGCCGCGAACCTGCATTTCGAGGCGACCAGCGACTCGGCCATCGTCTCCGGACTGATCGCCCTGGTGCTGCGGGTCTACTCCGACCGCTCCGCCCGGGAGATCATCGATACGGAACCGCAATTCATCGCCGCCATCGGCCTGGCCAAGCATCTGTCGCCCACGCGCTCGAACGGCCTGGCGGCCATGCTGGCGAAGCTGAAAAGTTATGCCGCGGCGGCGAAGAACGAGGAGTGAGTGGAGAGGAGTGATGATTGAGAGGAAAGCCGGAGCACAACAGGCCGCTGCCTTCTCTCACTGCTCACTCCTCTTCACTCGCTTCCTTCTCCTCGCAACAAAAAGCCCCGCTTGAAGCGGGGCTTTTTGTTGCGAGGTCCGGCATGGATGCCGGTTTGATCTTTGCGCTCACGGATGAGCGCAAAACGAATCGTCTCAGTCGCCCATCTGCTTCTGCAGATGTTCGCGACGCTCCTGCGCATCCAGCGACAGCGTGGCGATCGGACGGGCGTCGAGGCGGTCCACGCCGATCTCCTCGTCGGTCTCCTCACAAAACCCGTAGCTGCCATCCTCGATCCGGCGCAGCGCCTTGTCGATCTTGGAAATCAGCTTGCGGTAGCGGTCGCGGGTGCGCAGTTCCAGCGAATTTTCGGTTTCGCGCGTGGCTCGCTCGGCCTCGTCACCGACATCGCGCACTTCGTCGCGCAGGTTGTCCATCGTCTGCCGCGACTCTTCCACCAACTGCTCGCGCCAGTCGCGAAGCTTGTTGCGGAAATAAGCCAGGTGCAGCGGATTCATGTACTCCTCGTCGCTGGAAGGCCGATAGCCCTTGGGCAACGCGATGATGCTGGTGGAAGGCAGCGCGTACCGCCCGTCTTCACGGGTGACACCGTTTTCGAGTTGTTTTGTAGCCAATTTATTCATGGAGGACGGCAAATTTTTCTGATGCTTCTGGGGAGGGGTATGGCGAGCAGCAGACGGGGTCAGCTGAGGCGTCACCATGGCAGTTGCGCTCGCCACTTTGCCCTTGAAGAGCTTGCTGGCGGGCGGCGGGGGGATGTTTTTGGCCACCGGCGCGGCCGGCTTGCTGGCGGCCACCGGGGATGGCTTGCCGGCGGGCGGCGCCGCCACGGTCGCCTTGGCTGGTGCCATGCTCCCGGCCTTGCCCTTCTGCACGACCGCCTTCCTGGCTACCGGCTTGCTGTTTGCGGGCTTCTTGGCGGCGGGCTTCTTTAGGGCAGGCTTCTTGGGGGCGGCTTTCTTGACGACGGCGGCCTTCGGCGCCACCGGCTTCGGGGCAGCCTTCTTGACGGCAGCTTTCTTGACGGCCACTTTCCGGGCGGCAGGTTTCTTGGCCGCGACTTTCTTGACGGCGACTTTCCTGGCCGCGGTCTTTTTCACCGGCGCCTTGGCGGCTGGCTTGGCGGCCTTCCTGGCCGCCGCCGGCCTGGCCACGGCCTTCTTCGCCACCGGCTTGGCGGCCGACTTCGTCGCGGCGCGGCTGGTCTTGGCGGCTGCCTTGCTGGCGTTCTTCACGATCCGTCCTTTTGTGGCGGCTGTTTTCGACTTACCCGCCTTGGCGGCAATCGCCCCGGCCCCGGTCTTGCCCTTGTGCGCCTTGGCGGCGGTCGAACTAGCACTGGTTTTCGCCATATCCCTTCACCGTGGTTGGCCGTGGCGGCCGGGTGTTATAGCCCATGTATTCTTCACCAGCAAGTATGCTTCTGGAATACTTGTACCACTACATGCCGCAAGCCGTTCCCGCAACGTGAATATTCCGACCCGATTGATCCTGGGGCTGCTGCGTTTGTACAAGCGATGGCTCAGCCCCCTGCTCGGCCCGAACTGCCGCTTCCACCCATCGTGTTCCGATTATGCACGCATTGCGGTGCTTCGTTTCGGGCCATGGCGGGGCAGCCTGCTCGCCGCCTGGCGGTTGCTGCGTTGCCAGCCCCTGTGTAGCGGCGGTGAAGACCCGGTGCCCGAACACTTCCACTATCCCCGTTGCCGCTGCAGCGAGGATCCGACCGGGACCCGCTGAGCGGCAGCGCGAACGCGCGCGCTGTGTACTCCCCCTCGCGCGGGACCGTCGACTCAGGGCTTCGAGCCGAAGCCACCTGCCACGCCCTTGCTGGCATACGCCACGGCGTCATGCGGATGCAGGCTCTCCTGGTGCTCGACGCGGATGTGGAAGTCGGTGAGGCGCTCATCGGCATCCAGCGCCTTCTGGATGCGCCGAGCCGCGTCCTCGCAAAACATCAGGTTGCTGCCGTTGGCCAGCGCAAAGGCCTGTTCGTCTTCGCGCTTCACCGCGGTCTGCACCGGCGTACCCAGCGCATGCTCGACACGATCGATCAGCCGGATCAGGTCGAAGGCCTCGCCCGCCCGCGGCCGGATGCGCAGGCGGGCCACGCTGCGCTGGGCATGCGGGGTGGCCACGCTGCCACGTTCGCTGCCCAGCCAGGCGAGCACGGCGGCATGGTCCACCGGCGCACCCGCTTCGAAGTCGCGGGCGAACTGATCCTGGATCAGCTGGCGCGACAGCGCCGCCGAAGCCGGGCAGGTGGACGAGTAGACCACCTCGGTGCCCAATTCGAGCAGGAATTCCTCGCCGGTAAGACTGGCCTCGATGCAGACCGGATAGGACCGCCAGCCGCTGTTGGCGCTGCGCAGGGCCGGCCTGCGCACCAGTTGCTCGAAGCGGATGCTGAGGCAGGCGCGATCGGCAAGCCCCTCGTGCGACTGCAGGAAACCGCGCAGCAAGGCGCGCAGCGAATCGGCCGAGACCGCCTGCGAACTCAGCGACTGCTCGACCTGCAGGTACAGGCGCGACATGTGGATGCCGCGCTTGTCCGGACGGCGCAGGTTGACGAAGGCGCCGACCCGGGCGCTGGCACGCTGGATCTCGCCATCGCCGGCGTCGAACAGCACCGGCACCTGGATATCGGCCATGCCGACCCAGTCCAGTGCCCCGGCGAGATGCGGCTGCGCATGCACGGCCACGTCGGGCAGCAGGCGGGCGGTATTTTCCTGATTGGACATCGTTGGATCCTGGCATCGGCGAATGCGTCGCCGAGAAGCTCGTCAATCTTGGGGCAAACCGTCCGTGAGGCAATAGCCGCGTGTCGGAAACGCTGCGTCCGGCATCAGGCTAATGCGCCTGCCGCTGCCACGCACGTGCCGCCTGCCACGCCCGCCACATGGTCGTCCAGCCACTTCGCGGCTGCCCGGCCTGCAAGGCCGCCAGCGCATCGCCGTCGCCCGCGGCACGCGCCGCCAGGCGCTGGCCATGGCTCGATTCCAGCGCGCGGAAGACGCTCAGTGGCCCGGCCAGGCTCGCCGACGCCGTCCAGCTCGCCGACAGGTCGTCGAGTTGCGCCTTGATCGCCTGCTGCCGGGCCGGGCCGGGCGAACGCAACTGGGCGCGGCTCAGGCCATGACGAGCCAGCCGCGCCATCGGCAGCGCCAGTCGATCACGTTCGGCATCCTGCGGCAGCCGCAGCAGCGCGTACAACAGGTGATTGAGGGTGGCGACCCGTGCGGCGCGCGCGGAAGACGCCTCGGGACCGTACCACCAGGCCGTCTCCAGCGCCGCCAGCGCGCCGTGCAACGGCATCGCCGCCTGCAACTGGGCCGGGAAATCGGCGGCGGTACCCTGCTCCAGCTGGGCCATCGCCGCCCATACCGGCGCCACCCAGCGCTCGCCGGGTATGGCGTGCGCGCGCTCGTCATCGAACAGGACCTGCGACAACGGATGGCGCCCGCCGCTGGACGCCGCGCCCGCCAGTTCCTCCGCCCACCAGTTGAGCTTGGCCACCGCCACCTGCGGCTCGCGAATGCCGTAGGCCGCGCCCAGCAGTTCCTGTTCGAGCGCCGCCAGCGCCACATGGCCCGGATAACGCCGGCCATCGACGAAGGCCAGCGCGATCCGCTGCTGCGGCTGCACCGCCAGCCACTTGTCGATGAAACCCTGCAGCAGCGCCGGCTGTTCAACCAACTCGATCATGCCGCGAGCGTCCCCGCGCGCAGCAGCCGGGCCAGCTCGGACGGATGATCGAGCACCACGTCGGCGCCCCAGCCATGCGGGTCGCCGCCATCGAGATAGCCCCAGCTGACGGCGACGGTGAACAGCCCGGCCGCCGCGCCCGCCTGGACGTCGCGCCGGTCGTCACCCACGAACAGGCAGCGGGCCGGGCTCAGCCCCGCACGTTCGCAGGCCAGCAGGACTGGCGCCGGATCGGGTTTCTTCACCGGCAAGGTGTCGCCGCAGACCACCGCGCCCGCGCGATCGGCCCAGCCGATGCGGCTGACCAGCTCGTCGGTGAGGAAGGCGGCCTTGTTGGTGACGATGCCCCAGCGCAGGCCCTGCGCCTCGATCCCGGCCAGCAGCTGGTCGATGCCGTCGAACGCACGGGTCTGCCGTGCCAGCTGCTGCTGGTACAGCTGGAGAAAACGCGGCACCAGCGACTCCACGGCCGGCTCGCCGCGCTGGGCGAACGCGCGGCGCAGGACCGCCCGCGCGCCGCGCGAGACCACTTCGCGCACCGACGGGTAAGGCGGTGCGACCACCGCCTCTTCCACGCATTGTTCGAGCAGCGCCGCGTACAGGTCCGGCGCACTGTCGAGCAGGGTGCCGTCCAGGTCGAACAGCACGCCCTGGAGGTTTTCCGGCAAGGCCCGGCTCATGCCGGCTTGCGGTCGCAGGGAGTGCCCGTGCGGCGCGCGCTGAGCAGGTAGTTGACGGCCGTGAAGCGGCTCAGCCAGGCCTTGCGGTTGAGTGGGTTGTAGCCCAGCCCGCGCACCTCCTCCAGTTCGAGGCCGGCATGGCGCAGCAGCCGCGCGAGCTCGGAAGGCTTGAGGAACTGGGCGTAGTGGTGGGTGCCGCGCGGCAGCATGCGCATGACGTATTCGGCGCCGAGAATCGCCGCGCCGAACGCCGCCGGCGTGCGATTGAGGGTGGACATGAAAAGTTGGCCACCGGGTCGGAGCATGGCGGCGAGGTCGTGGACCAGGGCTGCGGGATCAGGCACGTGCTCGATCAGTTCCATGCAGCAGACCGCATCGAAACCGGCCGGCTCGGCGGCAGCCAGCTTGGCCGAGGACTGCACGCGGTAATCCACGCTCAGGCCCGACTCGTGCAGGTGCAGCCGCGCGATGTCGATGACTTTTTCGCCCAGGTCGATGGCAGTGACTCTTGCGCCGGCGGCGGCCAGCGCTTCACTCAGCAGGCCGCCGCCGCAGCCCACGTCGGCCACGCGCGCGCCACGCAGATCGAGCCGGGCGGCGACCCAGGCCGTGCGCACCGGGTTGAGGTCGTGCAACGGGCGCGACTCGCCATCCGGGTCCCACCAGCGGGCGGCCAGGCTGTCGAAGCGGGCGATTTCCTGCGGGCTCACGTTGGCGCCGCCAGCAGCGGTGGTGTGCATTTTAGAATCCTCGGGATCAGTCACGGAGTTTACTTCGCCGCCCATTCATGAACCGTGATATCCCAGCCTCCGCTGAGATGCGCCGGGTCGGCGTGTGCAAGGGCGGCGGCCTCCTGCCGGTCGGCGGCGCGCAACAGATAGGCACCACCGGACTTGTCGGTGAAGGGGCCGGACATTTCCAGCCTGCCCTGCTCGCGCAGGCCATCCAGGTAGGCGACATGCCGCGGCACGATGGCCAGGTCGGCATGCGCAAGACGCATCGCCAGCACCAGGTAACGATTCATGACCGACTCCTCTCAGATCGCCGCGATGCGATCGCGCCAGGCGCGCGTGCGGCCCAGGATGGCGGCTGTGTCCATGTCGACCAGCTCGCGCCCGGCCAGCTTTCGCCGCCCGGCGATCCACACGTCGCTGACCTGATGCCTCGAACAGGCATAGACCAGTTGCGACAGCACATGGAACAGCGGCTGGGTTTCCAGCTCGCCCAGTCGCACGGCGGCCAGGTCGGCCTGCTTGCCGACCTCGATCGAGCCGACCCTTGCCTCCAGCCCGATCGCCCTGGCGCCATTGAGCGTGGCCGCGCGCAGCGCGAAGGCGGCGTCGAACGCCGAGGCATCCTGGGCCACGGCCTTGCCCAGCTGCGCGGCGGTGCGCATCTCGCCGAACATGTCCAGGTCGTTGTTGGAGGCGCAGCCGTCGGTGCCGATCGCCAGGTTCACGCCGGCGCGCCGGAATTTTTCCGCCGGGCAGAAACCGGATGCCAGCTTGAGGTTGGATTCCGGACAGTGGATCACCGAAACCCCGGCCGCGGCGCAGGCCGCGATCTCGGCGTCGGTGACCTGGGTCATGTGCACCGCGATCAGCCGATCATTGACCAGGCCGAGCTTCTGCAGCCGCTGCAACGGGCGCAGGCCGCTCTTCTTTTTTTCCTCCTCGATTTCGTGCGCGGTCTCGTGGGTATGCAGGTGCACGGGGATATCGAGCTGGTCGGACAGGACGCGAATCCGCTCGAAGCTCTGGTCGGAAACCGTGTACGGCGCATGCGGTGCAAAGGCGGTGCCGATCAGCGGATCGCCGATGAAGCTGTCATGCACTTCGCTGGCCCGCTCGAAATATTCGTCCTGGCTCTTCGCCCAGGCGGTGGGGAAGTCGATCACCGGCAGGCCGACCACGGCACGAAAGCCCAGCTTGCGGTAGGTGGCGCCGATCACGTCCGGAAAGAAGTAGTTTTCGTTGGCGCAGGTGGTGCCGCCGCGCAGCATCTCGGCCACCGCCAGCTCCACCCCGTCACGCACGAACTCCGGCCCGATCACCTTCGCCTCGGCCGGCCAGATGTGCTGCTGCAGCCACACCATCAGCGGCAGGTCATCGGCGAGGCCGCGCAGCAAGGTCATCGGGTTGTGCGTATGGCTGTTGATCAGGCCGGGAATCAGGACATGCTCGCCCAGTTCGACCCGCTCGCGCGGCGCATGGCGAGCTCGCGCCTCGGCAATCGGCAGCAGCGCGACGATGCCGCCGCCGTGCACGACCACCGCATGGTTTTCCAGCACCACGGCATGCGGCTCGACGGGAACGACCCAACGGGCCTCGATCACCAAGTCGACGGGTTGGGCGGTCATCTGGCTCATCTTCAACTCGCTCTGTGTCGGTCTGGATGCGAGAAGGGGCGGTACCGTGCGGCGGCCGCCCCTCCGAATCGTCATCCCGGCAAGTGCCGGAACCCGGTGTCTTTGCCGGCGCCGCAGCGCAAAAGGTGTCGCATGCCGCGCGAAGGGCTTCACGGGACCCCGGCTTCCGCCGGGATGACGTATCGGCCCGCACGCAAGCGCGCGGGCCGATACGTCACTTGACGCGGCTGTCGTACTCGCCGGTGCGGGTGTCGACCTTGATGACCTCGTCCTGGTTCACGAACAGCGGTACGCGCACCACCGCGCCGGTCTCCAGCGTGGCCGGCTTGCCGCCGCCGCCGGAGGTGTCTCCGCGCACGCCCGGATCGGTCTCGATGATCTTCAGCTCGACGAACTTCGGTGCCTGCACCGCGATGATGGCGCCGTTGAAGATGGTGACCACGCACTCCTCTTCGCCCTTGAGCCATTTCCAGGCATCGCCCATCGCGGCCAGCGATGCCGGCGCCATCTCGAAGGTCTCCATGTTCATGAAGTTCCACACGCGATCCTTGCCGATGCCGTCGATAAACGACAGCTGCATGTCGGTGTCGGTGGCATCGGCTTCCTCGAAGGAGTCGCTGGACTTCAGCGTCTGCTCGGTCGTGCGACCGTCCTTCAGGTTGCGGATGCGGATGCGGGTGAACGCCTGGCCCTTGCCCGGCTTGACGAAGTCCGCTTCAGTGATGATCCAGGGATCGCCATTGTGAATGATCTTCTTGCCCGTTTTGACATCGTTGAGGCCAAGGGTTGCCATGCGCGATCTGCTCCGGAGGTAAATCCGTCCCGCGGGACGGCTAAAATGGGTGCCTGTCACGGGCGCCAACGCCCGCCCAAGGCCGCCCATGATAACCGCAAGCCCCAATCCTCGCCTATCTCCCCCTGCCGTCGACTGGCGCGAACTCTGGCGCGATGCGGTGACCGATGGCCGCGAGCTGCTCGCCCTGCTCGGGCTGCAGCACCTCGCCGGGCAGCTTCCGGCCGCCGACGCCGGCTTCCCGTTGCGGGTGCCGCGCGGCTTCGTGGCCCGCATGCGCCCCGGCGACGCCGGCGACCCCCTGCTGCTGCAGGTGCTGCCGCAGCTGGCCGAGTTCGCTCGGGTGCCGGGCTTCGTCACCGACGCGGTCGGCGACATGGACTCCCGCGCGGCGCGCGGCGTGCTGCACAAATACGAGGGCCGCGCCCTGCTGCTGGCCAGCGGCAGCTGCGCGATCAACTGCCGCTACTGCTTTCGCCGCCATTTCCCCTACGGCGAGGAGATGGCGGCCGCCGGGCAATGGCGGCAGGCGCTGGAGCACCTGCGCCAGGACGACTCGATCAACGAAGTGATCCTCTCCGGCGGCGACCCGCTGGCCCTGTCCACCGGCAAGCTGGAGGAGCTGACCCGCGGCCTCGCCGGGCTCTCCCACGTCACCCGCCTGCGCATCCACAGCCGCCTGCCCGTGGTCCTGCCGCAGCGGATCGACGCCGCGCTGCTGGCCTGGCTCGGTGGCCTGCCCTGGCAGAAGGTGCTGGTCCTGCACGCGAACCATGCCAACGAGCTCGACGCCAGCGTGGCCGAGGCCTGCACCCGCCTGCGCGAGGCCGGCGTCACCGTGCTGAACCAGTCGGTGCTGCTGCGCGGCATCAACGACAACGTCGACGCCCTGCAGCAGCTGTCCGAGCGCTTGTTCGCCGTCGGCGCCATGCCCTATTACCTTCATCAATTGGACCGGGTGCAGGGCGCGGCCCATTTCGAGGTCGACGATGCCGAGGCACGGGAGCTCATGGCCCGGCTGCGCGCCAGGCTGCCGGGCTATCTCGTGCCCAAACTGGTCAGGGAACTGGCCGGAGACCCTTCCAAGCGCCCGCTATGACCCCGGCAACGGTCGATCTTGCGCGGTTTCCCGCTGGCGGCCGATGGCGGAATCCGTTACAAACGCTGTTGACAGACGAGCATGCCAGCCGTTCGAACCGCCCGCGATGATCAATGGACAGCTCAACGCCCCATGAAAAAAGACTACGTCATAAAGATTCTTTTTATCGAAAATTCGGTGGAAGAAGCCGAACAGATCATCAGTCTGCTGCGCAACAACGGCATCGCCGTGCGGCCGGCACGCGCCACCAATGTCGAACAGCTGCAGGTCGCGGTGAACGAACTCGAGCCCGACGTGGTCATGTTCGACCCGGCCGTGACCAGCATCAGCCTGGAGGCGGCGATGAGGGTTCTCGATGCCTACGGGCGGGACTACTCCCTGCTGGGCCTGACCCAGAAGATGGAGACGGAAACGATCGCCTCGCTGTTCGAGGGCGGCGTGCGGGGCATCGCCATGCGCAGCCACCCGAAGCAGCTCATCGCCGTCCTGCAGCGCGAATTCGACGCGTTGCGGACCCGCCGCATCGCGCGGCGGCTGGAAACCGCCCTGCGCGAATCGGAGCGCCGCTGCGATGCCTTGCTGGACTCGTCCACCGACGCCATCGCCTATGTCCACGAGGGCATGCACGTGCGCGCCAACCAGGCCTACCTGGACACGTTTGGCTACGACACCTTCGACGACCTGCTGGGCATGCCCGTCCTCGACATGATCGACTCGGCCAACGCCGACGAGCTCAAGAGCGTGCTCAAGGGCCAGGCGCGCCAGGGCAAGTCGCCCCAGCTCAACCTGCGCGCACGGCGTGCCGACGGCAGCCATTTCGAGGCCACGGTGGAGTTCGCGCCGGCCACGTTCGAGGGAGAGCCCTGCCTGCAGATCGTGTTCCGGCGGCAACTGGTCGACCCGGCCGTGCTGGAGCAGCTGCAGCGCGATCCCGTCACCGGCCTGTTCAATCGCGCCCGCATGCTGGAGTGCATCGACGACGCGGTCACCGCTGCCGCCAAGGGCAAGAAGGGCCAGTCGCTGTTGCTGATCGAACCGGACAACTGGCCGGCCCTGGTTGCCGGCGTCGGCCTGGACAAGGCCGACCAGTTGCTGGCCGGCTTCGCCGACCGCATCCGCATTCTGCTGGGCGCATCCGACGTCGCCGGCGTGCTGGCCGAGCACACGCTTGGCGTAATCATGGACACTCGCTCGGACGAAGCGATCAGGGAGTGGATCGCCAAGTTGCAGCAAAGCGTCGGCGACCAGATCTTCGATGCCGGCACGCGCTCGATCACCGTAACGGCAAGCGTCGGCGGCAGCCTGCTGGGCGAGAAGAACGCCAACACCGAATTGCTGCTCAACCAGGCCAGCAATGCCCTGCGCACGGCACAGAGCCTGGGCGGCAGCCAGGTCGAACTGCACGACCCCGCGGCCCGCGAGAAGGCCGACGAGGAACGCGACCGGTTCTGGCTCGAACTGCTGCATCAGGCCCTGAACAACGACGGCCTGATCCTGTACCACCAGCAAACCGTCAGCCTGCAGGACGCCGAAGGCGACTACTCGGAAATCCTGCTGCGCATGAACGGCCCCCAGGGCGAGGTGCTGCCCGGCTTCTTCATGCCGATCGCCGAGAAGCACAACCTCACGGCGGCGATCGACCGCTGGGTACTCGAGCGGGCGATCAAGGTGCTGCGGGCGCGTGAGGCACAACAGCAGCAGACCACGTTCTTCATCAAGCTCACCGCCTCGTCGCTGCTGGACGAGACCCTGCTGCCATGGCTGCGGGAGAAGCTGGCGGCGGCAGCCCTCAGGCGCGGCCATATCGTGCTGGAGATGACCGAGAGCAAGGTGATGACCATGCTTCGCCCGGCGCAGGAGTTCGTCAATGGCTGGAAGAAGCTCGGTGGCCGCTTCGCGCTTGAACAGTTCGGCTCCGGGCTCAACTCGTTCCAACTGCTCAACCACATCGATGCGGACTACCTGAAGATCGACCGCAGCCACATGGCCGACCTGCCACGGCACCCGGACAGCCAGAAGAAGATCACCGAAATCTGCCTTCAGGCCCACGAGATGCAGCGCCAGACGATCGCCGAATGGGTCGAGGACGCCACCAGCACCTCGCTGCTGTTCGCCTGTGGCGTCGATTTCGTGCAGGGCAATTTCCTGCAGCCGCCGCTGAAACTGGAGTGATCCCGCAGGCCCGGCGGGTACGGGCCTGGCCATGAAAAAACCCGCGGAGCGATCCGCGGGTTTTTCATTGGCCTCGGCTTGTCGCCGCGACCCGGATTACTCGGCAGCGGCGGCGCTCTTGGCACTGGCCTTGGCGGCGGCCGCGGCGGCGACGTCTTCCTTGATGCGGGCAGCCTTGCCCTCGAGCCCGCGCAGGTAGTACAGCTTGGCGCCACGCACCTTGCCCTTGCGCTTCACGGTCACCGACTCGATCTGCTGGCTGTGCGCCTGGAACACGCGCTCCACGCCGGTGCCATGCGAAATCTTGCGCACGGTGAAGGCCGAATGCAGGCCGCGGCTGCGCTTGGCAATCACGATGCCCTCGAACGCCTGCACGCGCTCGCGATTGCCTTCCTTCACCTTGACGTTGACCACCACGGTGTCGCCGGGGCTGAATTCCGGCAGTTGGCGGGTGATCTGCTCGGACTCAAACTGTTCAATGATCTTGTTCATGGCGCACCTGTCGGTTCACTTACATCGATGTCAATCATGGCTGCGATCATCACTCGACCGCATCGTCTTGTCGCGACGGCTCTTGGGAAGCCAGCCCTTGCCGGGCATGTTCGCGGCGAAATTCATCCAGCAAGGCCCGGGACTTGGCATCCAGGACATGCTGTGACAACAAATCCGGTCGTCGCAACCAGGTTCGTCCCAGCGACTGCTTCAGGCGCCAGCGGGCGATCGCCGCATGGTCACCGGAAAGCAACACCTCCGGCACGGAACCCAGCGCATCCTGCACCGGCTTCGCATAATGCGGACAATCCAGCAGGCCATTCGAGAATGAATCCTGCTCGGCCGACGCCGCGTCATTCAACGCGCCATCCTGCAAGCGTCCCACGGCGTCGATGACCACGGCCGCCGCCAGCTCGCCGCCGGACAGCACATAATCGCCGATGGAAAGCTCCTCGTCGACCTCACGCGCCAGCAGCCGCTCGTCCACACCTTCGTAACGCCCGCAAAGCAGGGCGATTCGCGGCATTCGCGCCAGCGCCTCAACCCGGCCTTGCGTCAGCCGCGGTCCCTGCGGGCTGAGATAAACCACATGCACCGGCTCCGGTGCCGCGCCACGTACCGCCGACAAGGCCGCACGCAGCGGTTCGATCATCATCACCATGCCTGGACCGCCGCCATACGAGCCGCCGTCCACGGTACGGTGCCTGTCGGTGGTGTAGTCGCGCGGGTTCCAGGCTTCCACCTGCAACAGCTCCCGCTGCTGCGCGCGTCCCACCACACCGACGGCGGCGCACTGGCGCACGAAGTCGGGAAACAAGCTGACGACGTCAATACGCATGATCCGAGCTCCTCCAGTCCCGCTACCCGGCGACCTCTCAGAATTCAGGATCCCAGTCCACCACCATGCGCCCTGCGGACAGATCCACGGAACGCACATACAAACCCTGGATGAAGGGAATCAAGCGCTCGCGCTCGCCATCCCTCACCACCACCACATCGTTGGCACCGGTGGCGAACAGGTGACTGACCCGCCCCAGCGCCACGCCCTGCGTGGTGACGACCTCAAGCCCTTCGAGGTCGACCCAGTAATACTCGCCTTCGGCAGGTGCCGGCAGTTGTTCCCGGGTGACATAAATGTCCGTGCCGATCAACGCCGCCGCCTGCTCCCGGTCCAGCACATCGGGCAACTGGGCCACGATGCCCTTGCCCTGCGCCCGACCCTTGATGCCACTGACCTTCTTTTCCTCACCCGGCGCCGCACCCAGCAGCCACGGCTGGTAATCGAAGATCCGCATCCGCGGCTCGGCCCAGGATTCGATCTTGAGCCAGCCCTGCACGCCATACAGGCCGACGATGCGCCCCATCGGGACGCGTCGACCGGCTACCGGCATGCTCAGGCGGCCTGCTGCAGCTTGCCCGCTTCCTTGACCAGGGCAGCGACCTTGTCGGTCAGCTGCGCACCCTTGCCAACCC
This sequence comes from Lysobacteraceae bacterium, assembly GCA_028866435.1. Lineage (GTDB taxonomy): Bacteria > Pseudomonadota > Gammaproteobacteria > Xanthomonadales > Rhodanobacteraceae > Rhodanobacter. Next base: position 6,214 of record JAGWIC010000053.1, on the reverse strand, counting down.
ATTCCTTGACCCGCTCGACATTCAGCTCAAGGCGCTTGTCCTTGCCCGATGCGACGGGGTTGTAATAACCGACGTTCTCGATGTTGCGGCCGTCGCGCTTGCTGCGCTGATCGGTCACGACGACGTGGTAGAACGGACGGCCCTTGGCGCCACCGCGCGAAAGACGAATCTTGACCATGGTAGAACTCCAGAATTGCCGAACAGGCGGCAGGCGCACGAGAGCCGTGCGCGGTAAACGGTGCATTTTAGCGGGTTTTCGAAAAAAGGGAAGAGCCGGAAAGCGGGAAACGAGCGTGCAGGACGCGGGGGAAAAGGCCGGCGCGCGCGGCGGCTTCCCGCTTTCCGCGCTGCGGCCCCACTCCGCGCTATTCAGCGCATCGGCGGCAGACCGCCCATGCCGCCCATGCCCTTCATCGCACCGCGCATCTGCCGCATGAGCCCCTTGCTGCCGCCCTTGGACAGCTTGGACATCATCTTTTCCATCTGCATGTACTGCTTGAGCACGCGGTTGACGTCGGCCGGCTGCGTGCCCGAGCCGCGGGCCACCCGGGCGCGGCGGGAGCCATTGAGCAGATCGGGATGGCGGCGCTCCTGCTTGGTCATCGAATTGATGATCGCGATCATGCGGTTCATCTCGCCGTCGTTGACCTTGGACTTGACGCTGTCCGGCAGGCTGGCAACCCCGGGCAACTTGTCCATCAAGCCGGCCAGGCCGCCCATGTTGCCCATCTGCTCCAGCTGATCCTTCATGTCGTTCAGGTCGAAGCGCTTGCCCTTCATCACCTTCTGGGCCAGCTTCTGCGCCTTGTCGTGATCGACCTTGCGCTCCACCTCCTCGACCAGCGACAGCACGTCGCCCATGCCCAGGATGCGCTGGGCCAGTCGATCGGGATGGAACGGCTCCAGCGCATCGGTCTTCTCGCCCGCGCCCAGGAACTTGATCGGCTTGCCGGTCACGTAGCGCACCGACAACGCCGCACCGCCGCGCGCGTCGCCATCGGTCTTGGTCAGGACCACGCCGGTCAGCGGCAGGGCTTCGTTGAAAGCCTTGGCCGTGTTGGCGGCATCCTGGCCGGTCATCGAGTCGACCACGAACAGGGTTTCGATCGGATTGATCGCGGCATGCAGCGCCTTGATCTCCGCCATCATCGCCTCGTCCACATGCAGGCGACCGGCGGTATCGACCAGCAGCACGTCGACGACTTCGCGGCGCGCCGCGGCGATCGCGTCCCTGGCGATGCGCACCGAGTCCTGGCCGGCCTCGGACGGGAAGAATTTCACCCCGACCTGCTCGGCCAGGGTCCGCAACTGCTCGATCGCCGCGGGGCGATAGACGTCGCAGCTGACCACCATCACCTTCTTCTTCTTGCGCTCGGTCAGCAGCCGCGCCAGCTTGGCCACCGTGGTGGTCTTGCCGGCACCCTGCAGGCCCGCCATCAGCACCACCGCCGGCGGCTGCTGGGCCAGGTTCAACTCGGTGTTGGCGGTGCCCATGACCACGGTCAACTCGTCGCTGACCACCTTGACCAGCGCCTGCCCCGGCGACAGGCTCTTGACCACTTCCTGGCCTACCGCGCGGACCTTGATCCGCTGGATCAGCGCCTGCACCACCGGCAAGGCGACGTCGGCCTCGAGCAGGGCGATACGCACCTCACGGAGCGCTTCGCGGATGTTTTCCTCGGTCAGCCGGCCACGGCCACGCAGGCGGTTGACGGTGGACGAAAGGCGTTGACTGAGCGACTCGAACATGGCGCAACCGGCAAATCGGGAAAGTGGCGATTATAGCGGAGCCGGTGGCCGGCTTTCGCATGCAAGGCAATGCAGCCCTGTGCGACACTGCACGGCTATGGTCATTCACACTCTCGCCCTGGTCGCCATTGCGCTCTATCTCGCTGCCGCCGGCGGCTTGGCCCGCCCCCTGCTGAGCGCGAGCCCGCCGTTGAACCGGCTGTCGCTGAGCGTGGCCGCCGTGGCCGTGATGATCCATGCCGCGATCCTGCTGGGCATGCACCGCGGCGCACTGGACCTGCATTTCTTCGCCGCGCTCTCGCTGGTTGCCTTCGTGGTATCCACCATGACGCTGCTGGTGAACCTGTCCCGTCCGGTCGCGGCACTGGGCGTGATCGTGTTTCCGCTGACCGCGCTGCTGCTGGCGGTGGACAGTTTCCTGGCGCCGCCGACCCTGCCGCAGCCGATGGACTGGCAGATCAAGTTGCACGTCACCGTGGCGCTCGTGGCATTCGGCATCTTCTCGATTGCCGCCGTGCTCGCCATTCTGCTGGCGGTGCAGGAACGCGCCCTGCGTCACCACCAGTTCGGTCCGTGGCTGCGGGCGCTGCCGCCGCTGACCCTGACCGAAACACTCCTGTTCCGCCTGATCACGGCCGGCTTCCTGCTGCTGACCCTGACCCTGATCACCGGCGCGCTGTTCGTACAGAACCTGTTCGGCCAGCACCTGGTCCACAAGACCGTGCTTTCGATCATCGCCTGGCTGGTTTTCGGCACCTTGCTGTGCGGCCGCTGGCGCTACGGCTGGCGCGGGCGGCAGGCGGTGAACCTGACCCTGGCCGGCATGGCCCTGCTGCTGCTGGCGCTGTTCGGCACCAAGGCCGTACTCGAGCTGATCCTGCACCGGAGCATCTAGTGGGTCCCCGGCAATTCGTACTCACCCTTTCGTGTCCCGACCAGCCCGGCATCGTCGCCGCCGTGTCGGGCCATATCGCCAGCCGCGACGGCAACATCCTCGAGGCGCAGCAATTCGGCGACCCCGACAGCCACCGCTTCTTCATGCGGATCGTGTTCCAGCCCGGTGCCGCGGCGGCGGCATCGCCGGCGGAACTCCAGGCCGGCTTCCAGCCGGTGGCGCGGCGCTTCGCCATGCAGTGGACCTTGCGCGACCGCGACCAGCACCGGCGGGTGCTGCTGATGGTGTCGAAATTCGACCACTGCCTGGCGGACATCCTCTACCGCTGGCGCACCGGAGAGTTGCCGATGGCGATCGTCGGCATCATCGCCAACCACCCGCGCGAAACCTACCGGCATCTCGATTTCGACGACATCCCGTTCCACCACCTGCCCAGCGATCGCCATGACAAGCCGGCGCAGGAAGCCGGGGTCTGGCAGGTGATCGAACAGACGCAGCCGGACCTGGTCGTGCTCGCACGCTACATGCAGGTGCTGTCGAATGACCTGGCCGGGAAACTGGCCGGGCGCTGCGTCAACATCCATCACTCGTTCCTGCCAGGCTTCAAGGGCGCGCGCCCCTACCACCAGGCGCACCGCCGCGGCGTGAAGCTGATCGGCGCCACCGCCCATTTCGTCACCCCGGAACTGGACGAAGGCCCGATCATCGAGCAGGACATCGAACGCGTTAACCACCACGACACGCCCGAGGACCTGATCCGGATCGGCCGCGACATCGAGCGCCGGGTGCTGGCTCGCGCCTTGCACCGCCTGCTGGACGACCGCGTGCTGATCGACGGCCACAAGACCATCGTGTTCGCTCCCTGACCTGACTTGCAAACGGTGCGCCATGCAACTGATCGGCATGCTCGACTCCCCCTTCGTCCGGCGCACGGCCATCTCCCTGCAGATGCTGGGCCTGCCATTCGAGCACCGCTCCCTCTCGGTATTCCGCGACTACGATGAATTCCGACGGATCAATCCGCTGGTCAAGGCGCCGACCCTGATCTGCGATGACGGCACCCAGCTGATCGATTCCAGCCTGATCATCGACTACGCCGAATCCACCGTCGCGGCGAATCGGCGCCTGCTGCCCGTGGAAACAGCACCTCGCCGCGACGCCTTGCGCTGGATCGGACTGGCGCTGCTGGCCGCCGAGAAAGCCGTGCAGATCGTCTACGAACGCAAGCGACCCGACAATTTTCTCTACCAGCCCTGGCTGCAGCGCGTGGGCGAACAACTTCGATCCGCCGGCGTCGCGCTGGAGCGGGAGGTCGGCGACCTTCCCGCCGGCTGGTTGCAGGGCGAAAAGCCCGGACAGGCCGATATCACCGTCGCGGTAGCCTGGGGCTTCATCCAGTTGGTCGTGCCGGAAATCATGGTGGCCGCAGACTACCCCGCGCTGACCGCGTTCTCGGCACGCGCCGAACAGTTACCCGCCTTCCAGGCCTGGCCACTGCCCAGCGAATAAGGCGTCAGCGGCAGGCGTCGATCGCCTCGGCCAGCCGTTCCACCCCGACCACCTCCATCTCGCCCACCCGGCCCTTTTTCGGCGCGTTGGCCCTGGGCACGATCGCCCGGCGGAAGCCGTGGTGGGCGGCCTCCTTGAGGCGCTCCTCGCCATTGGGCACCGGCCGGATCTCGCCGGACAGGCCGACCTCGCCAAACGTCACCATGTGCTCCGGCAGCGGCCGGTCGCGCAACGACGACAGCACCGCCAGCAGCACCGGCAGGTCGGCCGCCGTCTCCTGCACGCGGATGCCGCCGACCACGTTGACGAACACGTCCTGGTCGTACGCCGCCACGCCGCCATGCCGGTGCAGCACCGCCAGCAGCATCGCCAGCCGGTTCTGCTCCAGCCCCAGGGTGACGCGACGCGGGTTGCCCAGCGAGGACTGGTCGACCAGCGCCTGCACCTCCACCAGCAGCGGCCGCGTGCCCTCGCGGGTGACCATCACCGCGCTGCCCGCGGTCGGCCCCGCATGCGCGGAGAGGAAGATCGCCGACGGGTTCGGTACCTCGCGCAGGCCCTTGTCCGACATCGCGAACACGCCCAGCTCGTTGACCGCGCCGAAGCGGTTCTTGAACGCGCGCAGCACGCGGAAGCGCGAACCGGATTCGCCCTCGAAATACAGCACCGCGTCGACCATGTGCTCGAGCACGCGCGGGCCGGCGATGCCACCATCCTTGGTCACGTGGCCGACCAGGAAAACCGCGGTGCCGGTCTCCTTGGCGAATCGCGTGAGCTTGGCGGCGGACTCGCGCACCTGACCGACCGAACCCGGCGCCGCGGTGAGCAGCTCGGTCCAGATGGTCTGGATCGAGTCGATCACCAGCACCCGCGGGCGCATCGCCATCGCCTGCTCCAGGATCCGCTCGATGCAGGTTTCCGCCAGCGCCTGCAGCGGCTCCAGCGGCAGGCCCAGACGCTGCGCGCGCGCGGCCACCTGCGACAGCGATTCCTCGCCGGTGACGTAGACGCTGGGCAGCTGCATCCCCAGTGTCCCCAGCACCTGCAGCAGCAGGGTCGACTTGCCGATACCGGGATCGCCGCCGATCAACACCACCGAGCCCTGCACCAGCCCGCCGCCAAGCACCCGGTCGAGCTCGCCGACGCCGGTCGCGGTGCGCGGTTCACTGGTCAGCGCCACCGCCGTCAGCGGGGTGATCCGCGCCGAACCGGCGGCGGCCCCGGCGTAACTGGAACGCTGCGCACCCACCGACGCTGGCGCGGCCGATGACGGCGCCAGCACCACCGCGCTGAGCGTGTTCCACACCCCGCACTCGACGCACTGCCCCTGCCACTTGCTGTGTTCGGCGCCGCAATCGGTGCAGACGTAGGCGGTCTTGGCTTTGGCCATGGGAATTTCCGCAACAGGATGAAGATGGGAACACCGAGCTTAGCCCGAGCCCATCGCAGGCGGCGAGACGCCGCGGCCCGATGGCGTGTCAGGCTTCGTCTTCGACGAACAACACCCGCCGGGTCATGCCGCAGGTGAGGTCATAGGCGATCGTGCCGGCCTGGCTGGCCACGGTTTCCACCGGCAACTGGCCACCCCACAGCACGACCCGGTCGCCGATCTTCGCGGCGGCCGCCTGACGCAGGTCCAGCGTGATCAGGTCCATCGAGACGCGGCCGATCAGCGGCACCGCCTGCTCGCCCACGATGACCGGTGTGCCGGCGGCGGCGCTGCGCGGATAGCCATCGCCGTAACCGACCGCCGCCACGCCCACCGGCATGTCTTCGGGACAGCGCCACAGGCCGTTGTATCCGATCCGCTCGCCCTTGCCGATCCGGTTGATCGCAATCAGCCGGGTACTCAAGGTCATCGCCGGGCGAAAGCCCAGCTCGGCGCCGCTCTTGCCCGCCACCACCGAAAGCCCGTACAGCAGGCCGCCGGTACGCACCCAGTCCGCCCGCGCCTCGGGCCAGCCGAGCACCGCGGCGGAGTTGGACAGCGAGCGCGGTCCCTGCAGCATCCTGGTCGCCTCGCCGAAACAGGCCATCTGTGCCGGCGTCTGCGCGCCGCCG